>JBELHA010000050.1:0-16292 GCA_042091695.1 Flavicella sp.
GGTTCTTCAAAGTTTGGACCATTGAACAAATTTGGTTATTTCCCATCTGGTTCTTTGGGATGGAATATCTCAGAAGAGGATTTTTTGACAAATAATAATACAATAAGTTACCTTAAACTTCGTGCGAGTTACGGTATTGTAGGAAATGATAGAATTGAAGGTGATCGTTTTCTTTCTCTCTTAAACGGTGAAGCCATCTACACCAATAATGATGAAACAGACGCCAATGACGTATTGATTGGAAAAGCACTAGGTAAACTATCGAATCCTGAGATCCGTTGGGAAAACACAACTACGGGAAATATAGGTATCGACGCTAAATTCTTTAACGACGAATTAAATATAAGTGCAGATGTATTTAATAAAAGAACTGAGGACTTATTGGTACAAGCCAATGTTTCAGGAGTACTCGGTGGATCAGCACCAGGTTCTGCGCCTCCAATTATCAATGCGGGAGACGTTGAAAACAAAGGTTTTGAATTATTGGTAGGGTATAATAAAAATGTAACTGAAGATTTCCGATTCAATGTAAGTTATAACTTTAGTAAACTTCACAATGAAGTCTTATATGTAGGAAGCACAGAAGGCTTCTTAGAAGATGGATCTTTTTTAGTAGGTGAAAACTTACTGACTTCACGTATGGAAGCTGGAATGCCTATTGGTTATTTCTACGGATACAAAACAGAGGGTATTTATCAAAATCAAGCTGAAATAGATGCCTTAAACGCAAACGCTCCTTTGAATAAAGATGGAAGTCCAGGTGTTTACCATAAAAATGCAAAACCAGGTGATTTGCGATTTGTTGATATGGATGGAGACGGAGAAATTACAGAAGAAGACAAAACTAACATTGGAGACCCTATTGCAGACATGACTATGGGATTGAATATTGGTTTTAATTATAAGAATTTTGATTTCAGTGCTTCTGCATTTGCCTCATTAGGAAATGACATGGTACGAGACTATGAACGTAAAAATTTGTACTCCAATAGAGGAACCTACGTACTTGATTCTTGGTCAGAAACAAACCCAAGTAATACGATTCCTCGCCCAGTAAACGGCGCATCAGTAAGTTACGATAACTTCTCAGACTATTTTGTGGAGGATGCCTCGTATTTAAGGATTCAAAACATACAACTAGGGTACAGCCTTCCTGAAAGCTTGATCAGTAGAGTAAATATTAAAAAATGTAGGATTTATGTGTCTGGAAACAACCTGTTCACTTTTACCGATTACAAAGGATATGACCCTTCTGCTACAGGAGACGGAACTCCAATAGGAGCTGGAATCGACAAAGGGTTTTACCCAATTGCAAAAACATATTTATTAGGAATCAATTTAAACTTTTAAGCAAGATGAAAAATTTATTTAAAACCGCCCTACTTTTCATTCTGTGTAGTACAATGCTGGCTTCATGTGATGATAAAGTAGATATTTTACCAATCGCTCCCAACTCTGAAAATTACTTCAACAATGAAGAAGAATACGAAGACGCATTGATTGGGGTATATGACATGCTACAAACGACGATGTTTAATGTAATGGTAGCACATACCGCATCAGACGATATTATTGCTGGAGGAGATCCTAATACGTTTGACCAACCTACCTTACAAGATATTGACAAGATGACTCATAGCTCTGAAAACAACGATCAAATACAACAGATTTGGCAATTGATGTATGCGGCTGTGAATAGAGCAAATTACGTGTTAGAATTTAAAAACAAAGCTGATTTTGCAGGAAAAGACGATGTAATTGCTCAGGTCTACTTTTTAAGAGCCTATTTCGTATTTGAATTGTGCAAGTATTTTGGAGACATCCCTTTGTTTACGGAAAAAAGAAACGAAGTACAAAGAATCGTTGACTCTAGAGTATTATTTGGTGATCAATACACCATCAATCGTGTAGGGAGTATTGACGCAGTTTATGCACTCATCGAGGAGGACTTGAAAGAAGCCATTCCAAATTTAGCGACTACAAGAGCAAGTTCAGAAGTATATAAAATAACCCAGTCTACAGCACAAGCACTGTTAGGTAAAGTATACCTATATCACAAAAAATACGCAGAGGCTGCAGCGGCTTTTGACGCTGTAATTAAAAGTGAAAAATACGCATTAGTTACTGGCACGAATTTTACTAATTTATTTACTGCTGATGGCGAAAACTCTAGCGAATCTGTATTTGAAGTTCAATATACTGGGGTTGTAGGAAACAATTGGGACTGCTTGTATTGTAATGCAGGTAACTATATGCCTCAAAGTAACGGACCTAGACCTACATTCAGCAATTCTACTTATCGTTCAGGATGGGGAATCAACATATTTAGTGAAAATATAAACGATGCTTTTCAATCAGGTGACCTCAGAAAAAATGTTACCATTTTTGCACCAAACGCAGGTAGCTATGGAGAAAGCAGAGAGAATAGCGGGTATTACAACAAGAAATATCTGGTAAGAAAAGATGAAGCCACAGTTTCATCAGACCCTGTAAGTTACCAAAACAACTACAGAGTCATTCGCTATGCCGACGTATTGTTAATGGCAGCAGAGGCTGAAGCTCAAAGTGGAGGAGCGAATGCGATAGACTACCTAAACGATGTAAGAGAAAGAGCATTTGGCAACACAAGTCATGACTATCCTTTCAATGGTGAAAACAATCTATTAGATGCTATCTATGACGAAAGACGCTTAGAGCTCGCAGGAGAAGGACATCGTTTCTTTGATTTAGTGAGAACAAACAAAGCCAAAGAAGCTTTTGAAGCCTATAACAGTTCACTTACAGGTGTGAATATCGGTGACAGAACAATTGACTTTACTGAGGGTACAAACGAAATATTCCCAATACCACTTGTAGAATTAAACCTTGCAAATGCAGTTGAAACGTGGGGACAAAACCCAGGATACAATTAGAACTCAATACCATTATTAACAATTAACACCAATTTATTAACCAATAATTAAAACCAATAAAAATGAAAAACTATTTTAAAACAGGAATGTTTGTCCTACTAGGATTAGGATTGACAATCGCATGTGATGATGATGACACTACTACCGTTGACAACGGGGGTGATGGAGGAGGATCCACAACTACAATTACAGAAGTAAGTTTTACTACTGAAGCAAGTGGAGATGGTACTGAAATAACTGTAACACCCACATCTACTGGAGGTACGGCTTATTCTGTAGATTTTGGAGATGCTGCTGCAGCAAATGATGCAGATGTAATGGCAACTGCAGGACCAGGAGTAATGTACGATTATCCAAATGCAACCGCTACCTACAGTATATCTGTTACGGCTTCTGCAACTGGTGCAGAAGATGTAACAATTTCACAAGATGTTACCGTAACCTATGAAGAGCCTGATGCGTCTCCATTAGTAGGTACATGGGTTCTAAAGCACGTAGAAGGATCATTATTTGTTGGTCCTGATGCTGAAAAAGGAACCATGTGGTGGCAAAATACAGCACAGGTTATTTTAGATAGAAGTTGTTTGTATGATGATAAGTTCATATTTAATGCTGATTTCTCTTTTGAAAACCAAATGGGTGACGAAACTTGGATTAACTGGACAGGCGAAAGTGACGCACCAGAAAATTGTGGAGCACCAGAAAGTCCAATGGACGGTTCAGGTTCTTATACATACAGCCACGACCAAGACAACAATAAGTTAACTTTATCAGGTAAAGGTGCTCACTTAGGACTTGCAAAAGTTGTAAATGGACCTTATTTGAATTCTGCAAGCGAAGCAGCTGAAACTATTACATATGATATTTTAGATATTGAGGGAGATGAGTTTGAAGTAAGAATTACGTGGGACAATGGTGGAACAGATGCATACTGGTACTATACATTCGCTAGAGAAGGAAGTGTTGGAGCAGATTTCGATCAAACTGATACTGACAACGATGGTGTAATAGATATTTTTGATGTATGTCCAGAAGAAGCAGGAACTGAAGAAAATGGATGTCCTCCAGCAGGAGAAGTTGCTGACCCAATGGATGATTTTGAAGGAAACGGAAATATCACATGGGTAGCTGACGGTGCTACATTAATGGATGTTGAAACTGCAAATCCATCAAAATCAGGAGCAAATACTTCTGATACTGTTTTAATGTACAATGATAACAACCAACAGTATGCTAACATTCGTTTTGATTTGAATGAAGAAAAAACTGCGAAGTTTGATTTGACTGAAAAGTATACAATCAAAGTTATGGTATACGTTCCTACACCTAGTGAAGCTCATGTTGAAGCGAAAACACTTGCTATAAAATTACAAGATGGAAGCTCAAGTACACCGTGGGAAGGGCAACATGTAGAACTTAATAATTATGAGTACGATGTATGGCAAGAACTTACATTTGATTTTTCTGCAGTGAGTGCTGAAACAAAATACAGCCGTATTGTAGTGCAATTCAATGGTGAAAACAACTATGAAGGCGTAGAAGCTTACATTGATAATTTCAAATACGAATAATTTAAAATTCCAAACCAACCCCCTGAGTAATCAGGTGGTTGGTTTATTTTTTTATTTATACAAAAGGTGAAAGTTAGTATTTACTTTAATAAAAAAATAGGGTCTCGCTGTTTTACAAAAATACTTGTCAAAATTAGAACTGTAAAAACTTATAATTTTAACAAACTATCTTGAAAATAAGACTAAAATTCACTATTAGATTGCATTAGAAATAAAGCCTCTTTCTAAAAAAATAAATAAAAACAACCTTCTACAACCCAACCAAAATGAAAAATAAGACACTTTTAATCGCATACACTTTTCTTGCCATGCTCACTGTTGCATGTACTGAAAATGACGAACCTATGTACGTTGCAGAACGTATCGCACAAATTGTAGCTGCCTCTGACAATCCAGCAAAAGATGGAACACCTACAATCCAAGATCTTATGGATGCAGGAATTCAAGAAGTCATTGGTACACAAATATCTTATGAAGAAGCTATTGCAACTGCTGACTCTATTCCTACCACATTAACTGAATTACAAAACATCGTCAACACAGTAAATGAGGACCTTTTAGATAACGATGGGGATTTCGAAACATTAGCATGGTCAGACGAATTCAATGATGACGGTCAACCTTCCTCTCAAAGATGGAATTATGATATCGGTACCGGTAGCTGGGGCTGGGGTAATGGTGAACAACAATACTATACTCAAAGAGCAGACAATGTTACTATTTCAAATGGTACTTTGAAAATCAATGCAAAAAAAGAATCGTATTCAGGTAGTTCATACACATCGGCAAGATTAAAAACACAAGGTAAATATAGCTTTACATATGGAAAGGTAGAAGTCCGTGCAAAACTTCCAAAAGGAGGAGGTACTTGGCCTGCCATTTGGATGTTAGGAAATAATATTTCTTCTGTGGGGTGGCCCGCATGTGGTGAAATTGATATCATGGAACACAAAGGGAATGAGACTGGCGATGTTTCTAGTGCGATCCATAACACTTCAGGCTCAGGAGGTACACCTTACTTTAACGAACAATACATCGCAGATGTGACGGACGAATTTCATATATATGGAATCATTTGGAACTCTGAAAAGATTGAGTTTACAGTTGATGGAAATGTACATTACACCTATAAACCTACAAGTAAAAATGACGATAACTGGCCTTTTAACAAAAGACAATTTATCATTCTAAATGTAGCTATGGGAGGAACTTTAGGAGGAGATATAGCTCCTAATTTTTCTGAAGGAACTATGGAAATTGACTATGTGAGAGTATATCAATAATTCTCAAAAATCATATCCTTTAATTAAATAAAAATTTATGCAACCTTCTAAACATCCTATGCGATTTACATTCTTCTTGTTGCTAGGGATGTTTATCACAAATTGTACACTCAAAAAACAAGTGAAAAAGAGCAGTATTAAGACACTGTCAATCTATGAAAACAGTGTCTATACTACTGCACATAAATCTGAATACAAACTATCTAAAACGAGTGCTGTAAATTTTGACACCTTGGTACAACCTAAGGAAACCGATGTTCACATCACCGTAAATGCAAACAAAACCTACCAAACCTTTTTAGGAATTGGAGGTGCTTTGACAGATGCTGCTGCAGAGACCTTTGCTAAATTAAACAAAGAGCAACAAGATAGATTTCTAGAAGCCTATTACGATACCGAAAAGGGTATCGGATACTCGTTGGGTAGAACCTCCATACACAGTTGCGATTTTTCTTCAAAAAGCTTTACATATATTGAAGAAGGAGACAAAAAACTAGCAACTTTCTCCATACAAAAAGATAAAGAATTTAGAATTCCCTTTATTAAAAAAGCAATACAGGCAGCAGGAGGAAAACTTACTTTTTATGTAAGCCCATGGAGTCCACCTGCATTTATGAAAACAAACAATAACATGTTGTTAGGAGGTAAACTAAGAAAGGAATACCGACAAACTTGGGCAAACTATTATGCGAAATTCATAAAAGCTTATGAAACCGAAGGAATACCTATTTGGGGACTTACCATACAAAATGAACCTATGGCTGTCCAACGTTGGGAGTCTTGTATATACACTGCAGCTGAGGAAAGAGATTTCCTAAAAGATTATTTGGGACCAACTTTAGAAAAAGAAGGACTTGGTGAAAAAAATATTGTCGTTTGGGATCACAATAGAGATTTATTGTACCAAAGATCAAACACAATTTTCAGTGACCCAGAAGCTTCTAAATATGCTTGGGGATCAGGATTCCATTGGTATGAAGACTGGAAGGACGGACAACCAATGTACGACAGAGTCGAAGCAATTCAAAAAGCGTTCCCTGAAAAAAAACTGCTTTTTACGGAAGGATGTAACGAATCCTATGACCTAAAACGAATTACAGACGAAGACCCAAAATTGGCAGAACGTTACGGAAAATCTATGATTCATGATTTCAACAGAGGAACCGTGGGCTGGACGGATTGGAACATCTTGTTGGACCACAAAGGAGGACCCAATCACGTCGGTAATTTGTGTTTTGCTCCTGTACATGGAAACACTTTTACAGGGGTTGTAACCTACACAAACACATACTACTACATAGGGCATTTCTCAAAATTTATTCGCCCAAACGCTAAGCGAATAGCAGCAATTACAAGTAGCAATCAATTATTGGCAACCGCCTTTAAAAATAATGATGACAGCATTGTAATCGTAGCACTCAACCAAAGTAACCAACCACTAAACTACAGCATTGAATTTAATGAGAGTACAGGACATACAACCATTCCTGCTCATGGAATTCAAACTATAATCTTAACCAAAAAAACACGAAACAAACATGTCTAAAAAACTGGTATTAATTGCATTTGTTGTCTCCCTTGGAGGCTTTTTATTCGGATTTGATGCCGGAATAATCTCTGGTGTCATGGCTTATGTAGGCCCTGAATTTTCTCTTGATGAAATACAATCAGGATGGGTGGTAAGCTCTCCTTCCTTTGCCGCAATGATATCGATGCTTTTTTCAGGGAGGTTAAGTGATTTTGTAGGGAGAAAAAAAATATTAATAGCAGTGGCATTTTTATATGCTATTTCTGCTTTACTTTCAGCTTATGCCATCTCCTATGAAATGTTGTACATCGCACGAATGATTGGAGGACTTGCCTTTGGTGCTGCATTGATTTTAGCTCCAACCTATATAGCAGAGGTATCTACCCCTGAAAATAGAGGAAAATTAGTTTCTGTACAACAACTAAATATTGTTTTGGGATTTTTTGCTGCATTTTTAAGCAATTACTACCTCAACAATGCCAACAATGACTCTCAAAGTTTTTTTACAGATCAGAATGTATGGAGATGGATGTTAGGGTTGGAATTGATACCCGCACTTCTCTACTTCTTCTTAATGTTTTTAGTTCCTAAAAGTCCAAGATGGCTTTTCTCTAAAAATAAAATCAAAGAAGCTTTTCATATCTTAAAAGAAATTCACGGTGAAAAAACAGCCACTGAGGAAGTAGATTCCATAGAAAAAAATATCAAAGAGGACAAAGCTAACAAAGAGGTTAAAATCACAGATCTTTTCAAACCATCTATTCGATTCATTGTAATAATAGGTCTTGTGATTGGTGTCTTACAACAAGTTACAGGAATAAATGCTGTATATTTCTATGCTACTTCTATTTTTCAACAAACAGGTATAGGAACCAATGCTTCTTTCTTTTCTGGAGTACTGATGAGTTCTGTAACAGTTGTCTTTACAATAATAGCTATCTTTTTGATTGATAAAATGGGAAGAAGACCTTTACTTTTAGTTGGGATTGCAGGAATTGCAATAAGTTTATCGCTCTGCGCATACGGTTTTGATCAGGCGACCTACACACTAACACCGGAGCGTATTTCGACTATTGAAAATATAGATCAAGAAAAATTAAAACCCTTTGAAAATAAATTATACACAAGTGACTTAGACTTCAAACAAGAAATGAAACAAGCGCTCGGGGTGACTGTATATGCAAAAAATGAAGGTAATATTTTGGAAGCAGCTACTGAAATAAACGCTGTGTTGGTATTGATTGGAATTTTAGGTTTTATCGCTTGCTTTGCCTTTTCATTAGGACCGGTAATGTGGGTATTACTATCCGAATTGTACCCGATAAAATACAGAGGATTGGCAATTGGTTTTATAGGCTTTATCAATTCCTTTGCCAGCTGGGTAGTACAACAAATATTCCCTTGGGAATTGTCAAATTTGGGGAATGCTATGAGCTTTTTCATCTTTGGATTGATTGCTTTTGTTGGATTTTTTATACTGCTAAAAATCCTTCCTGAAACCAAGGGTAAATCACTTGAACAAATTGAAAAAGAACTCGTTAAGAACTAATAAAAAACTTAATTATGAAGAAAATAATAAGCTTATTGGTTATTGCTGTTGTTGCGATCGTTTTTATGAATAGAAAAAATATAGAGGAAAATCCAAAAATGAAAACTGCAAATGTAACGCTGACACAAAAAGAAGGGAAACACCAACTAATGGTAAACGGAAAACCCTTTTATATTAAAGGTGCAGGACTAGAATTCGGCAACGTGGCGTCTCTGGCCAAACACAACAGTAACTCCTTTAGAACTTGGAGAACTGAAAACGGACAACAGACTGCTTTGGAAGTGCTTGACGAAGCACAAGCCAATGGACTGATGGTTACTATGGGAATAGAGGTCGGTAGAGAGAGACATGGTTTTGACTATGACGATCCTATTGTTGTAAAGGAACAACTAGAGCGCATTAAAAAAGAAGTAATTGCTATTAAAGACCATCCTGCATTATTGATTTGGTGTATCGGAAATGAATTAAACCTGCACTACAAAAATCCTAAAGTCTGGGATGCAGTCAACGAAATAGCGAACATGATTAAAAGTATCGACACGAATCATCCAACAACGACTTCTTTGGCAGGTATTACTGAGAGAGAAATTCAGCTAATAAAAGAAAGAGCCCCAGAGATTGATATTCTATCCTTACAGATATATGGCCCTTTACCAACGGTACCTAAACTCATAAAAAAATACAATTGGGAGGGTCCTTATATGGTTACTGAATGGGGAGCAACTGGACACTGGGAAGTACCTACCACATCTTGGGGTGCTCCTATTGAAGAAAATAGTACTGTAAAAGCTAATAACTATTTAAAGCGATATAAAAAAGGAATTGAGGTAGATACCACACAATGTATTGGTTCCTATGTTTTTTTATGGGGTAACAAACAAGAGAGGACTCCTACATGGTATGGTATTTTTTTAAAAAACGGTCAAGAAACGGAGTCCGTAGATGTAATGCACTATATCTGGAATAAAAAATGGCCCGAAAACAGAACACCTCAAATAAAAAAACATACCCTCAATGGTAAAACAGCTTATGAAAATGTCTTGCTTTCTGCAGGTTCAAAAGTAAGTTCAAGTCTTTTGATTAATGATCTTGAAAAAGACGCTATTACTTACAAATGGGAGGTGTTGAGAGAAAGTGAAACCACCAAAGAAGGAGGAGATCACGAAGAACGCCCAGCAGAAATAAACCTCCAAATAATTGCCCAAGAGAATGGTAACATTAACTTTATAACACCAAAAAATCAAGGAAACTATAGACTTTTTGTATATGCAGACGATGGGCACGGACATGCTGCAACCTCAAATATCCCTTTTCGAGTAGAATAATATAAATTAAAAATTATGAGTAAAAAACCTGTCTACATAGGTACACAAGTAAAGCAAGATGAAATAAAAACTGTTCATGGAGCTTACACAGAAGTCGATGGGGAAATTTTTTATAAAATTTCAAACAACGATAGCATGCGTCCTTTCTTTATGAGTATTGTAAGCAACGACAACCATTGGTTGTTTGCAGCTAGCAATGGAGGACTTACAGCGGGTAGAAAAGATTGTGAATCTTCTTTGTTCCCTTATTACACAGATGATAAAATCACTGAGTCGATTGAAATTACCGGAAATAAAACCATCATTCAGATACATCGTGACAACAAGTTATTTATATGGGAACCTTTTTCGATACGCCAATCTGGAAGCTATACCATTGAAAGAAATTTATACAAGAACAAGTGGGGAAATAAAGTGATTTTTGAAGAAATAAACAAAGACCTTCAAATAGCATACAGCTATGAATGGAATACTAGTAATCTATATGGTTTTGTCAAAAAAACAAAACTGACAAATCATGGAGAAAAAACAACTGAAGTAACTGTTTTAGACGGACTTCAAAATATACTTCCTAGTGGTGCTAACACTTCCTTACAAAATGAAAGAAGTAACTTAGTAGATGCTTACAAGAAAAGTGAACTGGAATCAAAAAAAGGTATCGGAATCTACTCATTAAGTGCTATCATTGTCGATAGAGCAGAACCTAGTGAGGCTTTAAAAGCAACTACTGTATTTGCTATAGGGTTTAAAAACCCACGATACTTAATCTCATCCAAACAACTAGATGTTTTTAGAAATGGAGGAGAAATACGTAATGAAATAGATATCCGAGGAGAGAAAGGAGCTTATTTCAATGTAAGTACGCTAAAGGTCTCCACTGGAGAAACTAAAAACTGGACACTCATCGCAAATGTAAATCAAACGGTATCAGATATACACGCTATTGAAGCCCAATTGAAAAAACCCGCAAATTTACTAGATGCTATCCTCAGCGATATAGAAAAGGGAACCCAAGATTTGATCGCATTGACAACAGGTTCGGACGGTGTACAACTGTCTTCAGACACCCTGAAAGACACGCGCCATTTTTCGAATACGCTCTTCAATATTATGAGAGGAGGTATTTTTGATGAGAACTACCAAATAGAAAGGGGAGACTTTTTAAATTACCTCATCAAAGCAAACAGCCAACTGCCACAGCATTGTTATGCTATTATTGAAGCGATGCCTGAAAAGTTTGATGTAAAGCTTTTGAAAAAGCATTTAGAAAATGAAGAAAACACTGATTTTATCCGATTGGTACTTGAATATATGCCTTTAAAATTTAGTAGAAGACACGGAGATCCAAGTCGCCCTTGGAACCGATTTTCAATCAATACTAAAAGTGAAAAAGACGGGTCTAAAATACTAGATTACGAAGGGAACTGGCGAGATATTTTCCAAAATTGGGAAGCACTCGCACATTCGTATCCTGCTTTTATTGAAAGTATGATCTATAAGTTTTTAAACGCTAGTACTTTTGAAGGGTACAATCCCTACCGCGTTACAAAATCAGGCTTTGATTGGGAAATCACAGAACCTGACGACCCATGGTCGTTTATAGGCTATTGGGGAGACCACCAAATTATCTATTTATTAAAGTTTTTAGAGTTCAGCGAAAAACATTTCCCTGCTAAACTCATCAGCTACTTGAAACAAGATAGTTTTGTCTATGCCAATGTTCCGTACAGAATAAAAAAATATACAGATATTGTAAAAGACGCCAAAGACACTATTGAATTCGATAGTAATGCAGATCATATCATTCGAAAAAGAAGGAATGAAATCGGAGCTGACGGTGCATTAAAACAAGATATTCATGGAGAGATCTACAAGGTCAATGGGATTGAAAAACTGCTAGCAACGGTTCTTTCTAAACTTTCCAACTACATACCGGAAGGTGGAATTTGGATGAATACTCAAAGACCGGAATGGAACGATGCAAACAACGCTTTGGTAGGAAATGGGGTTTCTATGGTAACCCTATACCACCTGAGAAGATTTGTTCTCTTTTTTGAGAAAACGATCAAACAAAGTGACTTTGACAGGGCAAACATCACCAAAGAATTGGCTCTATTTTTTGAAGCTGTAGCAACTACGCTTAAGGACACTGAAGTAATTTTAAGTTCAAAAATATCTAATAAGGACAGAAAAAATGCAGTTGATCTTTTGGGAACTGCGGGAAGTAATTACAGAGAATCTATATATAACAACGGTTTTAAAAATGAAAAAAATCCAATCTCTAGAGAACAACTTTTACAGTTTTTTACGAGTGCTTTAAAACACATTGACCACAGTATCAAAGCAAACAAAAGAGAAGATGCTCTATTCCATGCCTACAACTTGATGACTTTTTCTGAAGAGGGAGTTGGCATAGACACACTTCCTGAGATGTTAGAAGGTCAGGTAGCCGTTCTTAATTCTGGTTATTTGTCAAGCAAAGAAGCAGTTTCGCTATTGCAAAGCCTTAAAAAAAGTGCCTTGTACAGAGAAGATCAAAACAGCTATTTGCTCTATCCTAACAAAACACTTTCTAGATTTGTCGACAAAAACAGCATTGACAAATCACAGGTTAAAAACTCAAAACTACTACAGCAATTAGTCAAAGATGGCAACACAGAAATTATAGTAAAAGATATTTTGGAGGGCTATCATTTTAATGGAAGTTTCAACAATGTAGAAAGTTTAAAAAAGGCAATCAACAACCTACCTATTACCTATGGAAAAATGATTGCAGAAGATGACAATGCTATTTTAGAGGTTTTTGAAGACACCTTTCAGCACAAATATTTTACAGGTAGATCAGGGACTTTTTTCGGCTATGAAGGACTAGGCTCAATTTATTGGCACATGGTTTCTAAATTGGTACTCGGTATTCAAGAAACCTATGATAGAGCGGTCAACATACAAAGTGAACCTGAGATCATAGAGGCATTGAAACAACTTTACTATGATGCCAATGACGGTATTGGTGTACACAAATCTCCAGAACTTTACGGGGCATTTCCTACAGATCCTTATTCGCATACACCCGAAGGAAAAGGAGCACAACAACCAGGGATGACAGGGCAAGTAAAAGAAGATATTCTAAGTAGGTTTGGAGAACTCGGTATCACTATAGCAGTGGGAAGTATCTCTTTCCAACCTTCTTTACTCAAAAAGGAAGAATTTATAAATGCCGCAGGTACCTTTGCTTACACAAATATTGAGGGTGAACAAAAATTAGTAGCCTTTGACAAAAACGCAATCTGTTTTACCTATTGTCAAGTACCAATTGTTTACACGCTATCAGACACTAAAAATATAAGTGTTCGTTATAAAAACGGAACCACAACTTCCACCGATGGTATGCATTTGGAACAAAGCGATAGTCAAATTCTATTTGAAAGGACTGGAGAAATTGAAATTATAAATGTAAATGTCGTACTGTAAGCTACAACTTTATAGTGCAAAGGTCTTTCATTCGTTTGAAAGGCCTTTTTTATGAATACAATCTTAAAAATTTCAATCAATTCTTTTGATGATGTCCGCTTTGGGTTTTCTCACTTTTTTCTTTCCTTCTAAGGTGTCTTTTTGGGGATCTCTATATCCCAAAGCCAAAAGCACAGTACTTCGCAATCCTTTTTCTGAAAAGCCTAACAAGGTATCGAGTGCCACGGGGTCAAAACCCTCCATAGGAGTTGCATCGACACCCTCAATAGCGGCTGCAACTATCGCATGTCCCAAGGCAATATAAACTTGCTTGGCTGCATGGCTGTGATTGTAAGCTGCTGATTGTTTCGGATAGGTAGCAAGAAGGTATTCTCTATAGGAGGCATCTCCTGGGTCTTCCGTTTCTCTTACAAGATTGATCAAATCAAAGAAAGAATGAATCCGTGCTTCCGTATAGGTATTCCAAGCTGCAAAAACTAATAAATGGGAACAATCAGTGACTACTGATTGATTGAAAGCGACTTTTCGAATGGCTTTTTTAACATTTGGGTTGGATACAACGTATACTTCAAAAGGCTGCAAACCACTTGAAGTCGGAGCAAGACGAATAGCCTCTAAAATAGTTTCTATCTTTTCTTTTGGTACTTTCGTTCCATTCATTGCCTTACAGGCTTGCCTCCATTGTAATGCATCTAATAACTCCATACCTTATGTATTTGATTGGATTAATTTTACGATTTGATCGGAAGGGATACGAGTAGCTGTAGTGTTACTTCCCTCAGCTAGCGTATGCATTGCTTTTGCTAAAGTAATGGCAGCAATTGATTTGAATTTCTTCAAAGGTCCAACCAATACAAATGAAAGTAGTTTTGTAATGCAAAAGCCAACATATTCCAAAAAGCGACTTTCAGTTCGCTTTCCTGTAATAAAAGAAGGTTGTAACAAATAGGTGCTCTCTATTCCATAGGAGAGTACTGACACTTCCATTTCCCCTTTGGTACGAGGGTAGAAAAAGGAACTCTTTGCATTGGCTCCTAAAGAGGAAATAACAACAAGTGTCGAAATATTATTTACTTTGCACAGCTTCGCTGTTGTTACTGGTATTCCAAAATCTATTTTCCTGTACAGATTTTTATCAGGTGTCTTTTTGAGGGTTGTTCCGACACAACAAAACACCACATCTCCAGTGAAATCTGATTGAAAAACCTCTAAACTCAAAAGGTCACCGATATACTCGGTGACCTTTTCGTGTTTTGTTCTAAGCGGACTTCTCGCAAAAATCTTAATTTGAGAGTAGTTGGCATCCTCGAGAAGTTCTTTTAATAAAAAACCTCCTGTCAACCCCGAAGCTCCCAAAATAATTGCAGTTTTTCCCATACTATATAACTCCTTGTGCCAACATCGCATCTGCGACTTTTACAAAACCTGCAATGTTTGCTCCTTTTACGTAATCTATATAACCATCTTCTCCAGTACCATACTCCACACATTTATCGTGGATTTCCTCCATGATTACCTGTAATTTTTCATCAACCTCTTCGCGTGTCCAATTGAAACGAAGAGAATTCTGTGTCATCTCCAATCCTGAAGTTGCTACCCCTCCTGCATTTGAAGCTTTCCCTGGAGCAAATAATATTTTTGAATTGTGAAATTCCAAAATAGCTTCTGGAGTAGAAGGCATATTGGCACCTTCACTGACGCAAATACATCCATTTTTAACTAGGGTTTTAGCAGCGTCTCCATTGAGTTCATTTTGAGTCGCACAAGGCAAGGCAATATCGCAAGCTACAGTCCATGGTTTTTCACCTTTCATAAATACCGCAGAAGGATATTTTTTAATATATTCTGAAATACGTGCTCTTTTTTCATTTTTAAGCTCCATAACATGTGCTAGCTTTTCTTCGTCTATTCCATCTGCATCGTAAATAGATCCTGATGAGTCAGAAAGCGTCACTACTTTAGCACCTAACTGCAATACTTTTTCAGCAGCATATTGGGCTACGTTTCCAGATCCAGAGATAGCAACTACCTTCCCTTTAAAAGAATCTTTTCTCGTTTTTAACATGTCCTGTGCAAAATACACTGTACCGTACCCTGTTGCTTCTGGACGGATCAGTGAACCTCCCCATGTGAGTCCTTTCCCCGTTAAAACACCCGTAAACTCATTGCGCAACTTACGGTACATTCCAAAGAGGAAACCTATTTCACGAGACCCCACACCAATATCCCCTGCAGGAACATCCGTATTATGTCCGATATGACGAAACAATTCACTCATAAAGGCATGGCAAAAACGCATGATTTCATCATCTGACTTTCCTTTAGGGTCAAAATCAGACCCTCCTTTACCACCTCCCATTGGAAGTGTTGTCAATGAGTTTTTAAAGACTTGCTCAAAAGCCAAAAACTTTAAAATACTCAGATTTACCGATTTGTGAAAACGCAAACCTCCTTTATAGGGACCTATAGCAGAATTCATCTGTACACGAAACCCTCTATTGACATGTATCTTTCCTGCATCGTCTACCCATGAAACTCGAAACATGATCACACGTTCAGGCTCCACCATGCGCAACAAAACATTTTTACCAAAATATATATCGTTCTCTACAATATAAGGGATAACGGTATCTGCTACTTCTTGAACTGCTTG
>JBELHA010000051.1:0-6661 GCA_042091695.1 Flavicella sp.
TGGGGAACTGCCTCTGCTCAATCTCTTGGGGTAGTAACATCTCAGCATAAATACATACATTGGATGTATGGAGCGGGAGATTTCCAACGAAAAGAAGAACTGTTTGCATTGCAGGAGGATCCTTATGAGTTGAATGATATTAGCAATCAAAAGAAAGCGACTAAAGTGCTCTCCGAGTTGCGAAACCAATACGATACTTGGTTAGCATTGTGGAAAGAAGAGGCAGTAAGCAATGCAGGTTATACAAAATATGGACGTTTAGCAGACCGTTATATTCCCTTCGATGCAAATTCTCAAAAGGATATTGAAATGATGTACACTGAAGAAAAAGGTAAAAAAACAAAAAAGATAAAAAAATCAAAGGCCTCCAAAAAGGCTAAAAAAAAGTAAAAAACAATCGTAATAACCCTATTTTTTTTAGAACTTAAATTAAAAAAGCCATTGTTCTGAAGAGAAACAATGGCTTTTGAATATTCTAGTATTTGGTCTTTAATTGCTAGTAAAGCTCCATATTTGTCCTAAAGTGTGACCTCCTTTATCATCTTTTACGACAACTTTCCAATAATAGGTTGCAGCTGTTTCGGTATCAACATTGATAAATGTAGCTACCTGATTCGTACTAATTTTCGAAGTTGTAGCAGCATCTATTCCAAAATATACATCGAATACCAATGGGTCGTTGTCTGGATCTGAAGCTTCCCATTCCAAACGTGTTTCAGTATTCCCAGCTATTTCTTGCTCGCTAGGTGCAACTAGTACAGGGCTGTTTGGTAAATAGTTTTGAACGACCTCTCCTTGTGTGTAAAACTCATAGATTTGTGAAAACCCATTGCTAGTATTTTCGGTGTTTGCCGATTTCACGCGCCAAAAATAAGTTGTGTTCAAATCCAATGTCACCGTTTTCTGTGTTGCATTTGTTTCTTCTTCAACAAAGATATTTTCAAAAGAAGCATCTGAAGCAATTTGTAAGGTATAGATAACTTCAGAGATATCGCTTGTAGTTTGGTCAGTCCATCTCATGTCAAGTGTATTGTCCGTACATATTTCATTGTTTGAAGGATAGATTAAAGTAGGTTGTTCAGGTACAGGCGCTCCTGCTTCTGTAACATTGAAGTTTATAGGAGTTGAGAATGCACTCAGTTCATTGTCAAAATTTCTCGCTTGTACGCGCCAATAGTAGCTCTTATTTTCTTCCAATGTAATTGTCATTGATAGAAAGGAGGTAACGTCTGTTTTTAAAATATTGGCAAATGCTATATCTGAGGCCACCTCAATTCTATAGCTGATAGAATTGCCATTTGGATCTGTAGCGGCTTGCCAGTTGAATGTCACATCCGTACCTGCCCATGTAGCGTCTTCTAGTGGTGCAGTTGGTACGGGTACTGAAGGTGCTGAATTTATGGGTTCTGTCGGTTCCGTATTTGGGCTGTCATCAGTTCCACAAGCACTTAGGAATAATAAAAAAGTAAAAAGTGTTATAAAATATTTCATAAATACTTATTGTTTGATGATTTTTAATGTTTTTGGTTGTGCCATTAGAATACGTGTGATGTAGATTCCAGGACTGAGCGCTGCTGTATTGAGTACTACTTTGTCATCACTGACAGGATAGTTCTTTTTAGAAATCAACACACCCATGCTGTTATACATAGCGATGCTTATTTCCTCTTGACCTATCGGTAAAAAGATAGTTGTATTGTTCTTTGTAGGATTAGGATAGGCATCGATTCGATTCCAAAGGTTCATTTCCTCGAGTATTTCTCCTTCACATTCCTGTGATGTTTTCACACGCACAATATCTCCATGTTTTGTCTGAACGGAAAAGGTTGTATCGTATGTTTTCAACACTTCAGTGCCGTTGATTTGTACTTGATAAGGTGCTGTTCCTGAGGAGATAGAAAAATCTATTCCATTGTCAACCACAATAGCAGTTGATGTAAGAGATGCAGCTTCAGCGATAGTGACTTCATAGCATTGCTCAAATCCATCAGTTTGAATACAAAATGGATAGTTTCCTGGAGCCAAGTTATCAATATTTAAGGTCGCTGTAAATGTATAGTCAACACCGTTTATTTGGGTTGTATATTCGGAGTTTTGAAGGGCTGTAATGGTGATGCTTCCGTTGTTTTGGTCACGACAAGATTCGCTACTGGTATTTACGAGAAAACTGAAAGAAGCATACTCTCCTGGCCAAGCCCAGGGATAAGTTACAGGATCAAAATCGATACCCGGAACCCACTTTTCTCCCTCTATTTCGTAAGCGCCAATATCAGGTGCGTTTCCTTTCCAACCTTCGGTTATATTAGCATCTGCTACACCGTCATATACAGTTTCAGAGATAACAATTCCTTGATCATACAAATCATTATTACTTTCTTTTGGTCTAAAATCGTACAAGGCTCTGTTTTCAAGGATTTTACTACTGTCGTATGCTAATACGTTTCTCAGTTTACCTCTTGTTTGCCCGTCTGCTTGTCCACTAAAAGCATAGACATTGTTGGAAAGAGTACCAGGAATATCACTTTCGTTAGACACAGCATTTGTTCTGTGGTTGGAGATATAGTCTGCAACATTGTTTCTTGTGTATGTATTTGGATTGGTCTCACCGGTTGTAGTTACACAAGTTTCTTTGATGATTAAAATATCCGTTTTTGTACAGTCAAAAACGGTATTGTTATAGATTTCTTGATAATCTCCTTTGATCATCATTCCGATTCCTCCTGTATTGTCTGCAGCATCACCTAAATTCCAAATAACATTGTGGTGTGCCAACCCATAGTCTCCAGCTGTACAAGGTGTTTGTGAAGGTGCATCAAAACGGAACCCGTATTTCTCTGAATCGTGTAACCAGTTGTGAGAGGTCTCAGAACCTCTTACCGCATTCTTAGTGATTTGAACGATAGAACCATCACTTTGAGCCAGTCCTGTATAAGAGATGTCATTGTATTTGATATCTGCACTCTCTCCTAGGTTCAAGGTAGCAGAAGCTCCGAGCGTATGCATTATGTTGTGTTCAAATTCTAAATCGCGTCCATTCGTGTAGATTGACAAACCAATGGATTGTATTTCTCCACAAGAATAATCTATATGGTGGAAGTAGTTGTTTTTTATTTTGTGATCGTTTCCACTCATAATCAATGCTTCTCCATCCGTATATTCAAATACATTTCCTTCGAAAGAACAATTTCTAGAAGTTCCGTTGTTGTCAAGCGTTCCTGAATTTAAACTTTGATCTACACTTGTTACCAAAGGTGATGTTTTGACACCTAACATCCTTCTTGAACAGTTAGGGTAACTAAAAACATTGTCTTTAATAGTTACATCTGTTCCCTTTTCTATTCGTACTGTAGTTGCAAAAAATTTGAAACCTTCTACGGTGATATTTTGTGCATTGCGAATATCTATAGCATAAGATTGTGTTTTACCTTTGATTGACGCGACATTCAAATCGACTCCATTATTGCTACTCCATGCGTAGAGGTAACGTTGTCCGTTTTCTGTACCGAAAAACCATTCATTATCAGCGTCTAAGAACGATAATTTACCCTCTAAAAAGTAGTAGTGGTGTTTGTCTTTCCAACTTGAAACACTTTGATAGTCAAATTTATTGCCATCGTACAAGTCAGTCGTAACACTTTTAACGTAGGTTCTAAACGACCCAACGTTGGCTACAACCAAAGCACCTTCAATAGATCCAATGTTGTTGATGTTCCCCAAGTCTGATGCTGTTTCGTCAACCATAGTTCCATTGGAACCTTGCACAGCATTCCCATGTCCCCATTTTGTATGGTCGTATATCTCATCGTTATCGAAGGTAGTATTTGGCCAACGCGCCATCACTTTTTCTTTGTTATTGATGAACAACTGCCAAATATCTTGAGATACGGGTGTTTTGTATATATTTCCTTCGTGTAGGGTCCATTGAGACTCGATACTAACTGTTCCGTCAAAAACTACATTTGCACCTGCTTCGGGAAGGATGTTTATATTATCTTTTCCGTCTAAAAGTACTTCCTCGTGATAGATACCTTCTGCGAGGTATATATTTCCACCTTGTGTATTTCCAAACATGCTGAGTGCTTTGTTTAATGTAGCAACTGCATTTTCAGGTGTTTTTCCATCATTCGTATTACTCCCATCGGGAGATACATACCTATCAATTTGTGCTTGAGACAGGGTCTGTATACAAACTAGGAATAAAAAGGCTATGTTTTTTTTCAAATTCATTTGAGATATTTTTTGCTTTTATTTCAATCGCTAATTTAAGAATTGAGATTCTTTTTCAATAAAATTAATTGTTCAAAATAAATAGTAAATCTCACAACGTAGTGCAGAATTGCATTTTAATGAGTTTTTAATGCGTGTTTATTTTGAATAAATGTATGAATATTAGAAAACCTTCCAAAATGGAAGGTTTTCTTCATTGAGAATTCTTTTAAAGATTGTCAGGGTTGGTAATGGCATGCATATGAACCAATTTTGAACGAGGATCAGATACGGGCAAGTCATTCCCAATTTGATATATCATGATACCTCCATAGCCATTGTCTCTAATAAAGTCGACCTTTTTGCTAAACGTAGCGTCGCTATTGTTATTTACAAGACTCACTTCTTGGTAGGGCTCGTTTGGATTGGTGATGTTTACGACGTCCAGATCGTTGATATTATCGACGTACTCAACCAAGTTTTTATGACTAAAACTTACATTCTCTTTTTTGTCTTTGTAATAAAAAGCATGTCCTCCAAAAATTTTATTTTTAGGAACTCCATTGTCAACAAGGTACTGTATCAAACTTTTATAGGTTGCAAGGTCATTGGTGTAACCCATGATGTTGATTTGATCTAACAATTCGTGGTGTTGTACTAAAAACTGTTTGGTTCCTGTTCTACTAGCTCCAAAAGCACCTGTAATGTGAATGTCTGCAGGATGTAAGCTATCTCTAAGGGCCGTAAACAAGGTGGCTAAATTAGCAATATCGTAGTCGTCATCTGGGTGTTCGTAATCTACATCCACTGCGGTAATACCATATTTTAAAGAGAAATCACGAACGTTGGCCGCAAATGTAGCAGAAAGACCATTGTCTACAAGCCCATTGAAATATTTGTCTTTTCTACCCATACCATTGATACCTAAGGTAAGTTTAGTTCCATATTTATTGGCATCTTCTACGATTTGATCTACCATTGTGGTCGTCAGTCCAGGTTGAGTTTTTCCTTTGATATACGTAGTAACTCCTGTTGCTTCATCATGGCTATACTCTAACAGTGCTCCTGTATCGGGGTTAGGAGGAATGGCAAATATAATGAACTCATCGATGTATTGTAAGGCAGCTCCATCATAGTTGTCCCAAGAACCATTCCACCAAAAAGCAGTAATAGGTACTTTTGCAACAGTTTCAGTTTCTGTCTCAGTTTCGGTGTCTGTCTCAGTTTCGGTGTCTTGTTCTTTTTCTACATCAGAGATAGTTTTACTTTCCGAACAAGATATAAAGAAACAACTGAGAATTAGAAATATTATAATGTGTGTGTTTTTCAAAATATTGTTGTTTTTGTTTAGATGACACAAATTTAGTATCAAGCTGCGCTAATTAATATATGATATGTTGCAAAAAAAGGTAATTATCTACCAAAACGCATAATATCTATCATTTTTAACTAAATTCGTTGCTTGTATATTATCAATTTGCTCTTTTATGAATACACAAAAGTTATTGCTTTTTACCATATTTACTTGCCTTATTTTTATCTTACTTAGTTTCTTAGATGTTAAAAAATCTACTGACTTGCCTAATATTGTAATTATCTATGCAGACGATATGGGCTATGGTGATTTGAATTGTCAAAATCCATCCTCTAAAATACCTACACCAAATTTAGACCAACTAGCTGCTGAAGGAATGCGTTTTTCAGATGCGCATAGTTCTTCCGGTATTTGCTCTCCAAGTCGCTTTTCTCTACTTACAGGAATGTTCCATTGGAGGCGAACGTATAAAATTGTGAATTCTTTTGGCAAGCCTATGTTTAAAGACAGCGATTATACGCTTCCACAAATGTTCCAAGAAAAAGGCTATACTACAGCTTGTATTGGAAAGTGGCATTTAGGTTGGGATTGGACTTTTAAAAACCCGCCTTCAAGAATTGTAAAAAGAAAGACTAAAAAAGATATAAAAGTATATGGTGTTTCCGATATCGATTGGTCAGTTCCTATCAAAGGAGGGCCTCTTGACCGAGGTTTTGATACTTATTTTGGAGATGGAACGATTAATTTCCCTCCCTATGCTTGGGTTGAAAATGACCGCTTTCTGAGAGTGCCAACTGAAGATTTAAATCCAAGAAAAATGCCTTTTAAAACAAAAGAAGGCAGTTGGGAGTTTAGACCGGGTCCTATGGTGAAAAATTGGAATCCCTATGATGTATTACCAACCTTGACAAAAAAAACAGTTTCATGGATACAAGAAAGACAGAATGAGAACCCTTTTTTCTTGTATTTGGCTTTGCCATCTCCGCATGCACCAATCATTCCTAATGAAGAATTTATAGGGACTTCCAAAGCGGGGGGGTACGGAGATTTTATGGTCCAAACAGATTGGGTTATCGGACAGGTTTTAAAAGCGCTTAAAGAAAAGGGATTAGAGGAAAATACTATTGTAATTTTTAGTTC
>JBELHA010000051.1:6761-15920 GCA_042091695.1 Flavicella sp.
TTTTGTTTCCTTTTTGCTTTTTTCTTTTTTATGATTTCATTCAACAGAATCAACAATACGATACAACCGGAAGAGAGGTAGAATTCTATCGACATTTTTTCTTTTTGACCAAAGATGAAATAGGCTAGAATAATAGCATACACTATTTCCATATTTAAAGATAAGTTTACGGTAAAAGGTGTGAGTTGTTTCATGATTTCTACTGCTATTATAAAGGGTACCGCTGTACAAAGAATAGACAACACCATCAAGTACCAAAAATCACTTTGGGAAGGGGTCAATAAATTTTCTGGAACTTCGAAAAACAGAAACAATGCTATGCTCACCCAAAAAAAAGCAGAGAGCAGCTGAATAAAGGTGATTGTAAAAGTATTGGACTTCTTGATAAGTACTCCGTTAAATGTTGAAAACATTGCAGCAGTCAAGGCTGCCATTGCACCAAACAACACTCCTAGTATAGGGTTTTTTACATTGTCTAAATCGCTCATAGCGATGGAGGAGATACAGCAGCAAATTGCCAATCCAATGATGATTTCACTCCCATTTATTTTTCTTTTGTAAAACAAAGGTTCAATCAGTGCCGTAAATAACGTACCCGAAGAAAAAGCAATCAGCGTCACCGAAATATTGCTTATTTTAATACCTCCATAAAAAAATAACCAATGAATTCCAACGATAAAACCTACTCCCAACAATTGCCAAAATAGTTTTTTTGTGAGTTTTAGTTTTTGCTTACTCAAGAGAAGATACAAGCCCAAACTTATGTTTACCAATAACAAACGAAGCCATACCAATGGTACAGAATCGTAGGTTATAAGAGCGCCGAGTATAGCAGTAAACCCCCATAAAACCACAATGAATTGCAAGAGGATAAAGGCATTTTTTTTAGACATAGGTGAGGCTTATATTTTATGGATACGTATTACAATTGTTTTTGAAGTCGGTGTATTGCTTATTTTTGCGGTACTGTCTATCGGTACCAATACGTTGGTTTCTGGGAAGTAGCTTGCAGTACATCGGGATGGAATATCATAAGGTATCACTAAAAATTTAGAGGCAGTTCTTATCACACCTTTAAAGTGACTTGTGAGATCAACCACGTCTTTTTCTTTCAAGTCCATTGCTTCCATATCGTCAGGATTCATAAATAAAACCCTTCGCTCGTTTAAGACTCCTCTGTACCTATCGTCTAATCCATATATTGTTGTGTTGTATTGGTCGTGTGTTCTGATGGTCATCATCACAAATTCCTCTTTTTCTAATACGATATCAGAACAGGCATTGACTGTAAAGTTCGCTTTTCCGGTTGGGGTATTGGTATAATTGTTTTCTCTGGCTGGATTGGGTAAATAAAAACTTTCCCTTTTAATTCTTTCGTTGAAATTGTCAAAACCAGGAATTGTTGCTTGAATACGATCTCGAATCAAGTCGTAGTTTTTTTCAAATGCTGCCCAAGGCACTTTAGTATACTGTAAAGTTGCTTGTGCCATACCTGTCACAATTGCCGTTTCACTTTTTAGTTCTTCTGAGAGCGGTTTTAAATGGCCTGAAGATTTTGAGACAACTCCCATAGAGTTTTCAACCGTGACAAATTGAAAGCCACTTTCTTGAGTATCCTCTTCTGAGCGACCCAAACAAGGAAGTATCAATGCTTCCTTTCCATGAATCAAGTGCGAACGGTTTATTTTGGTAGATATCTGAACGGTGAGTTCACAGTTTCTAAGTGCTGTTGCTGTAAATTCTGTATCTGGAGTCGCAGAGATGAAATTTCCTCCCATACCTATAAATACTTTGGCTTTTTTGGCGTGCATGGCTTCAATAGCTGCAACGACATCATATCCGTGCGCTTTTGGAGCTGTGAAATCAAATTCCTTTTCGATGTTTTTTAAAAATGCTGCTGCAGGTTTTTCATAAATACCCATGGTTCTATCTCCTTGAACATTGGAATGTCCCCGAACAGGACAAGTACCTGCTCCTTTTTTACCGATACTCCCTTTTAATAAGAGTAGATTGACTACTTCTCGAATGTTATCTACTCCGTTTTTATGTTGAGTCAAGCCCATGGCCCAGCAGACAATAATTTTCTTACGGTTTGCAATGATTTCAACAGCCGCTTCAATTTGCGCCTTGTCGACACCGGTAGCTTTGATCAAAGACCCTAAGTCTTGTTGTTCTAAATCTTCTAATAGTTTCTCGTACCCGAGTGTTTTTTCTTTGATAAATTCTAGGTCAAAAACAGTGCCTGGTGTAGCTTTTTCTTTTGCAAGTAATAACAGCATGATTGCTTTTAGTAAGGCGACATCTGCATTTATTTTTACTTGCAGGTATAGGTCGGTCAATACCGAACTTCCCCCGAGTAAATGTGCTGGTTTTTGAGGGTTTTTAAAATTGACCAAACCAATTTCTTTGATGGGGTTGATACTGATAATCTTTCCTCCATTTTCTTTTGTTTTTTCTAGTGCCGACAACATTCTCGGATGATTTGTACCAGGATTTTGTCCTATTACAATCACCAATTCAGCATGTTCAAAGTCATCAAGCGTCACAGAACCTTTTCCAATACCTACAGTCTCAGTCAAAGCTGCACCACTAGATTCATGACACATATTAGAACAATCAGGTAGGTTGTTGGTTCCGTACTGTCTTACAAATAATTGGTATAGATAGGCTGCTTCGTTACTCGTTCTTCCTGAGGTGTAGAATACAGCCTCATCAGGAGAAGGCAAAGCATTTAAGTTTTTAGCTATAAGCTCAAACGCATTTTTCCAAGTGGTTTCTTCATAATGAGTCGCTCCTTCTTTTAAGAGCATGGGGTGGGTAATTCTTCCTTTTTTACCGAGTTCATAATCGGACAAAGCAGCTAATTCATCCACACTATACGAAGCAAAAAATAGGGGAGATACTCTGTTTTTAGTTGCTTCTTCTGCAATTGCTTTTGCCCCATTTTCACAATATTCAGCTAAGAATGCTCTTTTTTCATCTGGATCTGGCCAAGCGCACCCTGGACAATCAAAACCTTGTTTTTGGTTAATTTTAGATAAAAGCCCAATCCCTTTGATCAGTCCTACTTCTTTTTGAATGTGTTGTAAGCTAGAAGTGATTGCTTTTTTACCAGCCGCTGAACTAGGTAGTTTTGTCAATTCTATGCCTGTGAAAGTATCGGGTGCTTGTGCGTTAGTTTTTTTAGTTGCCATTACTTTGTTTTAAAAGGGTTACAACAGATGGGTTTGCATAGATGGTTGCTTTTTTATCTCTCGAAAAACCGATGAGACAGATGCCAAATTCTTTGGCGTAGTCTACTGCCAAAGAGGAACAAGCAGATACGGCAACGAGTACTTGTATTTTGGCCAAAAAAGCCTTGCTGATGATTTCGTAAGACACTCGTCCACTTACAAGTAAGATTTTTCCATTTTTGAGTTGTTGTTTTTCGATTAAATCACCGATACATTTATCCACTGCATTGTGCCTGCCAATATCTTCAAAGCAATTGAGTAATTCATGTGAAGTATCAAAAATAGCAGCAGCGTGTGAACCACCTGTCAGTTCAAAGGTGTGCTGAGAGGCGCGCATAATTTTAAAAAGCTCTGCTACTTTAGTAAGCTCAAAAAAAAATGTTTTTCTCTCGTCTTTTTGTGAGTTGTTTTTTGATTTTTTAGGAGGATTTAATTCTTTTTTACCACAAATACCACATGCCGATACAGAGAGTAAACTACGTTTGTTCAGATATCCTTTTCCTAATTTGTCAGCGGGAATTGCGAGTTGTATTTTTGAAAATCCATTGTCTTCTGTTTCACAAGAGACTACCTGCAATGCTTCTTTTCCTTTGTAGACATCTTCTGCAAACAGTAAACCTCTTAACAGTTCAATATCGTTTCCAGGAGTTCTCATCACCATCGCAAAAGGTTCTGAATTGACAATGATTTCAATAGGAGCTTCTACGACAAGACTGTCTTCAATTTCTGAAGAAGAGCCATTGTTTATTTTTAAGCTGTTATAAACAGATACTTGCATAACATGTAGATATTTGATAGCAACAAATTTGAGTTGTTTACTAATCGTTCAGTTCAATGATTACATTGTGTTTCTTTATTTCATCTTTATAGGTCTCATAAGAGAATTCATTTTTATGAAAATCTTGTTTACGCTTCTTTTTCATTTCCAAACGATTCAATGAACGAATAAAGCGTCGTACCCCTTCTTTGGTTTGGATTTTTAACTTTGGCACTTCTGCATTGCTACCATCATCATTTTTTGCAACCATCAGAAAATAGGAGGAATTGCAATGTTTTTGCACTCCAGTTTGAATGTTTTCTGAGGTAACACGAATACCGACAGTCATTGAGGTCCTTCCAACATAATTGACCCTTGCTTTGAGGGTAACCAATTCTCCAACTTCAATTGGATTCAAAAAATCAACTGTGTTTATAGATGCAGTAACACAATATTTTCCAGAATATTTGGACGCACAAGCAAATGCGATTTGATCCATCAAATTTAGAATATAGCCTCCGTGAATTTTACCGCTAAAATTCGAATGTGATGGGAGCATTAGTTCTGCTAAGGTTACAGAAGACTCTTGAGATGTTTTCGTTGGTTTGTTCATATCCATATTTGTAGTATTGTTCAAATTTACTACTATTTTCTAGGATTTATTAGTTGATACCTTGTCTTTTCTACTAGGAATGCTACTTTTTTATTGTATTTATGTGTTAACCTCACTAGGCTTTGCGGCAAATAAGTACGACTCGTTTGTTGAGATGGTTTGTTGTGAAAAATAAATAGTGGTCACCTCCGTCCTTAATTTTGGTCTTTTTGCGAATTTGTGCCACAGTTTCAGGAAAATTACGAACACTGATGTTTGCTTTTTTTGCGGGTAACAATTGCCATATTTTCTTTTTGTCGTAAGAAATGGTGTGTTCTACAATAAATTTTCTACCTGGAAAGTCTTTTCGCAATACTTCTGAAGTGTAGAGGTGTGAATGTTGGTGGAGTTTAGCAATTCCTAAGGATGTTGCAAGTTGTTGGAATCCACCAGATTTTAGAATCGCTGTATTGGGTTCGTAGCCATATTTTTGTACATCGCTGTAAGAGGCATTTGCAACCGAACCCCATTCAAAATTAAATACCTGTTGTTCAGTTTTGGTATGATTGCAGGTGATAACAGAGATACTACCTTCGTAATTTTTTTCTAATACAAATAGCAGTTCTTTTACTTCGTTGGCAACAGCTATTACATGGATTTCTTTGGTGAATTTTAATTCATTGATTGTACTGCTGATATCAAGGATAGGAGAGTTTTTAAGTAGTATATTATCGGTGTAACGGAATAAAAAATCTAAATTTTGAGGTACATTTGGAAGGCAGTCTTCCAACAAAAAAACCTTTCCTTTGTGTTCATTTCTTCGAGAGGGGTCTATGTAGATCCAATCGAACTTTCTATCTAATTTTTTTAGTGTTTCAAGACTGTCTCCCGGGTAAGATTGTAGGTTGTCTATGCCTAAGGTTTTGGCATTGTGAACTGCTATCTGAGAGAGGTTTTTGTCTAGTTCACAGTGAATGACTTCGTTTATTTTTCTTGCAAAATAAGAACAGTCGACTCCAAAACCTCCTGTCAAATCAATAATACTATTTCCCTTGAGTAGTTTTGACTTATAGTCTGCTGTTTGCGCAGAAGAACATTGTTCTAGGTTTATTTTCGGTGGAAAGTATATAGCATTGTTATTTGCCCACAGTGGTAGTTTTTTTTGCGTAGTTTTTTTTCCAGCGATCTGTTGTGCAAGCTCTTGAATAGAAATACCTTCAAATGGACTTCCTTTTAGGATGACTTTGTCTAGGTTTTTATTCAGGTTTTCTGAGATAAATTTTTGTGATGTAGCATTTAGTAGTTTTGAATTCACTCGGATGTTTTAGAGTATTGTTTATAAATCTTTTGTCAACGACTTTACAATATAGTTTTTAGAGAAAAATTGTTTGAGGATTACTTTTATAGCAGTATAGGCTGGAACAGCAAAAATCATTCCAACAACTCCAGTCAACAGTCCACCAATGATAATGACCAAAAAGATTTCTAATGGGTGTGATTTGACACTTTTTGAAAATATAATGGGCTGGCTTGCAAAATTATCTACCAGTTGCGCAAAGAGGTATCCAATCATTACATACATTGTGGTTGGGAGTATTTCTTGTTGAAAGTTCAACCCTAAATTTTCTGTCATGGTCAATACCAACATCAATAATCCTCCAAATAGAGGACCAATAAAAGGAATTAAGTTCAGTAAAGCGCATATAAAAGCAATCACCACCGAGTTTTCAATACCAAAAATCAAGAGTACTACCGAATAAATAACAAAGAGTATCGTGATCTGAACGATCAAACCAATAAAATATCGTGAGAGTAGTTCTTTTATAGCCAAAACAGATTTCTCAATCTGATTTTCTCTTGACTTTGGAATCAAGGCAAAAAATGCTTTATTTAATATATGTGCATCTTTGATAAGAAAAAATGAAATAAATAACACCGAAAAGAGTCCCATGGTAAAAGAGCCAATACCACCTAGAATCGCACTAAATATATTTGGGATATTTTTTAGATTCGATAACAGGTCTAAACTCTTTAATTCCTCTAAAATATTGATGTCTTGGCTCAAAAAATAATTGTTGAGTTGTACAAATATTGTTTCGATGTTGTTTTTAAACTTTTCTGTATTGAGCAAGGCTAGATTTTCGCTTTGTTTTAAAATAAGGGGAACAAACATGCTGACAAGCCCTGTGACAATTAACACAAAAAAGAACATGGAAAAGACAACTGCCAACGCATTGGGAAATTTTGCTTTGTTTTTTAAAAAAAGAACAATTGGCCTGGCAATCAAACTCAATACTGCTGCGATAAAGAAATAAATCAATACAGATTTGATGGTGTATAAAAACCAAAGGGCCAGCAAGCTAGTACCGATGATGAGCAAAGCTCTGATAATACCGTTAGCTATTATTTTTGAATTCATAAAATAATTATCTTTTAAGAGTTACTACAGCCCCGTTTTTAGGGGTCCATATTTGTAGGTTTTGAGGGATTTCAAAACGTGCATCATTCGATACTTCATTTATTTCCTGAACGTTTTCAAGTTGGATTGTTCTACATTCTATTTTTTTTGAATCCACAAAAATCCATTTTACTTGGTTGAATTTTCCGGAATCTCTCGTCCATGTTTTGGCATCGTCTGCATTTCGTAATGGAGCTCCCCAGCAACCTTCACCTACATATACGGTTCCTTTTTTGTCATCTCTTACAAACCCTTCCTCGGCAGATGAAGAATTTTTAGGTTTTAAGGGCCATGTTGTTTTTACGGTATGTGCATCGCATTCAACAACAAGGCGTACTTTTTTTTTGTGAAATAATTTTGCCCATTGAGCGTAGTGTATGTATCCTTCTTTTTTACGAGCAACATGCGGACGCATAGGTTTGTGGTATTGGGCGGTTTTCCAAAGTGTTTTGGAGTGTTTTTTTAAGTCTTTTTTTAACCAATCTGTCTGGTCTCCCTCGATCGAAATCTCGGTATTTAAGGTATACGTACGAATCAAGTTTTTACCAAAGGTAATTGCATAATAGATTTTATCAGAAGGGGTGTCGAAAAGGTTGTAAATTGAAGTGTTAGATTGTTCGTGATTGCCACGTGCGGTAATGATAGGTGTTATTTTTCCGTCTTTTGCAATGGTCAATTGCCAATCGTCAAACCATAACTTCCATTGTGTGTCTGTATCTCTTGCCGTCATATCACCTCCAAACAAAACGGCATCTGGTTTTAATTTTGAAACCAATAGGTTCGCTTGCTGTCTAGGTTTTCTATTGTTTCTAGAGTCGCCACCTGCTACAAACGATATCTTTCGATTGTCATCTGCAGCTGTACGAAACCAAAAACGTTGGCTACTTCCTTCACTATCTACAATGATGAAATAGTAGTTTGTACTAGCCTGTAAATTTTCAAGTCTAGCAAAATGATTGTTCATGCCTTTGTAGGGGACAATTCTATCTGGTTTTTTTTGAAATTCATATGCTTTAGTGGTGTTTGCCTCTGCGTTAGTTGTGTAATATACTTGAGGGTTTTCACCTGAGATTTGATTCCAGCAAACAACGATCGATGTGGCGGGATTGTTTCTTAAAGTCAAGCGGTATTTGTCACTTTTCGCAGTAGCACTTATAGAGCTTACTAAGAAAATAAAAACAAGGGTTTTAAGGTTTTTCATGCCGTTTTATTTTAAACAATAATAATTAAAATATTTCAAATAGTAGAAATCTAAGTTATATTTCAAAACTACTGCTTGTTCTTTTTTAGATACTCATTGGAGAATGTCCTTAATTCATCAAAGAAGCAATTGAAATCATCCTCAAATTCAGCATAGTGTTCTACTAGGTCATTTTTTGAAAGGTCCATTTGAGATTTCCCCTGTGTGCGTTTGTTCATACCCCATAAAATCTTTGAGATACCTTCAATACTGCTGTAGTGATAGAGCCAATTTTGTTGGGTCATAAAGGGTAATAGGTATTGGGTTCTTTCTGGAAGTATGTCAAAGTTATCGTCCAAGAGTTTATAGCAGTTTTTAGAAAACACATCGAGAGGTGTTTCAGAGTATTCAACCCAGTTTTTTGCTAAAAAGTGATCGTAGATGATGTCGATAATGACACCTTTATAATGTCCATACCTACTGTGCAATCGTCTTTTGCTTAACTTTACAATTGGATGTGTGTCGGTATAGGTGTCTATCGCTCTATGGTGAAGAATACCCTTTTGTATTTCTAATGGTAGGTGTGTGTATTTTTTTCCTTTGATTGCATCTGCAATAAAATTACCTATCTGTCTTTGTGGTTCGTTGTTGGAGAGGTATAAATGTGCTAAAAAATTCATCTTTCAAATTTACAAAATTGAAAACATATATTAGGTGCATCTTTTTGTTCATCAAAAAAAAAGATGCTATGAAAAATAGCATCTTTTAGGCTTGTTTTGTTCATGATATTAAAAGTGAACGGCACCAGAGGCTACATCGTACATAGCTCCAACAATTTTTATAGCACCTTCTGCTTCCATTTCAGCAAGTACAGGACTTTCTTTTCTAATTCTATCGATGGTCAATGAGACGTTCATTTGTGCTACATTATTTACAAAT
>JBELHA010000052.1:0-15499 GCA_042091695.1 Flavicella sp.
CAGACGCATTGGTTTCAGCCAATACAGATGTGGTAGCCAATACAGCAAAAGTAGGATTGCCAACAACCACTGAAATAGGGACGTTGACTTATTGGGATGGTTCTAGTTGGGTTGTTATTACTCCTCCTACAGAAGATTATTCAACTTTAATATTTATGGATGGTGCGCCTATTTGGACTAATACACCAGGATCAGATGTACCACCCACTATGATGAGAAGTTTACCTGCACCACAAGTTGGAGAATATCGATATGGAGGTATTGTTTTTTGGGTAGATCCTTTGGATGAACATCATGGAAAAGTATGTGCTGCAGAGGATGCTGACGAAAGATTAAAATGGAGTAATGGAAATAATTATTGTAATAATCTTGTAGACAGTGGCTACAGCGATTGGTATTTGCCAACAATAGATGATCTGAGTAATTTGTACAATGTGTTACATGTAAACGATATGGGAGACTTCGAAACTGATCACGTTTATTGGAGTTCAACTAAAATTGGTAGTATTAATGCAAAAAATTTTTATTTTAATACTGGTGAAATTGGCACGTTGAGCAAACAATTTACAAGACATATAAGACCTGTAAGAGAATTCTAGTTTAGAACTGTTTTCTTGTTGATAAGACAAAGGTAAATCCAAGTCCTCACTGTGTTATTAAGTATTTTTATTTTTTATGTTGCTTGCGTTCCCATCTTTCTTTGGCAAATTTTTGCATGTCTATAACGGTGTCTGTTTCATCCGTAATCTCAAGTCCCAAGAGAGTTTCGATGATGTCTTCTAAGGTGACCAAACCATCCAATCCGCCATATTCGTCAACAATAAGGGCTATATGCTCTTTTTGTTCGAGTAGTTTTGCCCAAGCTGTAAATAGTTCGATACTATTAGGAACTACACAAATAGGTCTTTTAAGGTTCTTTAACAACAAATCGTCTTGGTCCTCTGCCAATTTTTCAAAGATTTCTTGACGCAATACATACCCTGTGGTATTTTCTTCTCTGTCTGTATATAGAGGAATTCTAGAAAATTTCTGGTATTCTTTGTTCGTCAAAAAGTCAGTAATAGGAAGGTTTTCATCCGCCATAGCCACAACGGTTCTAGGCGTCATGATTTCTTTGGCTTTGATATTGCGCAACTTTAAGAGGTTTTGAATGATACGATGTTCACTGTCATTGAACAAACCCTCTGCAGCCCCCATACTAGCTATTGCAGATATTTCTTCTCGACTCGTGGATTTTTCTTCTTTTTTAGAGGTTATCAAGGAGGTAATCACAGAAGACATCAGTACTAAAGGATAACTGATAAATACCATAGCATCGATGATCAAAAGGGATGTTTTTGCGAAGTTTTTGGCATATTTAGCTCCCAATGTTTTTGGAATAATTTCTGTAATCACCAAGATCAACAAGGTCAAAACAGCGGATACGATGCCAAAAGCAGCTTGTCCAAATACAAGCGTTGCTTGCGCACCAACTCCAGCAGCACCAATGGTATGTGCTACAGTGTTCAGTGATAAAATTGCAGATAATGGTTTGTCAATATTGTTTTTATAAGAGATAAATTTTGTTGCCCATTTTTTGCCGTTTTTTTCCTCTACCATGACATAAGATATAGGTGTAGACAATAAGACTGCTTCCAATATAGAACAGACAAAGGAAATGCTCAAGGCAAGAAATAAGTAAATGAGTAGTAATAGCATGGTTGAATCTAAAAATAGGTTGTTAGAGTTGTGTGCTCTTTATTTCGAAAGAGTTATATATAAGCTTTGTATTCAAGCTAGTTTTTATCTTGAAGTAGCAACTTAGTTTTTGACAATTTGGTATTTGATATTGATGTTTATATCATGCAAAACATAAAGCGATTTTTTTCTAGTGTATACAACGGTTTCTTTTGAAGACTGAATAGTCTCTATTGTCTTTTTTTGATACAGACAGCCCATTCGAGTACTCAATAAGTTTCCATTCCCTGAAAAACGATAATACACATTTTTTTTTGATTTTTGTTGTACAAACGAACCACCTAATTTATGCTTGTTACAATCTACTTTTATTGTTTTTTCTCCCCATATCTCTAAGGTAACTTCATTACTTTCTTTGGGTAATTCTAAAGCTATTTTAGTCCAATTTTGGTTTGTTTTAAGCTCAGGTAAATCACTAGGAACTCTAGTTTTAGAATAGGAGTTTCGAACTTTACTGGAGTTACAAGCACAAAGTGATACAAGAACAAATAAGAAATAGAGCGTTTTATGCTGCATTTTTTTTGAAAAGATTAGAGTTATATACCGTTGTAATTTACTAAAAAACCTCGTAAAACCTTAATTCATTAACAGATAAATAATTTTTCCTACCTAGAATTCTGTATACCTTAGCTATAGTATACATTTGTTAAGTAAAAGGTGTTTTTAGACCTGTTATTCGTAGTAATTAACGTATATTTGCCTGGATTTAAAAGGAGTAATTAATAGGAGTTTTTATCCTCTTTTTTTTATAAATAACTGATAGTGAATGCTTAATTCAGTCGCCAAAAAGCCGTTTACATGAAATACAATATTAGAGAAATATTAAAAGAACGTATTTTGATACTCGATGGAGCTATGGGAACCATGTTGCAAGCCTATAAATTTACAGAAGAAGATTTTCGAGGTGAGCAGTTCAAAGATTGGAAACTTTCTGTCAAAGGAAACAATGATATGCTTTCTATTACGCAGCCAGAAGCGATCAAAGAAGTACACCGAAAATATTTTGCTGCAGGAGCAGATATTGTGGAGACGAATACCTTTTCAGGTACAACCATTGCCATGGCGGATTATGAGATGGAGGATTGTGTCTATCAGTTGAATTATGAATCTGCTAAAATAGCCAAGGAGGTTGCGGAGGAATTTACCAAAGAAAACCCTGAAAAGCCAAGATTTGTAGCCGGGTCTATGGGACCTACAAACAAAACAGGATCTATGTCTCCTGATGTGAATGACCCTGGATTCAGAGCCATTAGCTTTGATGAATTGCGTATTGCTTACAAACAACAAGCTGAAGCACTTATGGATGGGGGATCAGATATCTTGTTGGTTGAAACGGTTTTTGACACGCTAAATGCCAAGGCAGCTTTGTTTGCCATTGAAGAAGTCAAAGATGAAAGAGGTATTGATATTCCTGTCATGTTGAGCGGTACAATTACGGATGCGAGTGGTCGAACACTCTCGGGACAAACTGCAGAAGCGTTTTTGATTTCAGTTTCTCACGTACCCTTATTGACAGTGGGCTTGAACTGTGCCTTGGGAGCAGATGCCTTGGTACCTCATTTGGAAGCCATCGCTAAAAATACATCTTTTGGAGTGTCTGCGCACCCCAATGCAGGATTGCCCAATGCTTTTGGTGAATATGATGAAACACCAGAACAAATGGCAGCCCAAATAAAAGGATATATGGAAAAGAACTTGGTGAATATTGTAGGTGGTTGTTGCGGAACAGACCCGGGTCATATTCAAGCAATCGCAGAGGTAGCAGCGACATTCACACCGAGGAAAATTTAAGAAGACTAATTGTACTCCAACAATAATTAAAAAATAGTATATACTATCATATAGTATACAAGACAATTCATTAAGAAGATGCAGACGATCAAGCAAACAAAATACATGAAGTTATCAGGATTAGAACCTTTGGTTTTGAGTCCAAATATGAACTTTATAAATGTAGGAGAAAGGACCAACGTAGCTGGTTCTCGTAAGTTTTTGCGCTTGGTAAAAGAAGAAAAGTACGAAGAGGCTTTGGCCATTGCGCGAGATCAGGTTGAAGGAGGTGCTCAGATCATCGATATCAATATGGATGACGGTATGATTGATGGAAAAGAGGCCATGGTGCGCTTCTTGAATTTAATCATGGCCGAACCAGATATCTCTAGAGTTCCCATCATGATTGACAGTTCTAAATGGGATATCATTGAAGCAGGTTTGCGTGTGGTACAAGGAAAATGTGTGGTGAACTCTATTTCTTTAAAAGAAGGAGAAGATGCCTTTCGACACCATGTGAAATTATTAAAACGCTATGGAGCTGCTGTAATTGTTATGGCTTTTGATGAAGTAGGACAAGCAGATGACTACGATAGCCGTTGTCGTATTGCCAAGCGCTCCTACGACATCATGGTACATGAGTTGGACTTCCCATCGGAAGACATCATTTTTGATTTAAATATTTTCCCAGTTGCTACGGGAATGGAAGAGCACCGTAAAAATGCCATTGATTTTATAGAAGCGACCCATTGGGTACGAACTAACCTTGAAAATGTCAGTGTAAGTGGAGGGGTGAGTAATGTTTCTTTTTCTTTTAGAGGAAACAATACGGTCCGCGAGGCCATGCATTCGGTGTTTTTGTACTATGCCATTCAAAAAGGAATGAACATGGGAATTGTAAACCCTGCCATGTTGGAGGTTTACGACGATATTCCTAAAGATTTATTGGAACATGTTGAAGATGTTATCCTAGATAGAAGAGACGATGCTACAGAGCGATTGTTGGATTTTGCAGAAACTGTAAAAGGTACGGCAAAGACGCAAGTACAGAATTTAGAGTGGCGTGAAGGCGCATTACAAGAGCGTATTACACACGCTTTGGTGAAAGGACTCGATACCTATATTATTGAAGATGTTGAAGAGGCGCGTTTACTTGCCTCGAAACCATTGGAAGTTATTGAAGGGAATTTGATGGCTGGAATGAGTGTTGTGGGAGATTTGTTTGGGGAAGGAAAGATGTTTTTGCCCCAGGTAGTAAAATCGGCCCGTGTAATGAAGAAAGCTGTAGCCTATTTGATGCCCTTTATAGAAGCTGAAAAAGACGGAGCATCGCAAGCCCAAGGAAAAGTATTACTAGCAACGGTAAAAGGAGATGTTCACGATATTGGTAAAAATATTGTATCCGTTGTATTGGCCTGTAACAACTACGAAATTGTAGATTTAGGTGTGATGGTAGCTCCAGAAAAGATATTAGAAGAAGCAAAAAAACATCAGGTAGATGTGATTGGTTTGAGTGGACTGATTACCCCTTCTTTGGATGAGATGGTACACGTTGCCAAAGAGATGCAACGGTTGGAATTTACAGTACCATTATTGATAGGAGGAGCGACCACTTCTAGAGCGCATACTGCCGTTAAAATAGCTGAAAAATACGAGCACGGTGTCATCCATGTATTGGATGCTTCTCGTTCCGTACCAGTAGTGAGTACTTTGTTAAATAAGGAAGCTAAAGGCGAGTTTTTAGAAAAGACACGCGCAGAATACACTAAGCTACGTGATGGGTTTTTGAACCGTGCGCGTCAAAAGGTATATTTGCCATTGGCAGAAGCTAGAGCTAATAAATTTGCCATTGACTGGGACAAAAAAGACATGTATGCTCCTAAAAAGACAGGAATACATGTGATTGAAAATTTAGATTTAAGAGAATTAGTTCCTTATTTGGATTGGACTCCTTTTTTCCAATCTTGGGAATTGCACGGTAAGTATCCTGCTATCCTAACAGATGAAATTGTAGGAACCCAAGCTACTGATTTGTTTCAAGATGCAACAGCAATGCTAGAAAGAGTATTGGAGGAAAAGTGGTTTACAGCTAAGGCTGTATACGGTCTTTTTCCTGCCAATAGTATTGACAATGCAGACGATATTGAGGTGTATACGGATGAATCACGTACCGAAGTACTTGAAACGCTTTTGACGCTGCGACAACAAGGAAAGAAAGGAACAAAAAAACCAAATATAGCCTTAGCAGATTTTGTAGCACCAAAGGAAACGGGCCTTGAAGATTATATTGGCGGGTTTTGTGTTACTACAGGTTTTGGAGTAGAAGAAATTGCAGAACAATACAAAGAAGATTTAGACGATTATAACAGTATCATGGTCAAAGCCTTGGGAGATCGTTTTGCAGAAGCATTTGCAGAATACCTTCACGATAAAATTCGAAAAGAATTTTGGGGCTATGCCAGTGATGAAAATTTATCAAACGAAGATTTGATACGAGAAGAATACCAAGGAATCCGTCCTGCTCCGGGCTATCCTGCTTGTCCCGATCACACAGAAAAAACGACGCTTTGGCGTTTGTTAAACGTAGAAGAAAATATAGGGGTAACTTTGACGGATAGTTTGGCAATGTGGCCAACGGCTTCTGTTTCTGGGATGTATTTTTCTCACCCAAAATCGAGGTATTTTGGCTTGGGTAAAATAACCAAAGAGCAAGTTCATGATTTTGCAGTCAGGAGAGGCATGTCCAATGCAGATGCAGAACGATGGCTGGCACCCAACCTTAATGAATCGTAAACTTATTTTATTTTTTTAAGAGCCATCTAAAAAGCATACATTCGCATGTGTAAAGACTTTTTTTTTATAAAAGTTGAAATTATAGACAAACCAAAGCAATGAAAGTAACAGATCACATTAAGAAAGCCAATGGTACATCCTTGTTTTCTTTTGAAATAGTACCACCTGTAAAAGGACAAAACATTCAAAAACTCTATGACAACATAGATCCATTGATGGAATTCAAACCTCCTTTTATAGACGTAACTACTTCTAGAGAGGAATTTGTATATCTTGACAAAGGCAATGGATTGTTAGAGCGAAAAATAACTAGAATGCGTCCAGGAACGGTTGGTATTTGTGCTTCACTAAAGTACAAATACGATGTAGATCCTGTACCGCACGTATTGTGTGGAGGATTTACCCGTGAAGAAACAGAATATGTATTGGTAGATTTACATTATTTGGGAATTGACAATGTCGTGGCTTTACGTGGGGATGCAATGAAACACGAAAGTCAATTTATTCCGGTAGAAGGAGGAAACAATTATGCTGTAGATTTGGTCAAACAAATCAAGTCACTCAATAAAGGAAAGTTTTTACACGATACCATAGATACTCCTTACACACCTAATTTTTGTATTGGTGTTGCAGGATATCCTGAAAAACATTTTGAATCTCCAAGTTTGGAATCTGACTTGAGACGTTTGAAGGAAAAAGTAGCCGCGGGAGCAGACTATGTTGTAACACAGATGTTTTTTGACAATAAAAAATATTTTGAATTTGTTGCAGCAGCAAAAGATATAGGAATTACAGTTCCTATCATTCCAGGAATCAAACCTATCGCTGTCGAACGCCATTTACAGGTATTGCCCAAGGTATTTAGTTTAGACCTTCCTTATGCTTTGGAAAAAGCAGTGTTGGATTGTAAAAATGACAAGGCTGCCGTAAGACAAGTTGGAATCGAATGGGCCATTGCGCAGAGCAAGGAATTGATGGCAGCTGGTGTACCAACAGTACATTATTACTCGATGGGAAAATCGGATAATATCGTAAAAATAGCACGTGAAGTATTTTAAAATTATACTTCAAATTTTAGTATAAGAAAAATCAATACACGTATTATAAAAAGTGATTTGTACGATGTGATTTGAGTCCATTATTTAAGTACATTTGTACCACAGTTAATAAATTAGAACCCTAAAAATAAAATAGATATGGCATTAGAAATTACAGATGCAACATTTGACGAAGTAGTATTAAAGTCTGACAAACCAGTATTGGTTGACTTTTGGGCAACTTGGTGTGGACCTTGTAGAATGGTTGGACCTATTATTGAAGACATAAGTAGTGACTACGAAGGTAAAGCTGTTGTCGGAAAAGTAGATGTAGATAATAACCAAGAGTTTGCTGCAAAATACGGTGTGAGAAATATCCCTACTGTTTTGTTGTTTAAAAATGGTGAAGTTGTAGACAAGCAAGTAGGTGTTGCACCTAAAGCTACCTATGCTGCTAAAATTGATGCAGTACTTTAAGCATATTTTAATATCATTAGAACAAAGTCAGGTTAAATCCTGACTTTTTTTTTGCTTTATACTTAAATATTTTTCAAATGGTATATATAGACTAATTATTTGTAATCTTTTGTCTATGTGGACCACATTTATGCTTGTAATTTGCACTCACTGAATTTTAAACCACTTTAGAGATGAAAAATATTATTTGCATTGTCCTATTTTTTTTGGTGCTAGGCGCAAGGGCTCAAACTTCAACGGATGCTTTACTTTTAGAAAAAGAACTGCTCGAAGTATTGGGGGTGTCCAAATCAAAAGTAACTGAATTGACTGCTTTTGAAAAAGAAAGTAGAAAGGCTTATGGGGTATTCGCAAAAAAAAACCGCGAGTCCAAAGATTGGAAGTACCTTAAAAAAGATTTTAGCGCAGCTAAAGAAAAGCAAATTATTGCGATTTTAGGTAAAAATACTTATGTAAAATGGCGAAGTTATATGCAGCAAAAAAAATTAGAAAAAGAACAAGCTGCACTTGAAATTGAGATTCAAAAACACAAAAGAACTGATCCTAAACAGCCTTATGAACCTGTATGGGGATCTTTAAAACAACATAAAATTCCAAAGTGGGCTGAAGATGCTAAATTTGGAGTTTATGGTCATTGGGGAATGTATTCTCAAATGGGAGCCTGGGATTATAAAAAAAGAAATTGGGGTAACTACTATATTACTGCTTACAAAGGGGTATACAATACAAATCCCAAGCAGGAACAGCGACAAATGTTTGAAGAGAAATATGGTAAAATAGCAGAAGGAAATGGTTATAAAGATCTAGCAAAAGATTTCAAAGCTGAAAAATGGGATCCTGTATATTGGGCCGAACTTTTGCAAAAATCTGGTGCAAAATACGCTGGTATTTGTGCAGTACACCATGACGGTTTCTGTATGTGGGATAGTGAATATACTGATTTTTGTGCAGGTAAATTAGGCCCTAAGCGAGATCTATATGGAGAATTAGTGACTGAAATACGGAAAAGAGGTATGAAGACCATTGCTTCTTTTCATCATGGGAGAACTTACAAGCATTACCAAGGTTTGATTAAAAAGTTGAAAAAGGACCCTTTGTATAAAAATGTAGATTTATTAGATCCTAAAAATGACAATTATTATTGGTTTACAGGAAGCCAAGAACGATTTACAAAAAATAGATTGGATTTGACTTTGGAGTTTTTAGATAAATATACTCCTGATGTACTTTGGTTCGATGGTGGAGGAGGTGCCTATGATACGGAAAAAATATTGGCGAGACATTTTAACAATGCACTTAAAAATAATACAGAAGTTTCTGTACATAACAAAGGTAATTTTGGAACTAATTTTGGTGTTTATAGTTATGAAAATGGTTATGCACGTCCATCATATGTAGACTGGCCTTGGGAAGATGATACCCCTTCTTCTGTGGGTTGGTGTGATTGGCAATGGGATAAAAATATCCAATACAAAACAGCGCGTCATGTTATTGTTCGTTTGGCAGATTTAGTGGCAAGAAATGGAGGTCTATTGCTTTCAATCAATCCAAAATCTGATGGTACGCTTGATCAAGGACAAATAGATTTATTGTTAGGTGTAGGAGATTGGTTAGGGAAGTATGGTGAGGCAATCTATGGAACACACCCATGGAAAATTATTGGTGAAGGACATTTAGAAAATTTATTTTATACACAAAAAAATCCTGAATCTGGAAGAGATTCAAGAGCTATTCAACCTGATACCTCAATTTTTGATGCAACAGATATACGTTACACTACCAAAGACAATGTGCTGTATGCTATTGTTTTGGGAGTTCCTCAAGGCACTTCACTGACTATAGAAACTTTACATAAGGGTCAGTCAATATCGGATAAAAATAAAATTGAAAGTGTTGAGTTATTAGGAAATGGTAAACGTAAATTTAAACGAGATTCGAAAGGACTTCATATTGAATTACCAAATAACATGCCTGATGTAAATGCAGTAGTTTTTAAAATTTCTGTAATTGGAACATTGGAGGTACGTGTTAACGAAGGAAAAAATAGTGTTGTTCCCATGAAAACATGATACTATTTCTATTGTTAAAATTAAAAGAGGAAACTAGCTGTTTCCTCTTTTTTTATTTCAATAAACTAAAATGTCCTGTTTTAATGGTAGGTTCTCCATAAGAATTGATGAGTTCTATGCTGTACCAGTAGTCTGTTTGTAACATTGTTTTTCCATTTAATTTTCCATCCCAACTATTGAGGTCTATATCAGAGGACAAAGGATTTAATATCTTTAGAACAGTTCCAGTTCTGTCTAGTATGGTAATAATTGCTCTCTCAAAATCAACGCCTTGTAATTGTCCTAAATCTATTTTCCATACCGTATTTTTTCCACCTTGTTCAGGGCTGAAATATTTAGGAACTTCTAAGACTATTATTTCATCTTTAAAGGTTGTACCACAGCCTCTTTTATCATTGACTGTCACAGAATGAATTCCTGGAAGCACATTATTAAAAATGGGAGATTCTGAAAAATCTCTACTGTCTAATTGGTATTCATATTTTCCTTTTCCAGTGACACTTACTTCAATCGAATTCAGTTCATCTCCGTCGTTTACTTGTATGTGTGTGATTTTTGCCATATTGGATTCAATGACTTCCACCGTTTGAGAATAAGAACAAAAGGGAGGGTTTTTATTAAATGATGTTACGGTGAAAAAGCCACCGTATGTTGTTGTAAACACAGCATCATTACTCAATATTTCTCCATTTTGGGCTGTCCACTCAAAATGATACAAGTCAGGATTTAATTTGGTGTTCATTTCAAGTCCCAATGCATTGTCAGTACATACATATTGTACATTTTCAATTTCAAAATAAGGTGATTTTTGAACGATGAGGTTGAAATAATAGTCAGTATTGACACATCCTGTTTGTGTACTGACAATTCTCAAATATACAGTCTCGCTGTAAGGTGTTTTATTTTCATATATATTATCAGTAATTCTATTGATAGATTTTTGAGCATCAAATTTCGAATGGTAAAAATTAATAGTATGATTAGGATTGTTAAGCTGTCCTATTATTTGCTGTCTTTTTAAGTCCAAGTCAAATCCTGCTACAATACCATCTGCTTTACCAGTATCGCAGGTCTCTAAATCTTCTATGTAATTTAACACCGGTTTTTGTGTAGTAATCAAATTGAAGCTACCGTACGGATTCACACATCCTGTTCGTTTACTTACAATACGCGTGAATATTTTTTGTTTTGGAGTGCTTTCTGCTATATATGGGCTACTCAAAGCAAAGTTTCCTGAGACTGCATCTTCTTGGCTTTTGTGATAACTTACTAAAAATTCATTAGGATTAGATTTAGATCTTAGGATATCGCTTGTTTGATCTTCTAAGAAAAATCCAATATCATCATTTTCACACAACTGCATGTCATCTATTTTGTCTACTTCAGGTATGTTTTCTACAATCAATAGTACGAATGGCCCAAATGCATAACAATTGTCATTATTTTCATTGTTGATTCGAACCCATATAGATTGACTTTTTGGACTTGCTGAATTTCTGAAATTTGATTTGTTTTTAATTGGGTTTACTTCTAGCAATCCATCATTTTGTGTTCGGTAATAATCGATTTTAAAAGTTTGATCAGCGGGTAATTCTCTTCGTATGATTGCTGTTGCATCACTAAAGTCAAAAGCACTTACACCGTCCATATCATTGTTATCACTATTTGAATTTCCAAATAAGTCCAATCGGTCATCACACGTTTTAAATATGGTTACAAAGGAAGCGTTGATTAATGAATTTGTAACTTTTAAATAAATAGGCGTCACATCATAACAACCTTTATTGTCTTCAATACGAACCCATACAACATCTGAGGTTGGGACCGCATTTCGATACTTGGTTGGTGAATCAATACGTACTCCGATACTACCAATAGTAGCATCTTGTTCCGTTTCATAATAACTCAAATTATAGTTTTGAGGATTTCTTATGATTTCATCATTCTTTTCAGTTAGATCAAAATATGTTTTTCCGTCAGAATCGTCATCACATTCAGACAAAAGAATACTTTTAATATCTGGGAGTGCTTGAATACGGATTTTTAATTCTTGAATTTGATAACAGGATGTAATGTTATTGGTCTTTCTAATAAAATAGCTACTGTTTATTGAAGGAGTTATAGAGCTAGTATTTATTTTATTTAGTCCTTTTGCTGCTTTTTGGAAACTAGTGTAAAAACTAATTTTATTCACTGAATTACTTATTGCAAAAGTACTGAGTTCAATACTATCACCTGCACAGATCTCTACTTCTTCAACCCTAACTTCGGGCAATTCATGTACAACAACATCTATTTCTTTGATTGCAATACATCCAGTAGTTGTATTTTTGACACGTGCATAATAGCGTTGAGATAGCAAAGGACTTACGACTGTGTTCTCAAGTTCAAAAATCCCAATTCTTGCATTTCTTTTATTTGAGTGATAGGTGATACTTAAAGTATTATCGGTTATAATTCTTAAATCTACAGCGTCACCGACACATATTTCCTGAGTAGGTATCTCAAGTGTTGGTAGTGGGTTTACTTTTATTTGTACTTGAGTGATAGTAGAACAGCGAGTTCGTTTTGCTGGGTCAGTATCCGTACTTTTGATATAGATTATAGTGTTTTCTTGCGGTTCAATAAAAGTTTCTAAGATTGCAGTGTTGTTACTTGTTAGTGGATTCGAAGTATAGAACTGATGTGTAATTAAAGGACTTGCTACAACAAGACTATTGAGTTCAACGGTTTCTCCAAAACAGATGTCTACCGGTAGAACAGCCACAGTTGGTAGTGGGTTTACTGTGATAGTTAAGGTTTCTATCGCACTACAGAAAGTCGAATTACTCACTTCGGTTGCCTTTACAAAATAGTTGGTGGTTGTAGCAGGACTCACTGATAAAGAGGACAACTTATTTTGATTGTTTTCTGCGTCTGACAAAGTTTTGAAATAGTCTAGTTTATTGAATTTGTCCGTTTGTACCAAGCTACCGATATTGATATTATCTCCTACACATATTTCTGTGTTTGTAACCGATAGCGCTGGCAATGGGTTGACTAGTATTTTAATTTTTTCCACATTCCAACAATTGGTCGTAGTATCAACAATTCTTGCGAAGTAAGAGTAAGTACCAGTATTTGAAAAATCAATTAGGGTACTAGAGATTTCTACAATACCAATCTCTGCTTGATTTTTAGTGGAATGGTAGGTAGCACTCATTCCATTTAAATTCTGTAATTGTATATCTAGTGAAGTTCCCACACATATTTCCTGTGTTGGTATATCCAGGGTAGGCAATGGGTTTACTTTGATCAGTACTTGACTAGTGGAAGTACAACGTGTTTGTTTGGCAGGGTCATTATCTGTACTGATGATATAGATCACAGTATTTTCTGTGGGTTGTATATAGGTTGTTACGATTGGTGAACTACTTGTTGATTGTGGGTTTGATGTATAGAATTTGTGAGTAATTGAAGGATTAGCACTTATAAGACTATTAAGCGCTACAGTATCTCCAAAACAAATTTCAGCAGGTACAACTGTTACTGTTGGTAATAGATTTACGGTGATGGTCAAAGATTCTATGCTACTGCAATAAGTAGTCTTGCTCACATCAGTTGCCTTTACAAAATAGTTGGTAGTTACAGCAGGACTTACTGACAAAGAGGACAATTTGTTTAGATTGTTTTCTGCGTCTGTTAGGCTAGTAAAATAGTCGAGTCTGTTAGAGCTATCTGATTGCGCTAAAGAACTCAAGTTGATGGATTCCCCCACACATATTTCTGTATCTGTAACTGTCAGCGCTGGCAATGGGTTGACTTGTATTTTAATTTCTTCCACATTCCAACAATTGGTAGTAGTATCAACGATTCTTGCGAAGTAAGAGTAAGTACCAGTATTTGAAAAATCAATAAGGGTACTAGGGATTTCTACAATACCAATCTCTGCTTGATTTTTAGTGGAATGGTAGGTAACATTCATTCCATTTAAATTCTGTAATTGTATATCTAGTGAAGTTCCCACACATATTTCTTGAATTGCTATGTCCAAGGTAGGCAATGGGTTTACTTTGATTAGGACCTGATTGGTGGAAGTACAACGTGTTTGTTTTGCTGGGTCTGTATCAGTACTGATGACATAAATCACAGTGTTTTTTGTTGGTTGTATCGAGTTTGTAGGGATTGGTGAATTGGCACCTAGTGTAGGATTCTCATTATAGAATTGATGTGTAATCAATGGACTAGAAGTGACTAAGTTGCTAAGTTGAACTGTATCTCCAAAACAGATTTCTGCAGGAAGAACAGTTACAGTTGGCAATGGATTTACGGTGATGGTCAAAGATTCTATGCTATTACAATAAGTAGTCTTAGTCACATCAGTTGCTCTTACAAAATAGTTGGTGGTTGTAGCAGGACTCACTGACAAAGAAGACAACTTGTTTTGATTGTTTTCTGCGTCTGTTAAACTAGTAAAATAGTCGAGTCTGTTAGAGCTATCTGATTGCGCTAAAGAACTCAAGTTAATGGATTCTCCTATACATATTTCTGTGTTTGTAACCGTCAGCACTGGCAATGGGTTGACTTTAACTTTGATTTCTTCTACATTCCAACAGTTGGTAGTAGTATCTACAATTCTAGTATAATAACTAAAGTCACCTGTGATAGTAAATTCAATCAATGTATTAGGAATTTCTACTTGTCCAATCTCTGCTTGATTTCTAGAAGAGTGGTATGTAGCGCTAATACCGTTTAAATTTTGAACTGCGATGTCTAATGAAGTTCCTACACATATTTCTTGAGCAGGTATCTCAAGTGTTGGCAAAGGATTTACTTTGATCAGTACCTGATTGATAGAAGTACAACGTGTTTGTTTTGCTGGGTCTGTATCTGTACTGATGATATAGATAACAGTATTTTCTGAAGGTTGTATAGAGTTTCCTGTGATAGGGGAACTAGTATTCAATGTTGGGTTTGAAGTGAAGAATTCATGCGTTATTGTAGGAATTGCACTCACTAGACTGTTCAGTATTACTGATTCTCCAAAACAAATTTCAGCAGGTACAACTGTTACTGTTGGTAATAGATTTACGGTGATGGTCAAAGATTCTATGCTACTGCAATAAGTAGTCTTGCTCACATCAGTTGCCTTTACAAAATAGTTGGTAGTTACAGCAGGACTTACTGACAAAGAGGACAATTTGTTTAGATTGTTTTCTGCGTCTGTTAGGCTAGTAAAATAGTCGAGTCTGTTAGAGCTATCTGATTGCGCTAAAGAACTCAAGTTGATGGATTCCCCCACACATATTTCTGTATCTGTAACTGTCAGCGCTGGCAATGGGTTTACTTGTATTTTAATTTCCTCTACATTCCAACAGCTGGTAGTGGTATCAACAATTCTTGCGAAGTAAGAGTAAGTACCTGTATTTGAAAAGTCAATAAGGGTACTAGGGATTTCTACAACACCAATCTCTGCTTGATTTTTAGAGGAATGGTAGGTAGCAGTTTGGCCATTTAAATTATGTAATTGTATATCTAGTGAAGTTTCCACACATATTTCTTGAGTAGGTATCTCAAGTGTTGGCAAAGGATTTACTTTGATCAGTACCTGATTGGTGGAAGTACAACGTGTTTGTT
>JBELHA010000053.1:0-15143 GCA_042091695.1 Flavicella sp.
GAATTTTTTTCTTGCTTTCTTTTGACCAAATTTCTTTCTTTCAACCATTCTAGGGTCTCTAGTAAGCAGTCCTTCAGGTTTTAAGATTGCTTTGTGCTCTTCGTTAATTGCAACCAAAGCTCTTGTAATTGCTAGTCTAATGGCTTCAGCTTGGCCCGTCACTCCTCCTCCAAAAACATTCACTTTAATATCGTAAGATGTTAAGTTCTCTGTTAATAATAAAGGTTGTTGAACTTTGTATTGTAAAGTTGAAGTAGTAAAGTAATTTGCAAACTCTCTATTGTTTACAGTGATGTTTCCTTTTCCTTCTGAAAGATAAATACGAGCTACAGCTGTCTTTCTTCTACCGATTTTGTGTACTGTTTCCATTATCTTAATTCGTTAACGTTAATAGCTTTTGGGTTTTGAGCAGTGTGTAAGTGCTCTGTTCCAGCATATACATAAAGGTTTCTAAAAAGTGCACTTCCTAATTTGTTTTTAGGTAGCATTCCTTTTACTGCTTTTTCGATCAATCTTGTAGGATCTTTTTCGAACATTTCAGTAGCTGTAAGAGATCTCTGTCCTCCTGGATAGCCTGTGTGGCGAATGTAAGACTTGTCAGTCCATTTTTTTCCAGTAAGATTGATCTTCTCTGCGTTAATTACTACAACGTTATCACCACAATCTACGTGAGGTGTAAAGTTTGTTTTGTATTTACCTCTAATTAGCATGGCTACTTTAGAAGCAAGACGACCCAATGTTTGCCCGTCCGCATCAACAACTAACCACTCTTTGTTTGCAGTTTCCTTGTTTGCTGATACTGTTTTGTAACTTAATGTGTTCATTACACTATTAGTTTTTGTCAATTAATAATTATTTTTTTCCTTAAAAAAGGTCTGCAAAGGTACAATTTAATCTTTAATAGGCAAGAGGTGTGTGTGTTTATTTTACTATTTGATTTATAGTGGGTTAACGGGATTATGGAGCTGCAGTTTTGGTTTGCATCATTTCTTTCGTCTGATAAGGGCACGTAGTGTTCGGTGATGGAGTTTTTAAAGCTTGGTGTTGAGCAGTTCATCAAGCTGTCTAAAAGGTTGCTTTCGAGGAGAATTTCATTTTTTTAAGAGTGGTTGGGTGCATGAATTCTAGGCTGTCTGCATGTAAATGTAGTCTGGTTTCTTTTGTTCCATACAAATCATCACCCACAATTGCGGTGTTCAGTCCTTTTTTATGTGAGCAGTGTACCCGAAGTTGATGCGTTCGTCCAGTGATTGGATACAAGTGTACCTTCGTTTGATTGTTTTTTTGCTCAATAACTTTCCATTTAGTGGTTGCTGTCTTTCCATGTTGATAGCAGACCAGTTGTCGGGGTCTGTCATTTAGGTCCACTCTTAAGGGAAGCTCTATGGTTCCTTCGTTATTTTGTAAGGTTCCTTCTAATAATGCGGTATATCTTTTTTTTACTGTTTTGTTTATGAATTGCTGTTGAAGATGTTTGTGGGCTTTTTTGTTTTTGGCAAGGACTAACATTCCAGAGGTAGACATGTCTAGGCGATGCACGATAATTGGGCCGGAAATGTCTTTAATTTGTTGCTTTACACGCGTATAAACGGAGTCTTGAATGTGGATTCCAGGAACCGATAAAAATTCTGCGGGTTTGCAAACAACAACGAGGTCGTCATCTTCAAATAAGTAGTCTAGTGTTTTTCCAATAGCGGGATTTTTTAACATGGGGTTGGTGTCCATGTCGATGCCACTGAGCATATGATTTAATATGGGTTTGCATTTTCCCTGGCAGGCAGGATAGAATTGCTTGTGTTTTCTGATTTCTTTCGTAGGAGCCTGTCCCCACCAAAACTCTGCCATGGCAATGGGCTTTAGCGCTTTAGAAAAAGCATATTGTAATAATTTTGGTGCAGCACATTCTCCAGATCCAGCAGGTGGCGTTTGTTCGCTTTTTGCGAAAATTTCAGGCAGGCCTTTGATCTCTTTCTTTGCGTTTAAGAATTGGTATTGTTCAAATAAATGCGATTGCAGTGCTGCGGAGGTTGTTGCTCGTTTCTTTTTTAGGGCAGTTATTTCGTTGGTAAATACACGAAGCTTTTTTTCAATATCGTGTAAGGTGTGTTCCCAATAGCGCAGCACATTATTCAAGAAATACTTGCTTTCTAAACTTTCTTTTGCTAGTTTTTTTTCCAAAGCAGCATTGTTGAATGGTTCTGCCCTTTCCGATGCTTTTTTTCTTTGGTCATCACGTTCTTTTTTTGCTAGTTTTGCTTCTTGCTTTTTTTGTTTAATGTCTATTGCGGCTTCTTTTTTAGCATTGCGAAACGTATTTTTTATGTTTGTGAATTCTTGATTGTTTTCTAGTCGCTCAAGTTCTTTATTAATCCGGTTTAAGATGTTTTCCTCTTTTAAGAAATGAGAGTCTGGTGCTAACATGTCGTAAATAGGGGGTACGAAGCGCTTGTGGTTGTTTTGATTGGCGAGTTTGCCAGAGACGGCGGCGATATACCCGATTTCGTTTTGTTGATTTTGTACAACTAGTACGCCGAACATTTTGCCGATACTCGGAAGGTTACTTGTTGTGTTGATTCCGAAGTTGTGATCAAAGTCTGTTTGTTCTTCAAGATAAGATTGCACTTCAGTCGCGGCTATTTTACTTAAAGGATGTGGTTCGTAATAGAATGGAAATGTAAATTTTATTGGAAGCTCAATGTTGCTTACAGGTGTCTTGAAATATTGAAAATAGCTGCTCAAATTCATCTTTTTTGCAAAGTTAATGCTTTCAATCAATATTTTTACAAGTCAATTGGTAGAATTAAAGTTGTTCAAATGTCTGCCATACGTTCAGTTAGGTGCTTTTTTAGAGGGGAACAATTATCTCCAATGAATAGCCATCACTTTGCTCTTGTATTTGATTAATTCGTCGATTGTGTACGAATATTTGTCATAATCATTATAGGTTCCCAATGACATTTCATACATGATGTTTGAGTTTTTTTGATATAGGTAAATGTGGTAATGCATTGTTGTAATAATTTGTAATGAGCCTCTTTTTGCTGCAACTTCTTTGATGGTCATTCCTAATTGAACGTTGTATTGGTCTCTGTATGTTGAATCTCGTGTGATGTTGATTTCTTCAAGTGTGTTGTTGTCGGTACTTGGTGTTGATAAACGAATGTTGTTGCCTATGGCGTATCTGAAGAAGTCTGGTCCGTCTTGTCTTCCAATCGTTTTTGTTATCTTAAAATTTGGAAAGAAATTTTTGAGTTCTTCTTCAGATAGAGGCATTCCTTTTTTGAGAGGAAAATTCCCTAGGGAATTTTCCGAAAGTACGAGTTTGTTCAACTCCTTGTTCGTGTTGTTGTTTGTTTGAAATCCTTTTGTTAGATGGCTACCTATATATACTAATGTTGAGGTTTTCTCTCCTTCAAATCCATGGTAGACATCCTGTTTTAAAATGAATGATCTTGTTTTTGAGGGTGAAAGAAAGGCTCCGAGTATTCTTGACTCAAGCGGGTTTGAGTATTTTTTTTTATAAGTTTCCTCGTAAATGGTTTTGCTGCCTAGATTTTGAGATGCTATAGTTACCTTTTGACTCCCCCATGTGTTTTCTGTTTTTTTACCTTTTTCAATTCTGAGCGTATAAAAGTTGTTGTTGATTGTTAACGGAAGTTTATTCCAGTTCAAGGTACTCTCAGTTTCGATTTTATAACGAACCAAATGCATTTTAATTTTTTGATTGTAGCTTTTCCATAGCTTGTTAAAGGAGAAGTCACAGTCTTCGTTGTCTCCGCAAAAATCATATCCGTTTACTTGTTTGAAGTAGACTATTTTGTCATTTCTTACATCTTGGATAAAGACATCGAAGTAGTATCCTTCAGGAGGGGAAGCTGCGAAGGTATACGTGTTGTGTATGATGTATGCGAAATAGTTTTCGTTTTCAGACCAACCTATTGGGTATAATTGAAATTTGAAGTTGCCTGCCTCAGAAAATGCTCTAGGAGGTTTGTTTGGTGTTTCCTGTGCGATAGTTTGATTGAATTGCAGTAATAATCCAAAAAAGAAAATAACTAATAATCGATATGATTTCATAAGTGTCTTGTTTAAGGGTTATTATATCTTGAAATTACAAAAGATATGCCATATTTCAAAAAAAACATTGAGAAAGTACTTCTAGCATTGGGTTTACAGAAGGTTTTAAGTGTATTTCAATTACATGTTGTCATGTAAAATTATGTTAAAATTTTATTTATATTTGTTTTTTTGTTTAATATTTTCCTATTTTTGTTAAACAAACAATCATATCATAAAAAATGAAAACGAATTTATTTGTAATTGGACTCTTATTGCTAACCCTTTTTTTAACTACGAGTTTATCTACTCCTCCTGTTGTGCAAAATTTTCAGGGCAGGGCCTTTTATTTTTCAAAGTCAACAATGAGTTTGGGAAATTTTGGAGCGCGCTTTAGTGAAGCGCAAAAAAAACAGATCATGGAGCGTATGAAAGGGAGGCTTGAGAAAAAGTATGTACTCACTTTCAATAAAAATGAATCGATGTTTCTAGAAGAGGAGAAGTTAGATGCCGTCTCCGGAGCTACGGATTCATGGGGGAAAAACTTTACACCTGGTGATCAGTACAAAAACACAAAAGATACGCTACAAGTACAAAATCAAGAATTTTATGGTAAGAATTTCCTTGTGAAGGATCGCTTGCTGAAACTGGATTGGAAAATGGGTGCCGAAACCAAAAAAATCGGAAATTATATTTGCTATAAAGCTGTTGCATTGGTGCCAAAAAATGATCTCACATGGTATGCCTTTTCTTGGGATAAATTGAGAAATTCGTCAAGTGAGGAAGGATCAGATAAAGTGGTGGAAATGACCCAGGTAGAAGCTTGGTACACGCCTCAGCTTCCTGTGAGTCATGGTCCTTCAGAGTATTGGGGTTTGCCTGGTCTAATTCTAGAGGTAAGCGCAGGCGACACGACACTCTTGTGTTATGAAATTGTAATTAATCCGAAAGAAAAGGAAACTCTCAAAATTCCGAAAAAAGGAAAAGAAGTAACAAAAAATGAATACCAATCTATCGTCCTTAAGAAAATGAAAGAATTTCGAGATAACAGAAGAGGTAGAAGATAATAAAAAAGAACCCTATTGAAACACGTTGTAAAAAGTTGTTTCGCACAGGGTTCTGTGGAAAAAACATAAATTAGCTCCTTAATTTAAGTGCAGAAGTCTGTTTTTACCAACTTGCATTGGGTGAAAATAGCAAATCAGTGGGGTTGTCAATGTCATATAGGTATTGGTAACCCCTTGATTCTTTTTGACAAAACGGAGCAATAAGTCTGAGCATCTCTTTAAAGCCTTCTCGTGTCAGAACACAGTAAAATGTTTCATTGTCTTCGCTTAGTATGCCCTCGTCAGATCGAAACAATCCCAGAATTAAATTGCAGTTTCTTGGTGTGATGAATTCAATTTTAGAGAGGTCAAGTCGCTCTCTTTTGTCAAGCACTATTTCTTGAATGAGTTCGCTCAATTGAATGGCTTCTGCTTTGTTAAAATTGTATAGTCTTACAACGTTTTCGTGCAATCCATTTACATTTTCTATATAATCTAATTCCATCTAAATCTATTAATGAGCCTCTAACCAGTTTTCTCCAATTCCTACTTCTACATCTAAAGGGACTGATAAGTTATAGGCATTTTCCATGGCTTCTTTGATGATTGGTTTAATGGTCTCTAATTCATCTCTGTGTACGTCAAATACCAATTCGTCATGTACTTGAAGGAGCATTTTAGAGGTGAATTTTTCCTCTTTAAAACGTTTGTGAATGTCTATCATTGCTAGCTTAATAATATCTGCCGCAGATCCTTGAATTGGCGCATTCACTGCATTTCGTTCTGCTGCGCTGCGTACAATGGCATTTTGAGAATTGATATCTTTTAAATATCTACGTCTATTTAGTACAGTTTCTACATAGCCATGCTCTCTAGCAAATGCAACTTGGTTTGCCATGTATTCCTTGAGTTTAGGGTAGGTTTCGTAATAGGTGTCAATCAATATCTTGGCTTCTTTTCTGCTAAGGTCTGTTTGATTGCTTAATCCAAAGGCAGAAACGCCATATACAATTCCAAAGTTTACAGTTTTTGCATTGCTTCGTTGCTCCCTTGTAACCTCTGATAAAGGTACATTAAACACTTTAGCAGCGGTTGAAGCGTGAATATCTTCTCCGTTTTTGAAGGCTTCGAGCATGGTTTCTTCTTTGCTCAATGCGGCAATAATTCGCAATTCAATTTGGCTGTAATCAGCAGCGAGTAGTACGTGATTTTTGTCTCTCGGCACAAAGGCCTTGCGCACTTGTTTTCCGCGTTCTGTTCGAATAGGTATGTTTTGAAGATTGGGAGAGTTAGAGCTCAATCGGCCAGTTGCAGCTACCGCTTGTGCGTATACGGTATGCACTCTTCTTGTTTGTGCATTGATCTCGTTTGGCAATGCGTCTACATAGGTGCTTTGTAATTTTTTATACTGTCTAAACTCTAGAATATCTTTGCCAATTTGATGTTCTTTTGCGAGGTTATTTAGGATGTCTTCGGAAGTTGCATATTGACCTGTTTTTGTCTTTTTAGGCTTGTCTACAAGTTGCATTTTTTCAAACAACACAATACCGAGCTGTTTTGGTGACGCTAAATTGAAGCTTTCGCCAGCTTGTTCGAATACGCTTTTTTCAAGGCGGTCAATGTCGTTTGCTAAAGCAGCAGATAGTTCATTTAAAAATTCAGTATTTAGATTGATTCCCTCTATTTCCATGGCGGTTAGAACGCCAACTAGAGGTGTTTCAATGTTTTTAAATAGTTTGGTGAGGTTTCCTTTTTCTAATTCTGACGTAAAGTGCTTTTTTAATTGCACGATGATGTCTGCATCTTCCACTGCGTATGCTGCTTGTTTGGAGAGTTCAATCGCTCGTATATCCAGTTGATTCTTTCCTTTTTTTCCAATGAGTTCAGTTAGTGTTGAACGTTGGTAATTTAAATACGTTTCGGAGAGTATTTCTAATGTGTGACGCATGTCCGGATTGATCAAGTAATGAGCAATCATGGTATCAAATAAATTACCTTTCACTTTGATGTTATAGCTAGATAATACTTTGATGTCAAATTTTAAGTTATGGCCAACTTTTTCGATAGCTGTATTTTCGAAAAAAGACTCAAATTCTTTCAGAATATCTGCTGTTTCTTTCTGGTTTTCCGGGAAAGGTAGGTAGTAGCCTTTGCCTGTTTCCCAGGCAAAAGAAACACCTATGAGCTCAGCTTCTAAAGCGTTTAATCCAATGGTTTCTGTGTGGAAGCTAACAGAGGGTTGTTTCAATAGCTTTGTGAGTAAAATTTTTCTAGACAAAGGCGAGTTAACCAATTGATAGAAATGAGTTTTTTTAGCGATCGTCTGCAGTCCTGCTGCAGCTTCTTCCTTGGAAATAGACCCTCCGCCTGGTGTAGCGAACAGATCAAATTGACCACTGTTTTCGGTATGAGATGATCCTGTGCCTAGTTTTTTTGTTGGAGGCTCTGCGCTTACAGTTTTTGTTGTTTCCTCTACTGAAGAAAAAGTGCCATAGGTTTTCATGAGGTTGTCTGCAAGCCTTCTAAACTCTAATTCTCCAAATAGCTCTTTGATTTCATCAAAATTAGGCGTGCTAAACTCAAAGTCTTTTTCGTTAAAGGCTACTGGAACATCTAGCATGATGGTTGCTAACTCTTTGGATAGTAGTCCGAGTTGTCCATTCGCTTCAACTTTTTCCTTCATTTTTCCTTTGAGATCAGCCGTGTTGGCAAGCAGATTTTCCATGGAGCCATATTGGGCGAGGAATTTTTTCGCTGTTTTTTCACCTACACCTGGAAGCCCAGGGATGTTGTCTACAGAATCTCCCATCATGCCTAAGAAATCGATGACTTGTTCTGGTCTTTCTACACCAAACTTTTCTTGAACCTCAGTGATGCCCCAAGTTTCGTAACCACCGCCAAAGCGCGGACGGTACATCAATATATTTTCAGAGACTAATTGTGCGAAATCTTTATCGGGCGTAACCATGTAGGTTGTATACCCGGCTTTCTCGGCTTTTTTTGCAAGTGTTCCAATGATGTCGTCAGCTTCAAAGCCTGGTTTTATGACAGCCGGAATATTCATTGCTTTTAATATTTTTTCAATGTAGGGAACCGCTATTTTAATGGCTTCTGGTGTCTCTTGTCGATTTGCTTTATACTCTGGGAAAGCTGCTACGCGTGCGTCAGATCCTCCTCGGTCAAAGCACACCGCGATACAATCTGGTTTTTCTCTTTTTATAACATCGAGAAGAGAGTTTGTGAATCCAAGAATAGCAGATACATCCATGCCTTTAGAGTTAATTCTAGGATTCTTTATAAATGCGTAATATCCTCTAAAAATTAATGCAAAAGCATCAAGTAGAAATAGTCTTTTTTGATCAGCCATAAGAAATTTTTGCTAGTGAACGCTAAGCTACAAAACTTTAACAGCTTGTTAAAACAGTTTGAGTATTTATCGATTATATTTGATGAATTTTTAAATAAAGGTTGATTTATGTTGCGTTTGATTTTTTCTTTTCTTGTTGTTGCTGTTGTGTTCTTTTTTGTGGAGTTTTATGCTTTCCAGGCGATTAAAACAGTGCTAAAAAATAAGGTAATTCGCTGGTGTTGGGTGTTGGTTGGAGTCATAGTCTATGCAAACCTATTTTATGTGATGCTTACCACACCTAGAGGTATGGGGCAAACATCACAAATGCAGTGGGCAATAGGTTTGCTGTTAACAACATTGATTCCCAAGCTATTTATTGTTTTGCCAATGTTTATAGAGGATATTGTACGTGTATTCCAGAAAATGATTTCATACCTATCTTCCGGAGAAACCAAGCCCTTAGCAAGTAGAAGAAAGTTTATTTCGCAATTGGCTTTGGGATTGGCCGCGATTCCTTTTGCGAGTTTTTTATATGGAGTTATTAGAGGGAAACACAATTATAAAGTACTTAAATATCAATTGTCATTTACAGATTTACCAGAGGCGTTTGATGGTTTTACCATCACCCAAATTTCAGACATACATTCAGGTAGTTTTACCAATAAAGAGAAAATCGCATATGGTGTAGATATGATCAATGAACAGCGCTCAGATATGATTTTATTTACGGGGGACTTGGTAAATAATAAGGCAGAGGAAATGGACGATTGGATTGCTCTTTTTGAAAAGCTTCAAGCACCAAGTGGAAAGTATTCTATCTTAGGGAATCACGACTATGGTGATTATATAGATTGGGGGTCTGCTGCTGATAAGCAATTGAATTTTCAGGCGGTAAAAGATGTGCACCCAAAAATTGGTTTTGATTTGTTGTGCAATGAGCATCGTTACATTGAGAAAGACGGGGAAAGAATCGCTTTGATTGGAGCAGAAAATTGGGGAAGAGGATTTAAGAAAGAAGGTGATTTAGCGCTGGCAACAAAGCATGTACAACAAAAAGATTTTAAGATTTTAATGACCCATGACCCAAGTCATTGGGATGCTGAAGTAAAGGAAAATGAGTTCAACTACCATCTCACATTGAGTGGTCATACGCATGGTTTGCAAATGGGGATTGAAATCCCTGGTTTTTTCCGATGGAGTCCTTCGCAATATGTTTATAAGCAATGGGCTGGTTTGTATGAGCAAGCAGGGAGGTTTTTAAATGTAAACAGAGGTTTTGGATACCATGCCTTTCCAGGAAGGGTTGGTATTTGGCCAGAAGTAACCGTGATAGAATTGAAAAAAGCCTGATAATCAGCTGTTTTGTTTATAATGCCTATATTTGTGTTTACACAAGCAAATGATTTGTTTGTTTTTTATGCCTTAAAAAGATTTACGTTATGACAAAATTTGGAGAGTTAATTAATGCTGATAAACCTGTTTTGATTGATTTTTATTTCGATTGGGATACAAATGAGAATAATCTCGATACTTTAAAGGATGTTGCTGCTGCTCTCGGAGATAGAGCCAAAGTAATTAAGATTGATATTAAGAAAAATGAGGTGTTGGCAGATACATTGCGTGTGAAAGGGAATCCAACTTTTATGATTTATAAAAATGGAGAGATGAAGTGGCGTCAGACTGGTGAACAAGATGCAAATACGCTTATTGGTTTGGTGCAACAATATGTTTAAGGAATTTTTTGAAACAGATATCCCTTGTTTGTAAAATATTCTAGTACTTTTGGCAAAGCATATTGGAGATTTTGAGAAGCTTTTATGCTGTCATGAAAAACAATAATACTTCCATTTTTTGCGCTGTTAAGTACATTTTGAAGGCATCTTTCTTTTCGAATCGAGGTGTCAAAGTCGGCACTCAACACATCCCACATTACTATTTTGTAACCTAATGAAATTAATTTGTTTGCATGTTTTTTTCTAATCCTTCCGTAAGGAGGACGAAAGAGTTGGGAGGGGGTTTTTAGATGTCTTTCCGCTTCAATTACGTTTTTTATGTAGGCTTCTAGTGGTGTTTTGTAGCTGTTTTTATGGTTGTGTGTGTGGTTGCCTATTTGATGGTTCTCTTTCAGTATTCTCTCATAAATGTGAGGCTCTTTAACGGCGTTCTTTCCAACACAAAAAAAGGTAGCTTTGGCATTGTATTTTTTTAAAACCTCGAGTGTCCATTCTGTAATTAAAGGTGTTGGGCCGTCATCGAAAGTGAGGTATAGTACTTTGTCTTGTGAAGAAAAACGCCACGTATAATTCTTGAAAATTCGTTGAATTAGTCGTGGCGTTTTTGTAAGGTATCGTTTCATTAAAAGGGTTATTCTGCCATCAAGTGACTAAATAGCCCTAAGGTATTCATAAAGTCTTCTTGGAGCTTCTCCAGATACTTTGTGCTGTCCACTACTTTCAATTCTGTAACTGTTGCTCTGCCTTTTTCGTTCTTTTTAGCAATCTGTTCTATGAGGTATTCTTGGTATATTCCTAATTCAGTCTGAATTTCAGGGACCACTACATTTAGGAAGGGCTCTTCAAATGTGCTGTACCAGACCAACTTCTGTTTGGTCATTTCTATGAGTACCTCTAGTGTTTTTCTAGCCTTCTCTACTTTTCCTATTTTATAGTAAATTTCAGGAAAGCCTAAAGCAATACTGATATGTCCGAAATCTTGTATTGGCATTTTATCCAAACACAAGTCAAGAATCTCTTCGGCTTTGTCATACTTGTTTTCATTAGCAAATGTCTCTGCTAGTCGAAGCATATTGTTTCGAAGGGAGATAGCATTTTTTCTTGTTTGTTCATCAATATATATTTTGCCATCATTGATGTTTCTCCAATCTAACTTTTGAAAGTAGGCATACATCTTGTCGCTATCAATTCGCCCCATGTCAAACATGTTTTTTTCACTGGTGATTTGCCCATTTGCGTCATAGGTTCTCATAGGGGTTCTAATTGGAACAAACTTAAATGCCATTCCGTCTAGTTGCAGATAATCTTTGAGCCATATATACTCAGCATCATCATTAGCTCCCCCTGTAAAATAGAGGGGTTGTTTCCAATCAAAATTGGCCAGAACATCTAACATTAAAATTTGATTTTTTGTAATGTAGCTTCTGTTGATTGTGATGTCTATATATTCTACAATTTTATCTGCATCTTTGGCAGCAACAATGCCGCTTTTTAATACGTTTTCTTTGATTACAGGAACTCTGAAATGTGTTGTAGGTAATACTTTTTCTGGAATGCCATCGCCATCAAGATCGTAAAAAGTACGTGTATTGTCGCTTTCCAACCAGTCCATTAAAGAGCTAATTGGTAGCACAGAGTCTTGTAATGAGGGGAATATTTGTGGGTAGTAGTGTACTACCTCTAAAGAGCCTGTTTTGTATTTGTCATGTGTTAGTTGCGATGGAATTGGAGCTGCCTCGTAGGTGGCTCTTTTCATTTGATCGATGTACCAATCGGTTGCAAAGAGGCTCGAGTTTACCAGTTTAATATCTCTACGAATTCCCTCCACCTCTTGCATGTACCAAAGTGGAAAAGTGTCATTGTCTCCAATGGTAAACATGATCGCATTTGGATCACAAGATTCTAAATAAGCTTGTGCATTTAAGCGCGTGGTGTATCTGTTAGACCTGTCGTGGTCATCCCAATTTTCTGCAGCCATTAATGTGGGAACAGCTAGCAGTGAAATTACAGAAACAGCAAGGGCTATCATTTTTTTGTTTCCGAGATGTTTCATGTATTGGTACAGCGCAAAAACTCCAAAGCCAATCCAGATGGCAAAAATATAGAATGACCCTACAATCGCATAGTCCCTTTCTCGTACTTCAAAAGATTTCGGATTGGTGTAAAAGATAACCGCAAATCCTGTAAAGGCAAAAAATAGAAACAGTGCGTAGAAATTCTTTTTGTCGAATTTTACTTGATACAATAGACCAATTAATCCAAGAATTAAAGGGAGAAAGTAATAAGTGTTTCTTCCTTTGTTATGTTTTACTGTATCTGGGAGGTTTTGCTGAGAGCCAAGTCTTGCTTCGTCTATGAAGTCAATACCGCTCAGCCAATTTCCGTTAAATATGTCAAGATTTCCTTGGGTATCGTTTTGTCTACCAACAAAATTCCACATAAAATACCTTCCATACATGTATCCAAATTGGAAAGAAGTCATAAAGTATAGATTCTCTCCAAAAGTTGGGCGTCTCTTTGCTTTTAATGGAATTCCTGTAATTCTTTTATACTCTAGTTCTCTGCTTGGGTCTACCATTCTTGGGATAAAACCTTTGTGTTTAGAGGAGTATTCGGTCACGGTGTTTTTGTAGTCGTTTACAATGACGTATTTGTTGTTTTTTAGATCTTTTTCGTATTTCGGTTTCCCGTCTTTGGTTACGGGTATGCTATTCCCATTGCTGTCTGTTGTATACTCAGGAGTTCCATCGTTGGAGTAGTAGGTGTCGTAAAACACGTTGGCGTCTCCGTATTGTTCTCTATTGTAGTAGGCTAGTAGTTCTCTTGCGCTAGATGGGTTGTTTTCATTTATAGTGGTATTTGCATTTGCTCTAATTGGCAGCATTAACCACGATGAAAATCCAATCATGATAAAGAGAATCGATAAGATGAGGGTGTTGAGATGTACCTTGTTTTTCTTTCGTGTGTAATCGATTCCGAATATAAATGCTAAAATCAATACAATTCCTGCAATGATGCTTCCAGAATTGAAAGGCAGTCCCACAGTATTTACGAAAAATAGCTCTGATGAACTAAAGAATTGAAGTGTGTATGGAAATAAAAACTTAAAGACAAAAGCGAGAATCAAAACAGAAATTACAGAGGCAATTGCCGTGGTCTTTATGTTGATGGTGTGATAGGTTTTGAAAAAATAGAGCATTGCTACCGCAGGAATAACCAGCAGAGATAAAATATGAACTCCAAAAGAGAGTCCTACAACAAGACTGATGAGTAGCAACCATCTGTTTCCGCGGGGCAAATGCATTTCGTTCTCCCATTTGAGTCCTAGCCAAAATAAAAGAGCCATTAAAAAGGACGACATCGCATATACTTCTCCTTCTACTGCACTAAACCAAAAGCTGTCTGAGAATGTGTAGGATAGTCCGCCAACAATACCACTACCTAGTATGGCAATGCTGTTTTCTAAAGATACTTGTTGTGTACTGGAGGTCATTTTCTTGGCTAAGTTTGTAATGGTCCAAAACATAAACAAAATGGTAAATGCACTTGCCAATGCCGACATAAAGTTGACCATTTTTGCAATTTGAGACAAGTCGGTTGTAAACATAGCAAAGAAAGCACCCAACATTTGAAAAAGTGGTGCGCCCGGTGGGTGTCCAACTTCTAATTTTACCGATGTTGATATGTATTCTCCGCAATCCCAAGCACTAACGGTTGGTTCCATGGTGAGTGCATAGGTGATCAATGCAATTCCAAATACAATCCATCCGGTAATTGTATTTAGTTTATGATAGTTAGGTAGTGTCATTTTTTATATTTGATGTACGTGGCGAATTTAGTAAAATTATATAGAAAACGGAACGGATATGTTTTGGTTGTGGTGTGTTGGCCATGATAAATAATTGTTAAAGTAAAAAAAAAGCAAAAAATGTTTGTACAATTCAAAAAAGACTGTAAATTTGCACCCGCAATTGGCCCATGGTGTAATTGGTAACACACCGGTTTTTGGTACCGACATTCAAGGTTCGAGTCCTTGTGGGCCAACAAAACCCAATCTTTTAAAGATTGGGTTTTTTAATATGTTCTTTTGTGAACTAAAACTCATGCATTCTTGATGGTTTCTTTTATGTCTGACAGTTTACTTAATTTTTGACCTTGTCAATTCTAAAAAACAGCTGTCTCCAAAAAATTAGTAGCTTCAAAAGAGAATTGAGGCACACGTGCTTTTTTAGGATCTTGTGCTGCAGTTGCCAGCTCAAGTTTGTCTTTGTGCAAAGGTTTACTTTTACTTATTTTGATAGAAAATCTCTGAATTATATATGTAATCAAACTTTATTGGGTGGCTTTCGTTGTCATAAATGAAGTTTTTTTCTAAGCGCACCTCCAGAGGCTTTGTGCCTGCTGTTTCAGTAATTGTTATAGTGTTATTCGGAGATTAAGGACGTTTTAAATACGTTGGCTGTTGCAAAGAGATATAATGATTTTAGTTGGTCGAAATATGGATTTGGATCGTGTGTTAATTCGTATGGGTTTACCAATTCGTCATTCATATCAAAATCTTTGGTAAGAATTACATTTCCATTGACGACATAATCGAAAATCGGAATACGTATCTTTTCATGTGAATTTTGTAATCAGTTTATTCTCATTTAATTCGAAGGAAGTGCCTGAAAAAAATAAAATAAAGGGCCGGAGCAACCAAAATACCTTGATAGTGTTTCGCTGAATTCAACAGAATTTTCGTTGTGAACTAAGTAGCTGTGATTATTGTGATTTATTCCTTTGATTTAGTGTTTTTTATCATGGGATGGTTTCAGTTTCTCTAGAGAATTTAATCGAAGAAACTCTTCAGTACAGATGAGGTTCAACTCCGGTGTGGTTGTTAAATTTCGATGGAGCACTATTTCATAGCATACAAAGTGAATTTTCAAGTTTTTACCAAAAAATGTTTTGGCAGGG
>JBELHA010000054.1:0-13248 GCA_042091695.1 Flavicella sp.
TTAGAGAACCATTTAAAAATTTATTGTCTCCGAATGACGGTTGGGCAACACAACCTTCATCGGTATCTAAAATACCATCGTTATCGTCGTCTAAGTCTGTTATATCTGGTATTTCGTCTCCGTCTGAATCTAACAAGTCTAAACATACGGTTACAGGCAAACGATCACTTTCACAAGTTGCTCCGTCTGAATTGACTGCATAGTAAGTAGTTCCATCCACTAAAGCAGTCGTAGCTGACAAGGCAGCCCCCCCTGTTGCATTGGCATACCATACCAAAGTATTGCTCACTGTCACGTCCAAATCTGACAATGTAGCTCCCGATGCATAACAATCTGCTTGCGTAGCTGCACATGCATTGGTATCGTTGTTTTGTGTTACTGAATTTTCAAAAACAGCATCACTAGAGTCGCCCTCAATCGTACAGTATGTAATTGTTGGGTATGGGAAATTTCCATTAGCTCTGAATTTTACAGATCCTGTGTTGTTGTTGGTAACCACAATTTTTTTGATGTTAACTGCACTTGTAATTCTAAAATCTACCTGTGCATTGTAGTCAATAGTCACACGCAATTCGTCTACTACAGATGCTGAAGGCGTATAGACATATGTACCCGCAATTCCCGAATGTAAAGATGCAGTGTCAATCACCAAACTCGTATCATTGTTAGTTGGAACTGCCAGCGTTGCACAGTTTACTGTCACTACAAAGGACTGGTCATGTGTACAAGTCCCGTCACTAGCTCTGATTGTCAAGGTCGTGCTACCCTCCGCCAAATAATCAATGACCAAATAATTACCTGATCCTGTAAAAGAAGTACTAGCCACTGAAGCATCCGAGTTGCTAACCAAAGTATAGGTCATGTCATCTTCATCAACATCCGTAAATGCCATATCCAAATTGATGGTCATATCACTGTCAGTTGCAGAGGCTGAAATATTTTCCAACGGGAAATTACCGTCTACTGGACAGGTATTGGATTGTGTTACTGTAAAGGTAAATTGTTGTGATTTGGTACAAGTTCCGTCAGACGCTCTGATAGTCATCGTAGTCGTTCCCACTTGATTGGGGTCTAACACCAAGAATTTCCCACTAACTATTGCTGCAATGACTACCGTATTGTTGGTATATTGAGTAACGGTGTATGTCAAAGTATCTCCATCAGGATCTGTAAAAGCAGTATCTAAATTGATGGTGGTATTCCCATCAGAAATGTCAGCCGTTCTATTTTGTAAGGGGAAATTACCGTCTGTAGGACAAGAGTTAGGAGCTGAAGTAACTGTTATATTGATTGTTCTATCAAAAGTACAGGTACCGTCACTTGCTTGAATCGTGATCGCGGTAGTTCCCACACCCACAGGATCTAAGACCAAAGTGCTACCACCGACAATAGCAGCTACAATAGCTGCACTGTTTGTGTTTCCGGTAAGCGTGTAGGTCAGGTTATCACCGTCAGGATCTGAAAAGTAAGTATCTAAGTTTAGGGTAACATTACTAGCGTTTTCAGTAGGTGCAATCGCTGGAAAAGAACTTCCTGCTCCTGGACAACTGTTGCTACTAGCAAAGGCCTGATTGGAAACAAAATATCCTCTGTCGTTAGAGGAGTACCCCATATACGTATATATAGGTTTTCCATTGGAATTACTGATGTAAAAATCATTATCACTGTTAGGGGCATTTTGTTCGTTTTTTTCGTACATATAATAAGTTACACCGTTGACGGTTCTCGTCATAGATGTAGCTCCCCAAGATGTCAATCCAACCGTACTTCCGTTTAGTGTTACAGTAGTATTGGAAGGATCACTTGTCATGACGTAATAAGCCATTTTACCGGTATTGTTTTCATACAAATCCCAAGCTTTATCTCCATAATGTGCATGTGAAGATCCCGAAGGTGCTCCGGACTCTGCCAATAATGGAGCGACCAAAAACATTCCGTGGTTATTTTTGGCACTTGAATTAGAAGACACATAACCTTGGTAGTAAACCATGGCTGGTTTGCTCGTATTGATATGCTTTAGATTGTTTCCCTTTCCTTTCAAGTCGTATGCAAAATAGCTACCTGCATTGATTGAAGTAATGTTTGAGCCATTGACTTTTATAGTAGTACTGTTTTGAGTAGCTACAACAATCGCATGTGTCCCTTTGAAAGAAGAACTGTATCCTTCGTGTACCAAAAAGTCAGTTCCTAATTTGTCCGTAGGCACCAATTGAACAGCTCCCATATCTCTTCCTCCACCGTTATTTGAAGTACCTATTCCTCCAGACCAAGTACCTGAAACCACTACAATATCTTTATCAGATGTAATTTTAGTTCCGATATTGCTATCATTTTGGGTATCGTTTCTCATGATATGAATATCACCTTCACTTAAGGTTTTTGTGCTATACCATGATGGAGACCAATTATTATTATTTTTGGTATACGTAATCGTAGTGGTACCAGATTCAACTGCCATTACAGAAATAAAATCACCAAATTTCCCCAAATCGATTGAATTGGATTCAAACTGCGCCGAGTAAAACTCTGTACCTAAAGCTGACAAACCTTTGGAAGAATAGGAAGCTGCTTGAGAACCGGCTAAAACATCAACATTTACATAAAAAGGGTTTGGACCTGAAACCTTAAATCCAGAGTCTGCATCATCACTACCTATGCCTATTGCAGTAAGATATCCACAATCACCACTGTTATCACAATATATTGTTACAGCGGCAGGACTTGTCTTTGAAATAGATCTTGTGGTATATGAAACCCAAGTATTTGAAGTGGTGTGTCTGTAAATCGTCACCGTAAAAGGTGAGGTTTCCATGGTCGTCAAATGCACCACTACTTTATTAGCAATATCATTACCATCTTGTGTGTTGTGTAATGGAGGTAAATAATGTGTATTTGAATAATTTTGCGCTTTTACATTTTGCCCTCCTATTGAGAAAAACAAAACTGCTAGCAAAAATGTAAAACCTGCAAAAGATACTTTTGGCATTGTATTCTTCAAGCCAAAGTTTGCAAAGAAATTTTTAATGCTAGTTATTAAAATAATGGACCTCCCACCCATTATTTTTTCAATGATTGTCTGTGTAGTTAATTTGTAGTTTGCACCCATAGAAATCTATTTATGTGATTTTTAGACAGTTCTTAACATAAATTTAAGATTCCAAGGGTCGTCAAATGATTAGAATCGACGAATGGTCGTATTTAATCGACGAATGGTCGTATTTAAGGGTTGAATAATTTTGATAAAAAACCTGTAAAAACAAAGGGTTCTGACAATCAGATACTTATGTTTTTTGTGTTTTCTAAAGTTTTAATAAAATAGACGAAAATTCCGTGTTTATTTATTTAAAACGTCAAATATGGGGTACATTTGTGGTAGTTTCAATCACGTTTTAGGACTGCTCTTTTATTTTAGAATGTTCCAAAAACTCTTTTATTCTAAACTTATGAAAACCAACTTTTTACGTATCGCCGCATTTTTAGGATTTCTAACAGTCGTTTTGGGTGCTTTTGGTGCACATGCATTGAAAACGACATTGACAGCGGAGCAATTTCACAGTTTTGAAACAGCTACCCGCTATCAGATGTACCACGTATTGTTGTTATTGTTGCTAAATGCAAGTCAACTTGCTTATGTAAAAAGATGGAAAACTATAAATCTATTATTGATTTCAGGAATTGTTTTGTTTTCGGGATCTATCTACTTGATTGCTTTGCAATGGGTAGCAGCAAGCTATATTTGGTTTGTGACACCCTTGGGTGGTTTGTTATTGATACTCGCTTGGTTGTTGTTGGCTATGGGGTTCGTGAATAAAAACCAAAATTAACCCCAAATCGATGCTCGACAAACTTAAAGTAATTGTAGAGTTTGTAGTTTACTTCCAAACCATAATCTGTATTGGCATCGTAATCGATCGGTTGTTGGAAATCGAAATTTCTATTTTGAGTGGGGTTGGCTGCTCGCAAATTCCATTGTGCTACATAAAATAGGTTTCGCGTCTCGTAAAAGGTTTGAGAATAAAAATTCATAGGTCTCGCAATCGTTCGCAAATACACTTCAAAACCAGGATCCAATACAATAATTTCATGAGTCAAGCTATCGTTCTCAATTGTAACTGTATCTTTTTGAACAGTAGTATCGTACTTTTTACTGTAACAACTTTGTAAAAAAAATATCAAGATTGGTAAGTAGTATATAATTTTCATAAATTGAACCAAGTTATATAGAGCAGTACTAAGATACGAAATATTGCTGTTTTTAGAAAACACATGCTAACGACAAATTCTATCTCATATGGCAAAAAAAATAAAAGACATCGGAGTGGGCTACCACTCGAGTAAAAACATTCAGAGTTTTGTAAACGACGATGGGAGTAGCAATATCCTTCACAAGAACAGAGAACAAAGTATCGATGATTTGTATACTTTTTTAATAGGTCTTACCTGGTCTCGTTTTTTTCTATTGGTATTTTTAGGCTATGTACTTATAAACTCCTTTTTTGCCTGTGTTTATTTGGCTATTGGTATTGAAGAATTGACAGCAGAGTCTCAGCATTGGTATATGGATTTCTTAAATGCTTTCTTTTTTAGCGCGCAAACTATCACTACAGTTGGTTATGGAAGCATCTCTCCCAACGGAATCGTTGCGGGACTCGTCTCTAGCTTGGAGGCACTTGTTGGTTTGCTTAGCTTCTCATTTATAACGGGACTATTGTACGGACGTTTTTCAAAACCCAAATCTTCCATTCGTTTTAGTGAAAACATGGTATTGCGTCCTTTTGAAGACGGTAGGGCTCTGATGTTTCGTTTGGTAAATAATCGAACGAGCATCATGATAGAACCCCAAGTAAAAGTTACTATGACTCTTTCTACCAAGCAAGCATCTGGAGCCTATAAAAGATCTTTTTACGAGTTGAAAATGGAAAGAGATAGTATTACATATTTACCCACGATTTGGACCTTGGTACACAAAATTGACGACAAAAGTCCTTTGCTTGATTTTACTGACGAAGAAATTGCTTGCATAAATGCAAAAATCTATATCTTATTTCAATACCACGAGGATTCTTTTTCCCAAAAAGTGTACAAGATACATGCATATGACTTTGACAAGTTATTAGTAAACCGTCAATTCAAGCCAACAGTAACCTTTAGTGAAGGAGGGCAGATAGTATTAGATCATGAATTGTTGAACGCAACTGAACCCTATGCTTAGTGAATCAAAACACGCACAACGATAAAAATAAAGATCACAAGAATGCAGGCAATTCCAACTTTGAATCCTCCATTTTTGTAATGGATTTTGTGTAAGGGTATGTCTTTGCGATAACTCCATATCATCAAAGCTACAAATGCAGTAACAAAAAAAGCGGCGAACGCCAATTGACCTTTACTAAACATATCTTTTGAATTATTTTATACAAAAATAAGCATTCAAAACGGATATATGCTATCTTCACAATTAAAAATAGAAAACTGAACATATGAAAGATAAAATCAAAGCAGTACAAGCATTTCACACGGCCTTTAAGCTAGGTTATAAAAACGACCCTATCGGAGATTTAGGAGCCGCAAAAAACAACTTGCGATTCAACTTGATGGCAGAAGAAAATGAAGAATACTTAGAAGCAGCTCAAAACAACGACTTGGTTGAAGTTGCGGACGCCCTAGGTGATATGCTATATATACTCTGTGGTACGATTATCGAACATGGAATGCAGCATAAAATTGAAGAAGTATTCGAAGAAATCCAACGTAGCAATATGAGTAAATTGGACAGCAATGGAGAACCGATTTACAGAGAGGATGGAAAAGTACTCAAGGGTCCTAACTACTTCAAGCCAAATATTGAAAAGATCCTAAAAAACTAATGGTACTGCATCTTTTTGAAAGCATATGATAAGAAAAAATTAGACTGCACTAATAAACAACAGTGCGGTCTAAGTATTGTAAATCTTTACTGCGAATCTTTACTGTAAGTCTTTATTGAAGAAACCACCGCGATTTTCTTTGCGTTTCATAGAGAATTGGCAAATCAAATAAGCGGTTGTGATTAAATTTCTTAATTCACACAATTCTAAAGAAAGTACAGATTCTCTATACAATTCTTCGATTTCATCATAGATGAATAACAATTTTTTTTCAGCACTTTTCAAACGCCTGTTTGAACGCACAATTCCCACATAATCACTCATGATTTTTTGAACACTTTCTCGTTCGTGACGTATCAAAAAATTCTCTTTACTTTCAAATGTATTATCTGTATTCCATTCAGGAGCGTCGGTATTCAAAATTATAGCTCCAATAGACTTTTTACTTTTCAAATAACTGCGTTGTGAATAGACCAAAGCCTCCAATAATGAATTTGAGGCAAGACGGTTTGCGCCGTGTAGTCCCGTCGAAGTACACTCTCCACATGCAAATAAATTTGCGATAGATGTTTGCCCGTCTTGGTCTACTTTGATCCCTCCACAAATGTAATGATTGGCTGGAACTACAGGAATACTATCCTTGCGAACATCAATACCTAAACTGTTGCATTTCTCTAAAATATTAGGAAAATGCACCTTGAACTTTTCGTAATCTAAATGCGTGCAGTCAAGATATACAAAGGCATCACCACTTTCTTTCATTTCAGAATCAATCGCTCTAGCTACGATATCCCTTGAGGCTAATTCTTCACGTGCATCGTATTTAGACATAAAATATTCACCCTTTTGATTTTTGAGTCTACCACCAAAACCTCGCACTGCTTCCGTAATTAAAAACGCAGGTGATTCTTGAGGATTTTGATACAGCGCTGTTGGATGAAATTGAATAAATTCCAAATCCTCCAGTACTGCTTTTGCTCTGTAAGCCATTCCTATTCCGTCTCCAGTAGCAATGGTTGGGTTTGTAGTCGTCGCATAGGCTTGCCCACTACCTCCTGCAGCTATCATGGTTATTTTAGATACAATTGTCTTTACTTTGTTGCTGGATTTATCCAATACATAAGCCCCAAAACAAGTAATACGATCGGTATCTTTTGAGTGTGATTTATTAGTGTGATGTTCTGTGATAAAGTCGATAGCGTAGTGCTGCTCTAAAATCTCAATATTGGGAGTATTAGCAACCGTAACCAACAAGGCACGTTCAATTTCATAGCCTGTTATATCTTTGTGGTGCAAGATTCTGTGTTGCGAATGTCCACCTTCTTTTCCTAAATCGAAATCACCAATTTTATTCTCGTCAAACTGTACGCCCCAATCAATCAACTCTTGCAATCGAGCTGGACCTTCTTCTACAACCATACGCACCACTGCTTCATCACAAAGCCCATCACCTGCGATTAAGGTGTCTTGGATATGTTGTTCAAAAGAATCAATTTTTAAGTCGTGAACAGTCGCTATTCCGCCTTGGGCATATTTGGTATTGGATTCACTTTTTACATCTTTGGTTACGATTGTAATGTGTAAATCCTTTGAGTGATATGCCATTCGCAATGCATAGGTCAAACCAGCGATACCGGAACCTATTACAAGACAATCTGTTTGAATCATGAAGCTATTTTTAAAATAAAAACCCAACAGAAATTCTGTTAGGTTTGGTGAAATTTTAGTTTTTGTTTAAGACAATGACAGCATACGCTCAATAGGCAACAAAGCTTTTTTTGCCATCTCTGGATCTACCTCAACATCTGGCAATTCATATTTCATGCAGGTATACAATTTCTTCATCGTATTGAGCTTCATATACCAACACTCACTACAAGCACAAGTATTGTCTTCTTCTGCGGGTGCTGGAATCAATATTTTATCAGGAATCTGTTTGATCATTTCATGTAAAATACCCGCTTCAGTAGCAACGATAAACTTGTTGTTTTTACTTTCCCTAGCATACTTTAAAATACCAGCTGTAGAACCGATATAGGTGGCTGTTTTTAAAATGTGTGCAGGAGATTCTGGGTGGGCTATGATTTCTGCATCTGGATGTTCTGCATACAAATCCAATAATTTCTCGATAGAGAAAGCTTCGTGTACCATACAAGCACCATCCCACAACAACATGTCTCTTCCTGTTTGTTTGTTTAGGTAATCTCCTAAATTCTTATCAGGTGCAAAAATCAATTTTTGATCCTCTGGAAAAGATTCAATAATCTTTACCGCATTTGAAGAAGTACACACAATGTCTGAGAGTGTTTTTATCTCAGCAGAGCAGTTGATATAAGTTACCACTTTATGATCTGGATGTGCATCGGTAAATGCTTTAAAATCTGCTGGAGGACAAGAATCTGCTAGAGAACAGCCCGCCTTTAAATCTGGCAACAATACTTTTTTTGCAGGGTTTAATATCTTGGCAGTTTCCGCCATAAAGTGTACACCTGCAAACACGATAATATCCGCGTCTGTCTTAGCTGCTTCTTGTGCCAAAGCCAAACTATCACCTACAAAGTCAGCAATATTTTGAATTGCTTCTTCTTGATAATAATGCGCTAAAATAACCGCATTCTTTTCTTTCTTTAACTTATTTATCTCAACAACATAATCAATTTCTTCTGATGCTTCTACATCCAAAAAACCTTTTGCAATCAAATTCTCTTTCGCCGTGTCCAATGTTTCCATAATCGCTACATTTTAAATTTAACAAACGAAAACGCACTCCTAAGAACTTGAATTTTCGCCTAAATTTTTTCCTTTACAGGGTTCTTACTTTATAAGTCCATCCAAAAGTATCTTCTGCCTTTTTGGTTTGAATACTTGTGATAGCCGTTTTAAAGTACGAAGCGTAACTGTCATCTACTGCAGGCAATTCATAGTCATTGCCCTTGAAATTAAATCCTAAAATTGGATTGATTACAGCCGCTGTTCCTGCTCCAAACATCTCTAACAAAGCGCCTTCTTTAGCCGCTTTTTCTATTTCATATACAGAGATCGTTCGCACCTCTGTTTTGATTCCTTTTGCTTCTGCCAATGCCAACACACTCTTACGCGTTACCCCATCTAAAATTCTATCAGAAGTAGGCGCTGTTACCAAGGTATCCCCTATTCTAAAGAAAACATTCATGGTACCTGCCTCTTCTAAATTTTCGTGGGTACTGGCATCTGTCCATACTACTTGCTGGTAGCCGGCATCATTGGCCAATTTAGTAGGATAAAACTGTCCTGCATAATTACCCGCACACTTTGCAAATCCTACACCTCCTGCTGCTGACCTACTGAAAGTATCTGCAAACAATACACGTACTTCTCCACTGTAATAAGATTGGGCTGGCGAACAGATAATCATAAATTTATATTCCTTTGCAGGGTTTGCAGAAACTCCTGACTCTGTCGCGATTACGAAAGGGCGCAAGTACAAAGAACTTCCTTCTTCCTTACGAATCCATTCTTTTTCTATATTCAATAAAGTTTCCAAACCGTCAAAAAAGTGCGCTTCTGGAAATTCAGGAATCGCCAAACGAACTGCTGATTTGTTGAGGCGTTTTTGATTTTCATCTGGACGGAACAACCAAATAGAATCATCTTCTCCCTTATAGGCTTTCATCCCTTCAAAAATGGCTTGCCCATAATGAAAGACTTTCGCAGAAGGGTCTAAAGAAATATTTCCATAGGGCTTGATTTGAACGTTTTGCCATTTACCATCTTTGTAATCACACTCTAACATGTGGTCGGTAAAGACATTTCCAAAATCTAAATTGCTAAAATCTATCTCTGAGATTTTAGAAGTTGCAGCTCTCTGAATATCAATAGTTGTCTTTTTATCTGTAATCATGATCTGGTTGCTTTTATATAGATATAAGGTCACAAAAATACTATTTATTATTTACAAAAATAAGCGATTCTAAAGGAATTGTTAGGGAATGGTAAAAGTTCCGTTGTCCTTTTAAAAAAAAAGAGATTTTTGAATCAATCCTAAAAGCTTTAGGTATATTTGCATGATATTAGTAAAATTATTTTGAAAAGAGAAATCATCATAACAGCAGACGGGTCTACAACGATTCACATGCCTGAATGGGACGAACAGTACCATTCTAAGCACGGTGCAATACAAGAAGCCTATCATGTCTTTATAAAAAACGGATTGGAAGCCCACACAGCTACTTCTTTGAATGTTTTAGAAATTGGATTTGGCACAGGTTTGAACTGCTTTATTACTTTGATTGAAGCTTCAAAAAAGAACATCGCTATCGACTATGTCGGTGTGGAAGCTTTTCCTATACAGGAAGATGAAATTTTACAGTTGAACTACGTATCCGAATTGGAAGGTAGAAATCTCGCGCATAAATTTGAGGAAATGCACTTGTTTCCTTGGAACCAAAAACAGCAGGTAAACCCTACATTTAGCCTCACCAAACGCGAGCAGAAAATTGAAGAAATTGAAGATCTCAATACCTTTGATTTGATTTATTTCGATGCCTTTGGAGCCCGTGTCCAACCTGAATTGTGGACGGAAGTTATCTTCAAAAAAATGTTTGATGCCATGAAAGAAGGCGGGATTTTAGTTACTTACTCGGCAAAAGGAAGTGTGCGTAGAGCTATGCAAGCTGTAGGTTTCACTGTAAGTAGACTGCCAGGACCTCCTGGGAAAAGAGAGATGCTACGCGCTATCAAAACAACATTGTAACAATAAAAAAGAGGCTTTCTCTCGAAAACCCCTTTGCTATATTACTGTGACTCTTATGTGTCTCTTATGTGACTCTTAGATCATTTTAAGGTTATTTACCTCTTGTTCTGTCAAATGTCTCCAGTGCCCTCTTTGGATGTTTTTCTTGGTCATTCCCGCAAAAATCACACGGTCTAATTTCACTACTTTATACCCTAGCGTTTCGAATATCTTTCTAACGATTCTATTTCTTCCTGAGTGGATTTCAATACCTACCTCTGTCTTAGATTCTCCTTCTACAAAAGCTACATCATCGATAAATACTTTTTTCCCTTCTACGTGAAAATCACCACTACTCAAAGTCTGTAAATCTTTTAAGGCAAATTTACGATCCAAAGACGCGTGGTACAGCTTGCGTACATTGTGTTTTGGATGTGTCAACTTTTTAGCAAGTTCTCCATCGTTGGTAAACAACAACAATCCTGTTGTATTTCTATCCAATCGCCCTACAGGGTAGATGCGCTCTTTGGCAGCCATATGTACCAATTCCATCACAGTTTTACGACCTCTTTCGTCGTCCATGGTCGTGATGTAATTTTTAGGTTTGTTCAACAAAACATAACGTTTTGTTTCTGGGTTGATGAGGGCACCGTCGAAACGAACTTCGTCTGTCAGTTGCACTTTATACCCCATCTCAGTAATGATTTTTCCGTTGACCATTGCACTTCCTGCAGCGATCAATACATCTGCCTCTCTACGTGAGCAAATTCCTGAATTGGAAATATATTTGTTCAATCGAATGCCACCTACATCTGTTTTTACAACTTTTGAAGGTGCCTTTTTTTCAAACCTACTCGGTCTTTTCTTTGGTGCTGAAGCAGCGCCTCTTGAAGCTGGTTTTCTTGAAGTTTCATTTCGATTTGAAGCAGGTTTCCCACTCCCTTGTTGTCGTCCTCGCGACGAGTTTCTATTTTGACTCATTGTCTAAAAATTTATATTTTTTGCAAAAGTACATTAAATATCTGTATCCACTTACTGCATCTCCAAAAAAAAGTGTATAAATCAGTTATTTTAATAAAAAAAGCGAATCCTAAAGGTTTTGTAACAAGCGTGTTATCAGTATAGAGGTATCGATCAAAGACAAACTAAAAACCCCTAACACAATGATTGCCTTCAGCACATTGTGAAGGATATTGTAATGTTGTATAGATTTTGCAAACCACAATGCAGGCACAAAAATAACAAGCAACACAAAAACCATGTAAAAATAATAGTGCATTTTTCCTATTTCTGGATACTGCCATAACTCATATATAGGAATCAATGCAAGGACTACAGTAGATGTAATAATCATTTTGGTAACGCGCGCGCCATAAACCACAGGTATGGATTTGTAATTGTGCACGAAATCACCGCGTATGCTCTCTAATTGCTTGATAAGTTCTCTCGTTAAAATAACACAAAACAAAAAGGCTGCGTGCGTAAAAATTAGCAGTGATATATTTTTGTGGTATACGAAAATCACAAAAAACGGCAACATGGCAAGCATTGATGAAAACAAAGCCCTGACAATAGGTTTTTTCTTTGTTTTATGAGAATACAACCATATCAAAAAAATATATGAAACAAAGAAAAATGCGGCCCTCCAGGATACAAAAGACCCCAAAACAACCCCTGCAAAATTTAAAACAAAGTAGGTTTTTAATTTTATTTCTTTGCTGACAAAACTATCAATTCTTGATTTGATAGGCTTGTTGATCTGATCTACTTCAGCATCGTAAAAGCTGTTGATAATATATCCTGCCGCAATAACTAAACTCGATGCCAATACCGTAAGGAAAAGATGTACATCAAAAAAAGTATCCTTTACTGGTTGGTCAGGTCTAAAAATAAAAACGGAAGTCAAATACTGCGCGAGTATTACAATCATTATATTGTATCCTCTCATTACAGACAACATACCTATTATAAAATAGTAGACAGCTCTCTTGGCTTTTCGTTTTTTGAGATTGCGTCTTAGCAGCTTCATGGCTAAAACCTATAAACAAGTTCTAATTTGTAGTCTTTTAATTGTTCTTGTACTTTTTCATAATCCTTGGCAAAACCTAGGATATAACCTCCACCACCTGATCCACACAGTTTCAAGTAATAATCATTCGACTCAATACCTTTTTGCCACAAGCTGTGAAATGCAGAAGGAATCATAGGCTTGAAATTCTCCAACACTATTTTTGACAAGGACTTTACATTTGAAAATAATGACTTTACATCACCTCTTAAAAAGTCTTCGATACATGAATCAGTAGATGTAGCAAACTCTTCGCTAAACATCTTTCTGAACCCTTCGTTTTTCATCTTGTCCATAAACAAATTAACCATAGGCTCAGTTTCACCAATGATTTTTGAATCCAACAAGAATACAGCTGCTGTGCTCTCTTTTTGGTACGGAATCCCAGTCGCTTCAATATTGTCAGAAGAATTGATCAATATAGGCAAACTCAAATAACTGTTCAAAGGATCTAAACCAGAACTACTCCCGTGGAAATAAGATTCCATTAAAGAGAATATTTTTTTAAGTTTTAGCAATTTGTCCTTGGTTAGATTTTCCAAAACGGTAATCTTATCAACGACATATTTGTCATATATAGATGCTACAAGAGCTCCAGAACT
>JBELHA010000054.1:13348-14788 GCA_042091695.1 Flavicella sp.
GAATCTTTAATGATTCCGTATTCTCCGAATAACAAAATTTTGGCGTAAAACAAGGGTCCTTTCATGGTGGGATATTAAAGCAATTAATTCCTGCAAATATACACATTATTTATCAGATGCTTTTTGGGCAATGTTAAACTATTGCAAACAAGACCACTAAACTCCAAGACAACCTTTATAATATGTAGTTTTTTTGTATTTCTAAACGATCTCTTCCGCTCCGAATCCTACTTCATCGTGAATAAAATGTCCGTTTTGACAATGCGCTGCCAATTCCGTAGCAATAAAGTTTTGAACAGCTTCTTTTTCAGACTTCGGATACAACACATGTACATTTGCACCAGCATCTAAGGTAAAGCAAACCGCTGAACCCTGCGCCTTTCTATAGGCCCATATCTTCTGAATAATTTCTAGGGTATTGGGTTTCATCAAGATAAAATAAGGATGACTGGTCATCATCATCGCGTGCAAAGTCAACGCTTCACTTTCTACCAATGCTATAAATTCTGTCACCTTTCCCTCTTGCAATAGGGTGCTTATCTGCGCTAAATTTTGTCTCGCTTGCTCAAAACGCTGTGTTGCAAAAGGATGTCCATACATAAGCTCATGCCCTACGGTGCTACTTACCTGTTTTTCTCCCTTGTCTACCAACAAAATGGTGTCCTGGTAGTTTTGAAAAACAGGTGCAACTTCATGCGAAAAAGGGACTCCATACAAATCTGAACTTTCTTCAATCGATTCATGTTTCCCCCAAACTACTAAAGAACCTTTGACACTCCTACAGGCACTTCCAGAACCCAAACGGGCTAAAAAAGATGCTTTTTTATAGAAAAATGCTTCTGACATTTCAGGAGCTAACTCCTGTTCCATACGCATCAAACACATCGACAACGCAGACATACCACTCGCGGAGGAAGCAATTCCACTACTGTGAGGAAAAGAATTCTCTGAAGTGATGGTAAAATTATAGTCTTTAACAAAAGGCACATAGGCTTCAATACGTTCGAAAAACTTTTGGATTTTTGGCTTGAAAGCCTCGTTTACTTGTCCCTCAAAAACAACCTCAAAACTGAAAACCTCATCCAAAACTTTCTTTTTCTCATAAGATAAAGTAGTGATGGTATGACAGTTGTTTAACGTAAAACTGATGGATGGGTTTTCTGGCAATTGAGGGTCTCGTTTTCCCCAATATTTTACCAATGCAATATTGCTAGGTGTTTTCCAAGTAGTTTTTCCGTTTTTCAATTCTCCGGTATAGGCCTGTTTGCTAAAGTCGTTTGCAGTCAAATCTGTATTTTTTTTGTACAAATATACTTGTTTTAACCCTATATCTAGAAACCTATTTTACACATATTTTTAATTTATTCAGTACACGCATCTGCTTTTTGATTATTTTTGTTTTTATGGAGGAAAAAAAAGCATTCTTACTGCTCAATGGAG
>JBELHA010000055.1:0-1399 GCA_042091695.1 Flavicella sp.
CGTCGGGCTCATAACCCGAAGGTCACTGGTTCGAGTCCAGTTCCCGCTACTAAGATGAGTAATCAGAAATGGTTACTCTTTTTTTTGCTTCAAACTCAAGTTTATTGGTCTTGAGAGTGTGTAAATTTTATATCAAACGGTAGCCTATCTGAACTTCTTATTTTTAAAATGACAAGGTTAATAATTCAAATACAAAAGTTAACCAATGACTGTATTGGACTGCTCCCTACTTTGCAACTAAAAACGGATATCATGGGAACTTTAATAGGTGACAAACCAAGTATTGGCGCAATTGTTCCTATTGAGTAACACCCATTCAATTCACATATAAGTGTACCTTAAAACCTAAAAAAGACATGTATCAACACGTCTTTTTTAGATTTTATTTTAAAAAGCAATAGTAAGGTACTCGCAATAATTACTGAGCTTCAATCGCGACATCTTCATGTTGAATGTAAGCAATCAATTTTTCTGCCTGTTCTTTGGCTTTTTGTAACAATAATTCTTTGCCTGCTGCATCACGAGCAACTGCACTGTGCAATACAAATGGCGCTGCCACATGCATCTCTAAAGAATCTGCCAATTTCAACAAAGGCAACAAAAATTCTTTCATCGTATGTTTGTTATACCCATCAGATTGATAGGATTCCTCAGGGCCTCCTGTAGTTGTTGATAGTATGAACGTTTTGCCTTTCATACTTCCTTTGAGAGGGCCATAAACCAAAGGAGTGGTCACACTGTCAAGCCACATTTTTAAAATGGCAGGTACTCCATACCAATGGAAGGGAAATTGTAGTACGACGACATCTGCAGCGCGTAGTTTTTCAATTTCTTTATCGGCATCAATATTGTAATCTGAATAGGCTGGTAACAGTCTGTTTATAGCTATGTTGGATTCTTTTTCTAAAATCTCCAAAATCGCTTTATTGGCGTTAGATTTTTCTATATCGGGATGTCCCGAAATTACGATAGTATTTTTCATAGTTTGTATCTTTATAAATTAATGCATCGGTACTTCCATCAATAACAATTCTGTGTCTGTTCCAGCTTCGATTTTTAAACTATCTATATCCCAAATACCAATTCCGTCTCGTGTATCCAAGGCTTGAGCGTTTAAAGTGACCTCTCCTTTCAAAACAAAGACATAGACCCCGTTTTCTTTTGGATTTTTCAAATCGTAGGATACCGTTTTTCCTGCATCCAAATTGCTCATATGAAACCAAGCATCTTGATGGATCCAAACCCCTGCATCGTCTTGGTTGGGAGACAAAACTTGTTGTAATTGATTTTTTCTGTCTTGGACATTCAGTGTTAACTCATCATAACGAGGAGTGACATTCGTTTTATTGGGAATGACCCATATCTGTAAAAGCTTTACCTGAGCATCTTTGCTATTGTT
>JBELHA010000055.1:1499-14514 GCA_042091695.1 Flavicella sp.
TAGTTTCCAAAACTAAAGGTGTGTTTGGCTTGTAGCCATCCGAAATCTGCGCCACCTCTAGTAGCTGCTTTATGTACTACTGTATTCATATATTTTTCTTCTTTAAGATAATGTTGACAATGGAATGTTATCTTTTAAAAGTCATCTCAAAAATACAACATTCCAGTTGTTATTTGTAATGGTATTCTCGTTAAAAAGCCAAGTCAACCACTATGTCAAATTCATCGTAAATAGCGTTGTCTTTCAAACCTTCAAAGAAACTTGCAGAACCATAGCGAATATCAAACTTGGTACGGTCAATTTTCAAGGCAGCGGTCGCTTTGTTTCCATAAACAGAAAAGTCAAAACCAATGTGCTCTTTTTTTCCTTTTATTTCTATAACTCCGTCCACTTTATAGGAGTTTTTCCCTGCTGCTTTGACTTTGGTAAATTCCAAAGTTGCTTTAGAGAATTTTGCAACTCCAAAAAAATCATCTGACTTCAAATGCCCCTCCAATTTTTGTTTGTACTCCCCCTCTAGGTCTGTAACTGCTAGAGTCTGCATGTCAATCACAAAATTTCCTCCAGTCAAAACAGTTCCGTCAAAAAGCAAATTCCCTTCACTAATTTTTAAAGTTCCACTATGCGAACCGAGTACCTTGTAACCTTTCCAAGTTACTGTACTTGTTTGAGTGTTTACTTTCTTTTTATCTTTTTCAAGTGCGGTAAAAGAAAAAGTTAAGAATGCTACTACTACTGCGATTATTTGAATTGTATGTTTCATTTTTATAAGTTTTAAAATTATGGTACAAATTTCCACATTAGACACCACCTAAAAAATGAACTAGATTACAAAATGAAGTTACACTAGATTAACTTATTTCTCCCCATTAAGAAGCTGCTTCTTAATTTTACTCAAAAACTCTTTAGAAATCCCAAGGTAGGAAGCTATCATGTACTGCGGGACACGTTGTTCTATTTGTGGATAGGTAGTTTTAAAAATCACATAACGTGCTTTGGCATCCAAACTAAAATTTCTGACAATTCGCTTTTGAGAGGCGACAAAACCGCGTTCCGTAATCTTTCGAAACAGCCGTTCCAATTTAGGAATTTCAAGATAGAGTTGTTCCAAAGCCTCTTTTCCAAACTGAACCAATTGTGTTGGCTCCAAACACTGTACGTTAAAATCAGCAGGCGACTGTCCCAAAAAACTACACAAATCGGAAGTCCACCAATCCTCTATCGAAAAAGAAACCACATGTTCATGTCCTGATGCATCCACATGAAAAGTCTTAGCACAACCCGACAAGATAAAACTGATATGTTTGCAGACATCCCCTTGCTGCACGATAAATTGATTTTTAAGATAATTTCGAGTGGTGATTTTAGAAAGCAACAAAGCTTCCTCATCAGTATTCAAATCGACATAAGTACGAATATAATCGAGTAAGGGTTGGGTGGTCATGGTTGTGTATTTACCTTTGCAAGATAAGGATATTGTACTGCATGAGAAATAAGGTGTTTTTTACTCAAAGATTCCTCTTTGTTAAAATTGTAATCTTTTAAAAACATAACTATTGTAATTAGAAAAATCGTTGTACAATTTTTTTGTGCACTCTTACTAAAGTGATAAGATTCAAATATAGGCAAAGTTAGGTTGTAAGCAGTATTCAAAATTGTTGTTTCACCTCCAACAATTGCAACTTTTAAAACACCATTCTAATTGTGTTGTGTTATATTTTTAATAGTCGCTAATCTTTTGTAAATTAGAACCTTACACAAATACAACTACGATGAATACATTAAAAATTATCACGCTCCTTTTTGTTACACTACTATTCTCATGCAAGCAAACGAATAAAGCTTCAAAAGAAACCCTAACAGATGCAATTGAAATCAAATCTGTTGGATTTGCTGGAAGTCCTGAAAACAGTTGGTTACTCGGTAATCAAGAAAGCTTGGATATTTGGATACAATGGTGTGACATGCACGCAAAAAAAGACATCGAAGGAATCTTGAATCTTGCCAGTGATTCCATCAGGATCAAAGCTCCTAACAACCAAACTATAACTGGCAAAGAAGAATTCAAAGCATTTATAACACAATGGCTAAACAATAACGATATAAGTATAAAGCAAGAATGGGGTATTCCTATTAATTTTGTCGATAAAAATGGAAAAAAGGATGAAGGGGATTGGATTATAAATGGCCATAAACTAAATACTCGAGATGGTGAAAACAGCACGCAAGAAGACAATCATGCGAATGTATACATAAAAAATGAAAAGGTTCAATTTTTTAAAATTTACAACCATACAACTACAACTAATAAGATGGTTGCAACTACTTTTTCGGTGGATTTATCTAACTATAAAGAGGCATTTAAAACGGTGTGTTTGAATGGCACTTTCAACAATTGGTGTGGGGACTGTAACACCATGTCTGACGATGACAAAGATGGTGTGTACGAGATTACACTTGATGTACCCGTTGGAGAGATCGAATACAAGTTTACTTTAGACGGATGGACTGCACAAGAAACATTTGATGCAGGGACATCATGCACCAAAACAGTCGCTGAATTTACAAACAGAGTTGCTTCCATAGAACGTAAAGTAATACTTCCTAAGGTTTGCTTTAACAGCTGTAATACTTGTGAGTAAAATAAGCCTTTCGACTAGTGTTTTACAACACGTTGTGTAGAAAGAACATCCCCATCATAAAGTTTCAATAAGTAAACACCAGAGGCTAGAGAGCTCATATCTATACTATTTGAGCTAGACATACGGAGTACTTCTTTCCCTAACAAGTCGTGTACATGAATATTCAGAAGAGCATCTTTTCCATGAATCTTTATAACTCCGGAAGTTGGATTCGGATACAATGTTATAGGATTTTGACTTCGAGAATCTGTACCTGCAGTAGTACAATCTAAACCGGCATCACTGATGACCCATCCCTTATCGTCTATCAAATATTGTCTAGCAGCAGTTGCATTGCAATAACTTGTTCCCTGAGCACCAAATTCTAAATCAGAGCGAACTGCTTGTTGTGACCAAGCTGTCAATAGCGCATCGTAGTTGTCAGTTGACAATCCCGAGTCTTGAAACATATCTCTTATATTGGTAACCCTGGCAATATCCCAATTACTAAGGTCCTGATCAAATGCAGTTGCTTGACTAAACATCATATTGAGTGACTCAACACGGCTCACATCCCAAGAACTTAAATCTTGATCAAACTTGGTTGTAACTTCAAACATACCCGTCATTGCAGTAACTTTAGAAACATCCCAGGAACTCAAATCTTGATTGAACACAAGCCCCCCATAAAACATTCCCGTCATATCAGTCACTTTAGAAACATCCCACTTACTGATATCAGCATTAAAATCGGGTTTGTCATAAAAGGCAAGATTCATTTTGGTTACATTACTTACATCCCAATCAGGCATACTACCATATTGACTAGCACACAAACCATCTTCTGGATGCGTAGCCAAACAATCGGCTATGGCAGTATCGAAATTGGTATCAGTAATTTGTGTTTGAGAATAAGACGCTATTGAAAACATCGTTATTAGTACTAGGATTGTAGTTTTCATATGGAAAGGGTTTAACTACAATATAGCTTTTTTTGATGATTAATTAAAGCTTAAAAACTAAAAAAACCTGAAAACTAAATAGTTAACAGATTTAAATGGTAAAAGTTAAAATTTACAAGTATTCGTAATAAGGGGAAACAAGGCGATAGAAAACATTAAAAACTGATATTTTTCTTTCAATTAATACGGTTTTAAAATATAACAGAGTAACTCTACTGTAATAAAATAAGAGTAATTGTCTTTAAAATTAAATTAAAACCACAAACAACACTCTTTTTTAAACATAAAACACTGCAAACAAGAGTATTAAGTCCTATGATAAATTGAATTAGTCATAAAAATTAGTTAAATTACCATCACAAACCTAAAAATATAATAATGAAAAAATTAATGTTGATTTTAATTGTATTGATTACAGCTTGTAATCCTCCAGCAGAAAAGGAATCGAAGAAAGCTCAAGAAGGAGCAGGTTTCTTTTTACCCATAGAAGGGGAAACTTTTGTAGTAGCTACTGATTCCATAACCAATATATGGAAAGACTACATAAAAGCGCACAACGAGCAAGACCTTGAAGCCATTATGGCTATGAATTCCGATTCCATAAAGATAGATGGACCTGATGGTCGTATTATCAAAGGAAAAGAAATGCACAAAGCAGCACTTACTGAGTGGTTTGCTGCACAAAATCCAAAATGGACCATCTACTGGGCCATGCCTTACAAAGCCGTAAATGGTGGCGAAGAATGGATCATTGCTGGTCACCAAGTTAAAATGATGGTGGATGGAAAAGAAGTAACAAAACTACAAATGATTGACGGGGAAATTGCTAATGGAAAAATCACACAGTTCTATGTCTACAGTAAAGACGTAGCAACTACTGAAAAAGAGGAAGTACAAGCAGCAGAATAAGCTAGCTAATCTCTAAAACTAAAAACGGTTGTACCCAAATGGTGCAACCGTTTTTTTTGATTGTATACAGCATCATGGCAATTGGAAAAGCGATTCAACGGAACAGTCCAACGTTTTGGAAATTTTTAAAGCCAAAACTGTTGAAGGTACATAGACTCCATTTTCAATGGCGTTGATGCTCTTTCTAGAAACCTCCGCTTTTACAGACAATGCTTGTTGTGTTAGCCCAGCGGCTTTTCTAAATTCCTCTAAATTGTTTAGAAGTTTTTCATGGTCTTTCCCCATCCCTATTGCTTTTCAAATTCTTCTACTGCGTTTGTTAGTTCTTTCCCTGTGTTTGGGTACAAATATCCTGCTATCAATGTACCAATACCAATCAATGTTACCAAAGCACCAACCCCTTCCAATACAGATCCTAAAGCCAAAAATCCTAAAAGATACAAACCAAGGCCTACAAAAATTGTAACCACTCCATTTCTACGGTAATCAATAGGTTCTTTTTTACGTTCGTCAAAAATACCCAACAATTTTTCGACTTGAGTTGGATCGTCCAAATGTTTTGTAATCTCTAATATAGTGTCTCTTTTGCCTTTACCTTCGTGATACAACCATACAAAAACAGCAATAGGAACCACCATTCCAGTTAGAATTCCCAAAATAGGGATAAGAAGTTCAGCTTGAAATTGTGAAGTATCTTGCGTCAAAGCAATAGTTAAGAAAGAAGACATAAGTTTAATTTGATAATACATTGTATATTCATTTTTGGATTAATGTAACGCAAAGGTAACATTTTATTTCAAATGAGAAGTAAAGGTTACATAAAAATAGTACTATTTATTTCATAAACGAAAAAACACAAAACACTTCGGTTTTCTAGTGCTTGGAGTTTATGGCATGTGGTAATTTATATACTTTGAAAGTATTTCTTCCCGGTTTTAAGGTTGAAAAAGGTCCAACCTTAGGATTTTTGAAATTTCTTTCTAATCCCATAAGGTCTATAAACACCTCTAATTCTGAACCATCCTTATGTTCAAAAGTAGCCTCAGATTGAAAGGAAGCTTCTAATAATTTGGTCGTAATAAAAGGAGTTTGTAATTGGTCAATACCTTTACCCACATACAAATTTAAATACACTTCTTTGCCCTCAAATGACAAGTCGATTTCAGCAGTAAACACCCTGTCTTCATGAGCATTTTCTTCACGATTGAAAGGTTGTGCTTTGTTGTAGTAACAATTGGAAGCAATCCATACAGGCAATTTATGTTTGGCAAAGTCTTGCGGTCTTTTTCCTTTATACCAATAGTCGTTTGACAACGGGTAGTCATTGTAGGCGTTCAAACCTGTATAGGCAAAGCTGTTGGCATTTTTTGCATGAGGTGCCACTTCCTGATTGTAGGTGAAAATATTATTGTAATACCGATCATCTCCCGTCAAAATGGTCATCAATCCCTTGACAGCCGTACTGTGTGGAAAATGGTAGGGTGTAAAGCGGCTTGGCACAGGTCTCATAATGAGTTTCCCCGCTATTAAATTATGAACAAAAGCTCCTCCCTGTGATGCATTTAAAATAGAAACCTCTGACAGAAATACATTGTTATCTACCAACATAGGACCGTGATTGACCTCTGTAAATAAATCTTCTTTATGATTGTTATAAAAAATATTTCCAGAAACTCGAGTCCCTTGCGACTGCCAATCCAACCACAAACCCCGAAAGCAATCGTGGACGAGATTATTTTTAATAAGTGCATCGATAGGAGCATGTAATTTAATACCCCCAGTCTCATAGCCAAAGAATTGTCTTTTATGATGAATATTGTATATGTGATTATTATAAATCTCACTAGCAACACCTCCTAAATGACCACAAATACCAGTTTGTTCACAATTAGTAATTGTATTATTTCGAATGACATGCGAACCGATAGTCTCCATAGACCACCCTAACTGTAGGGCTTTAAAAACGACTTCTCGTTCTGTCTGAGTTCCATGTTTTACTTTTAGATTTGTCCATGCATTGTGTCCAGAGGCGTATTCTTTACCAATACTGATACCCGAGCATTTAGAGTCGGTAATAAAATTATCCTCTATGATCCATCCTTTACTCCAATTGGGACCGATAAGTCCTGTCTGAGCTGCAGTGGGTGGAGCCCATTGAGTAGCAGCATGTGCCATTTTAAAGCCGCGGACGGTAATGTAATTGAGTCCTGTTTTATCTGGAAAAAAAACCGCAGGACGCACATTGATCTCTACCTCCTCTTCGTTGGGATTCAATCCTTTAAAATGGGCATAAATTACGGTCTTCTGTGCATCACTTTCGCAATACCATTGGTATTTAGAGGCAACAGTATCCAAAGCGCGCTCTAAAGGTGCTGCCTTCAGAATTTTAGCGATGGAATTGTTTTCGTACAGTGCCTCTCCATTGAGATAGACTTCTCCCAAATGAGGGTCTCTATCATAAGTATCTAACAACCAATCTCCAGAAACAATTTCTTTATAAGGATTGAAATCTCCGAAAAAAGCATTGTCCAAAGTAAGCATCCATACAGGTCCTGTGTGCTGTACCCACCCTTGTACGCGTTCAGAACCCTTTATCCAAACTTCGCTATCAGTCGCTGCTTGGTAAGTGATTCGCTTGGAGTGACTTTGGCCTCCATGCGCTGGCCGTATCCATTCTCTATACACACCGGTATGCACAGTAATAATCGCTCCTGGCAGTGCAATTTGAGCGGCTTTAGATATGGTTTTAAAAGGAAATTCTTTGGTACCATTATTCGAATCATCTCCATCTTTAGACACATGGTACTCCTGTGAAAAAGTAAAACAGGTGAAAAAGAATAAAACGATACATAAAACGAGTTTATTTGGGAACTTCTTGAGGAGGTCTAAAGCAAAATACATAGAACTGTAAGGTGTTGATTTGTAGCTTTAAGTTATAAAAAAACTCCCAAAGCAAGAAACATCCCTTCACAACACAATACTACACAAAACACATTAAGAGAGAATCATACTGCAAGTATTACTTTTTAGAAGCTTTTCGACGCCTTAACTTTTCCTTGTAATGGGCCTTTTTGGCGATATATACAGTTTTATCAAAAGTAGCAACTGTGTCTCCTTCTTGATCTACCAAAGCAACTACTTTGTTGATGTTTACTTCATTTTCTTCTGATACACGTGCTAAAATAGTTGCTATCTCCTCTTTTGTAAATACAAAATCTCCATAAATGGTACCTTTTGCAGGTTTTCTATAACGGGCAGTTACTGCTTTGTCCCACACCACGTATTCTTTCCCTAAAATTTGTATCAACTGTATCATATAAATAGGATCTGTTGCCGAAAGCATGCTTCCTCCAAATATAGACCCTGCATAATTCCTATTTTTCCAATTGAGCTGCAAACGTATTTTGATAAAATGCATATCATCGCTGATCTCAACTAATTTGGCAGTAGATCTTCGATACATAGGAGACCAATTGAAACCGTATTTATATATAGTGGATACTTTTAAAAATTGAGATAAAAATGCCGTTCCAGATTTATACATATATGTTACTTTGTGGTGGATATTTTATAAAAATACAGAAAGAAACACTAGCATTAAAATTTTCAGAAAAAGTAGTAAATAACATCCGTTGGAAAAGTTGAAAATTGATTTGTGAATTTGTAGGATTAAAATCACTTCCTACAAATCAAAAACAGTATGAATCTTTGCGATGTTAAAACCTTTATCAAGTACCGTTTTAGCTTCTAAGCTCGTTGAATCTAAAACAGGATTGCTGTGATTGAAGTGAATAAAGTGAACTTTCGCGCGATCCATAAGAGACAAACTTTCAAATTCTTTTAAACTTTCCAAAACAGTAGGATGTGGTACTTGAGACATATCACGGTTGTTCAATTCTGTACCACTAAAAAAGGTCGCATCTACAAACGCATAATCTACTTGTTGAATCGCTGTGACAATACTTTTTTCCCAAAGTGTCCATTTATCGATATCTGGAATAAAGAGAGCCGTTTTATTGGGACCTTCAATACGAAATCCAACCGTCTCTGAATATTCATCCCTATGGGGTACTAAAAAAGGAGTCACTTTTAAATTAGCTGTGAGCACTATTTTTTTTTCGTGTTTGAGAGGCTGTAACACAATGTGTTCTCGTTGTACCAGGCGATCCCAAGGGCCATTATTGCTTAAAAAGTCTTGCATTCTAGGCATAGCATATACCTTTATCCTTCTAACAGCTGCTGCTTCTTTACCTAAATACATCAACCCTGTATAATGCCCTATGTGCCCATGAGAAATAAAGATTCCATCTACAAACGAATCGCCATCTTCATAGCTATGATTGGCTAGATAATTTAACTGTACTGGCATGTCTGGAGTGGCTTCAAACAAATACTTACGTCGAAATACTGTATCTACAACTCCTAAGGAAACTACTTTCCTTTTTGATATTCCAGATGCAAATAAATCTTCACAACACTCTTTAACACAACCAATGTGTGGCGAGCCTGCATCTTGAACTGTACCCAAGACAGTTAAAGAAACTTTACTTTTAATTTCTGGAGTAGGTATCTCAGTTTCCGTAGACTTAGGATTACTTACCGTATATTCTTTACATCCTTCAAAAATAAACAGTAAAAAAAATAAAAATGAAAACCTCATGGCTTAATTAGAAGATTAAAAAACTAATTTACGATAACATGCCGTAAATTCAAATAAATAGCTTCAAAAAAACATTTTTACAGACAATACAAAACTGTTACTACAACCTTAGTGTGTTTTTTTGGAGAGCACTACCTTATCTATGTATTGAGGCATGCCAAAGGGAATTATTTTATTTGCTGTTTTTTGATATAATGGATGTCTGGGGTGACCCTTTTTGGTTGGGCAATTTATGATACACCAATTCAATTCTAAGTCTTCTAAACTCATATATAAATCATAGAGACATAAAGATAAAAAGTCCCTTTTACCTATCAAATCACCATAGGCAAGCCATACTGTTTTAATACCTAAAGCAACGATAGATTTTCTTATGGCTTTGTTGTTTTTGTGGTGAATTCTGTTATTACAAACAGTATCTAAATCATTGGGATCTGTTGCTCTTTGCGGATAGACATTGTACATAATCCAGCCATCAAAACCGTTGAATGTAGCTATGCTTTTGACTTTTCTTAAGGTTGGATCTAAACGATTGGGTTCGGCTGTACTTGGGTTTACTCCAATACAAGCAATCATATGGGCACCTTGTTCACCTAAAAGATAACGCTCCTTGTTGGTACTACTGTTTTCGTATAACCAATGTATTTCTTTTATATCCATTATTTGTTTCGACAATTGTTAGTTGAGTTACAAATTTATACATTACAATATAAAACCAAATAAAAAATCATAGAAGGAAATAAAACAAACCTCAAATAGATACTAGTACTTAAAAAAATTATGTATTTCCAACAAAAAACATTAAAAAAGGCTTGAATAACCAATGTTATTCAAGCCTTTTTTATAAAACAATAGCTATAAAGCAGTCATTAAAAAGAAATCAAGTGAGACGAAGGTCCACTTGAAGTCATCGCTTTCAATGGCGGTTTAAATTTCGTAAGTGAAATACCTTTTACTGCAGCTAGGTACTCCTCCATCGTAGGAGTTCTTCCTAATATTGCTGAAAGAACAACCACTGGTGTAGATGCCAATAGAGATTCTCCTTTCTTACGGTCACTATCAGCTACGACACGCCCTTGAAACAAACGCGTTGAAGTTGCCATTACCGTATCTCCTTTTTCTGCTTTTTCTTGGTTCCCCATACACAGGTTACAACCTGGGCGTTCTAGGTATAGGATATTTTCATATTCCGTACGAGCAGCACTTTTCGGTGCAGCATCATCAAATTCGAAACTAGAATACTTTTGGAGTACTTCCCAATCTCCCTCTGCTTTTAATTCATCGATGATATTATAGGTAGGTGCTGTAACGACAAGAGGTGCTTTGAATTCAACTTTTCCGTGTAATTCTTCTAGGTTTTTCAACATCTTAGAAACGATTTTGATATCTCCTTTGTGTACCATACAAGAACCAACAAAACCTAAATCAATTGTTTTCTTTCCATCGTAGTGAGAAAGCTCACGGATGGTATCGTGTGTATAACGCTTCGAAACATCTTCGTTGTGTACGTCTGGATCTGCAATCATTGGCTTGTCGATAATATCCAAATCTACTACAAATTCCGCATGGTATTTGGCATTGCTATCTGGAGTCAACGGTGGTTTTTCACCAGAGCGAATTTCTTCGATTCTCTTGTTAGCTTTATCGATAAGGCCTTGCAATACTTGTATTTTATTGTCCATACCCTTTTCGATCATGATCTGGATTCTTCCCTTTGCAATCTCTAAAGATTCAATCAATGTAGCATCTTCAGAAATACAAATAGAAGCTTTGGCTTTCATTTCTGCGGTCCAATCAGTAAAGGTAAACGCCTGATCTGAAGGAAGTGTCCCGATATGAACTTCTATAATTCTTCCTTGGAAAACGTTCTCTCCCCCAAACTTCTTCAACATTTGAGACTGTGTTGCATGTACAACATCACGGAAATCCATATGGTCTTTCATTTCACCTTTGAAGGTTACTTTTACAGACTCTGGGATTGGCATAGAAGCCTCTCCGGTTGCCAATGCAAGTGCTACAGTACCAGAATCGGCACCAAAAGCAACACCTTTTGACATTCTCGTGTGTGAATCTCCACCGATGATTATCGCCCAATCGTCAATCGTCAAATCGTTCAATACCTTGTGAATCACATCTGTCATTGGCTTGTAACCATGCTCTGGGTCACGTGCAGTAATCAAACCAAAGTCGTTCATGAATTTCATCAACTTTGGAATGTTCGCCTGTGATTTTGAATCCCAAACAGAAGCAGTATGACATCCAGACTGGTAACTTCCATCTACAATAGGTGAAATTACAGTCGCAGCCATCGACTCTAATTCTTGGGAAGTCATCAAACCAGTAGTATCTTGTGATCCCACTATATTTACCTCAACACGAACATAAGAACCTGCATGCAATGTAGCACCAGAGGTACCTACAGCGTTTTTATTGAATATTTTTTCTACTGCTGTCAATCCTTGTCCCTCGATAGAAACCTCTTTTGACGGTGCAAATACAGGTGTCATTTCAACACCTAAAGTTTTGGCAGCAAATGTTTGTAGTTTTTTTCCAAATACAATCGCATAAGAACCTCCGGCTCTCATGAATTCCATTTTTTGTGGTGTAAAAGCAGAAGAAACATCAATCAATTCTTCTGAACCTCTGTATAATTTTTTAGTCTTACTGTTGATTGTAAGAACCGTTCCTGTTTCAATAGAGTATGTTTGCTCAAGTACTGGCTCACCATCAGCATCTACTACTGCGTTTCCAGAAGCATCTACTTTTTTAACCCAGTTTTTCAAATCCAATCCGATACCTCCAGTAACCCCAACAGTTGTCAAAAATATAGGAGAAATACCATTTGTTCCAGCAACAATAGGTGCGATATTGATAAAAGGCACAAATTTACTTGCTTCCTTTCCAATCCATAAGGCTACGTTATTTACACCTGACATTCTTGAAGACCCTACTCCCATAGTTCCTTTTTCCGCAATCAACATGATTTGCTTGTCAGGATGCTGTGCTTGTAAGGCTAATAATTCGTTTTGCTTTTCTTTGTTGTGCTCAAACAAACATTGTCCATGCAATTCACGGTCAGATCTTGAGTGTGCGTCACTACCAGGTGATAATAAATCTGTAGATATATCTCCAACACCTGCAACAAAAGTTACCACCTCTGTCAATTCGTCTACTTCAGGTAATTTTGTAAAAAATTCTGCTTTTGCATAACTTTCAAGTATGCCCTTCGCTATCTCATTTCCATTTTCAAAAGCGGCTCCTAAACGCGCCATGTCTGCCTCGTATAAAAACACTTGTGTCTTTAATACCGTTGCAGCAGTAGTTGCTATTGCTATATCGGCACCTAGTGCAAGTTCTAATAATACGTCTATAGAAGGTCCACCCTTCATATGAGACAATTGCTCAAAAGCAAATTCAGAAGATACTTCTGCTACTTTAAATTCACCAAGAATGATTTCTTTTAATACGCGCGCTTTAACACTAGCAGCACTTGTTGTACCTGGCAAAACGTTGTAGGTAAAAAAATCTAAAGAAGCTGCCCTATATTCATTGTCGACATCTTTGATCTGTGAAACGATCTCTTCTAACAATGCTGCACCATCAATTGGCTTTGGATGCAGTCCGTGACTTTTCCTTTCCTCAATCTCATTGAGGTATTCTTGATATAAACTCATATAATTATTCATTTTTTAAAAAAACAATTGAAAAATCTTAAAAAACTCAAGACACTCAGATTTGCTCTTTTATTCGTTGTAAAAATATAAAAAATACTTCGATTTCGATAAGAATATGACACTAAAACTTAGGTTCAACACTATTTTATTTAACTTTGTTTAACGAATTTACTGTTTTGTTGACAAGCC
>JBELHA010000056.1:0-13926 GCA_042091695.1 Flavicella sp.
AAAGTAATTCAAAGAAAATAAATAACCAAAACTAACTATATATGAAAAAAGTAATTTTAAGTCTTGCGTTGTGCTTAGGTGCATTGCAATTTTCAAACGCACAAATAAGCTACGGTATCAAGGGAGGATTGAACTTCGTCGATACTAGTATTGCAATTGCCGGAGCTACAGGAGAAACCCCTGAATTAGATGATCAAACAAGTTTCCATGCAGGTGCATGGTTTCGCGTTAAAGTTCCTGTTGTTGGACTGTACGTTAGACCTGAAGTAATCTATACAAGTATATCCACAAAAATCCCAGGAGCTAGCTTTTTACCAGATGCAGCACCAAGTGATTTTCAACTAAATCGTTTAGATATTCCTGTGTTGGTAGGATTGAAAATGTTCGGAGTGGGTAATATTTTTGTAGGACCAGTTTTTCAAAAAGTTTTGAAATCTGAATTAGACGATATCAAAACTGATATTGGAGAAACTATTGGTATGTCTGAATTAGATCAGGACGATTTTTTTGTTGGAATGCACATTGGTCTAGGAGTTGAATTCTGGAAATTAGGTGTTGATGTTCGTTATGAAACAGCCTTTTCTGATAATGTATCTTCCTATACAGACCCAACGAATCAACTTGCTAACTTTGAATTGGACAACAGTCCAAACCAGATTATAGTTGGTTTGTCTTACAAATTTTAAAAAAAATCAATGTAAAGAAAACCGTCTAATATGACGGTTTTTTTTGCTTTAATAAGTAAAACCAAATAGAAATACCCACAAAAAAACCAAGAGATAACTCTTGGTTTTTGTATTCTAATCAAAAAAGTAGTAGTACTTAAACCTGAGTTTCCATCTTGATATAATCTAAAAACTCACGTTTGGTTTCTTTATCTTTAAATAAACCTCCAAATTCTGCAGTCACGGTACTACTCTCAATATCTTTAATACCTCTAGAATTGACACATAAGTGTTTTGCATCAATCACACAGGCAACATCATCTGTTCCTAGAGCCTCTTGCAAAGCTTGTACTACTTGCATAGTCAAACGCTCTTGTACTTGTGGTCTTTTTGCGAAATGATCTACAATACGGTTCATTTTAGACAAACCAATCACACGTCCTTTTGAAATATAAGCCACATGCGCTCTACCCACAATAGGAAGTAAGTGATGCTCACAAGTTGAATACAATACGATATTCTTTTCAACCAACATCTCCCCATATTTATACTTGTTTTCAAAAGTAGACAACCCAGGCCTATTCGCAGGATTTAGACCCGCAAACAATTCCTTAACGAAAGCTTTTGCTACTCGTTTTGGAGTACCACTCAAACTATCGTCCGTTAAATCCATACCCAATGTCAGAAGAATTTCTTTTACACTTTCTTGAATACGGTCTACCTTCTCGTCATCAGACAATACAAAGGCATCTTCTCGCATAGGAGTCTCAGCTGAAGTTCCCACATGGTTGTCTCCAATTTCGTCTATATTGTCGGGGTTCATTGTTTTGTTAGCTTCAAACATAGTACTATATTTTATTTTACAAATTTACGAATTAATCAACACATTCGACAATTCTTCCAAATTGCACTCCTGTTGACTACCGTCATTCATGTTTTTTAAGGTATAAGTGTTCGCTTCTATTTCCTTAGAGCCAACTAATACTACAAAAGGAATAGCTCTCTTATTGGCATAATTCATTTGTTTTTTCATCTTTGCTGTATCTGGATACAATTCAGATTTCACACCTTTTTTTCGTAGTTCACGAATTGCTTTAGTTGCATATAAAGCCTCTGTATTTCCGAAATTTATAAAAACTACTTGAGGCTTTGGTTGTTCGAAAGTGTCGAATAAATTCAATTCTTCTAACACGAGGTAGATACGGTCCAACCCGAAAGATATTCCAACACCACTCATGTTTTTCAATCCAAATATTCCTGTAAGGTCATCATAACGACCTCCACCACCGATAGACCCCATTTTTACTCCTTCTGGTGCAGCTACTTCAAAAATGGCTCCTGTATAATAATTCAATCCTCTTGCAAGCGTTACATCTAAAGTCAACGAAGCAGACTCCAAACCTAAAGATTCAATGGTATCAATGACAAAACGTAAATCAGCAACCCCTTGAAGTCCTTCCTCAGAGTTTGCCAACATTTGTTCTAACTGAACAAGCTTTTCGTTATTAGAACCATCAAATGAAAACAAAGGTGCTACCTTTTCTATAGCCGCTTCAGTGATTCCTTTAGAAAGCATTTCTTTTGTTACTCCCTCTGCTCCTATTTTATCTAGTTTGTCTAATGCTACGGTAAAATCAATCAATTTGTCTTTGGCACCGATGATTTCAGCAATACCAGACAAAATTTTCCTATTGTTTAATTTGATTGTAGTTCCTTTAAGGCCTAATTTGGTGAAAACCGTATCATATAGCTGTACAAACTCAACCTCCTGCCATAAAGACTTGCTCCCTACCACATCAGCATCGCATTGGTAAAACTCACGAAACCTTCCTTTTTGAGGACGGTCTGCTCTCCAAACTGGTTGGATTTGAAAACGTTTGAAAGGTAATTCTAAATCATTTTGATGTTGTACCACATACCTCGCAAAAGGTACTGTCAAATCATAACGCAAAGCCTTTTCAGAAATTTGATTTGTGATTTTTTTACTGTCTTTTGCTTCTAAAAGAGTCGCATCTGCCTTCTTTAAATAATCACCTGAATTCAATATCTTAAAAATCAAACGATCTCCTTCTTCTCCATATTTTCCCATCAATGTTGACGAATTTTCAAACGAAGGTGTTTCAATTGCCTGAAATCCAAAGGTCTGAAATACCGCTTTGATGGTTCCGAAAATATAGTCACGTTTTGCAACTTCAACGGGGGAAAAATCTCTCGTCCCTTTTGGGATACTTGGTTTCTGTGCCATGGTTCTAAAATAAGCAGCAAAGATACTTAAAGTAACACAGATTTTTTTGAATATTTTCAAAAAAATCTGTGTATTACACTAATAAATAACTGTTTTGTTAATTCTATCAATCCACTAGAAATAATTGTTAAAACCCTCTTAAATTTACATGTCTTTTAGCTCTGAAACTAATTCTGTAAGTGCATCCTTAGCATCTCCAAAAAGCATGGAAGTTTTAGAATTGTAAAAAAGTTCATTTTCAATACCGGCGTATCCGGCTTTCATACTTCTCTTGTTTACAATAATATGTTTTGCATTTTCTACATCTAAAATAGGCATTCCGAATATTGGACTCGTAGCATCATTATGAGCTGCAGGATTGACAACGTCATTTGCACCAACAACTAAAACCACATCTGTATTGTTAAACTGTGGATTGATAGCATCCATTTCAGACAAGAGATCATAGTCTACATTCGACTCCGCTAACAATACATTCATATGTCCAGGCATACGACCTGCAACTGGATGTATTGCATATTTTACATGTACTCCTTTTGCTGTTAACAGCTCTTCAAGTTCATGAATTACATGCTGAGCTTGCGCAACTGCCAAACCGTAACCAGGAACGATAATGACATTAGCTGCATAATTCATCATAATTGCAGCATCACTAGAGTTTGTCTTTTTAATGGTCCCTAGTGTTTTATTAACACCTTCCTCAGCAGCAGTAGCAGCAGCGCCAAAAGACCCAAAAATAACAGAACCTAAGGTTCTATTCATTGCCTTACACATAGCAATCGTCAATATAATACCAGCAGCACCTACCAAAATACCTCCGACTAACATAACCATATTTTCATACAATATACCCGTTATAGCAGCAGCAATACCAGTCAATGAATTCAGCAAGGAAATTACTACAGGCATATCAGCACCTCCAATAGGAAGTACAAATAGAACTCCATAAACAACACCTGCCGCTAATAATCCGTACAAAAACAATTGACTATCAGAGCCGGATGCAACTATAAATGCTGAAAATGCAATGATTACAATAATAAAAAGATTATTTATGATATTGTATTGCGGAATTTTAACAACACTTTTAAGAGAACCATTTAATTTCCCCCAAGCTATTAAACTCCCTGAGAAGGTTATTGCTCCAATGGCAACAGCTGCTAAAATAGTGGCAACTATTGTAGATTTTGTTCCCGCTATATTGTCATTCCCTATAAACTCAACAACTCCAATCAATGCAGCACTTGCTCCTCCAAATCCATTGAACAAGGAGACCAATTCAGGCATTTTTGTCATTTCAACTTTCATGGCAATCAACCAACCTAAAATCGAACCTACTAAAATTGCAAGTCCAATTAAAATATAGATTATCGTTGGAACTTCAATATCATTTATGAAAATAGTTCCCACAATCGCCAATCCCATACCAACTGCAGCAATGATATTTCCATTTTTTGCTGTCTTTGGGCTTCCTAATTTTTTCAAGCCTACGATAAACGTAACCGTTGAAACTAAATATATTATACTTAATACTATACTCATCTTATATTTTTTTAATATGTTAAAAGTTTAAAAAATCAAAACTCTTATTTATAAATTACTTTTTCTTTTTAAACATTTCTAACATTCTATCAGTAACTGCAAAACCACCAACAACATTTAAAACACCTAAGACTACTGCTATAAAACCTAAGAATAAGGATACATAATCTGTTGGGTCTGAATGTAACATCACTAATATTGCCCCTACAATTACAACACCACTCAAGGCATTAGCTCCAGACATTAACGGAGTGTGTAGTACTGCAGGTATACTTTTAATCACTTCAATACCTACAAAAGTTGCTAAAATCAATATGTAAGTGATTTGAAGATTGTTACTTATAAATTCAATAAATTCGTTCATCATCTTTAGTTTTAATTTTTTCTTATTGTACCGTCTTTCACGATTAATGTTTCATCTGTAATTTCCTCCTCAAGATCCCACTTGAGTGAATTATTCTCTGTTAAGTGTACTAAAAAGTTGTATGTATTCTTCGCATACAGTTCACTAGCATTGGTAGCCACACTTTCAGGTGCCATGGTAGTTCCTATAATTTTAACACCATTGTGAACCACTGTTTCCTCCAACTTACTAAGAATACAATTTCCACCACCTGCTGCAGCTAAATCTACTATTACTGCCCCTTTTTTCATCTGGTTTACTTGATTTTCATCTATCAATACGGGTGCCTTTCTTCCAGGAATACTCGCCGTAGTAATGACCAAATCTGCTTTGAATAAAGAAGTATCTACAGCTATTTTTTGTCTTTTAGCAAAGTCCTCTGAGGCTTCTTTCGCATAGCCACCCTCGGTAGTCTCACCTTCATTTTCAACACTGATAAAAGTAGCTCCTAAAGATTCTGCTTGTTCTTTGGTTTCAGACCTGATATCTGTCGCCTCCACAACTGCCCCCAAACGTTTGGCAGTAGCTATGGCCTGTAAACCAGCTACTCCTACTCCGTAAATCAATACTCTAGATGGCGTAATTGTTCCTGCAGCTGTCATCATTAATGGAAATATTTTAGTCATTTCATTAGCGCCAACTATCACGGCTTTATACCCTGCTAAATTGCTCTGAGAACTCAAAACGTCCATATCTTGAGCTCTTGAAATTCTTGGGATAGCATCCATTGAAAATGCGGAAGCACCAGTAGCGGCAACAGCTTGTATTAGTTCGGGGTTAGATTTGTGGAACAACTGACTGATCAATACTTGACCTTCATGTACAATTTTTAATTCTTCGAGTTCGAAAGGATTTATTTTTATAAGTACTTCTGCTACTGCTACAACCGCTTCTTTACTCAAGACGCTAGCTCCTGCAGCTTCATAGGCTGAGTTTTCATACATGGAACTTTCTCCTGCCGTTGACTCAACCAAAAGTTCAAAACCTTTTGCTGTGAGCTTCTCTACTATGCTAGGAGAAATCGCTACGCGTTTTTCACCTGTTTTAATTTCTTTTAATACACCGATTTTCATGGTTTAATTTAGTTTTTAGAAATTTATGTCTACCACATTTTTCTACGTATAGTAACGTAATTTCAGTTGTATGAAGTCTCTCAACTACATCAAAAAAAATAGGGGTAACATATCTATATATAAAAACACTTTAACACACAGAAAAGTGCAGGGAAATATAAATGACTGATTTTAAAACACTAAGCTAGTCAAAAAACAAGTAGTTGAAAATAGCAATTCAATTTTTGTGATTAAAAAAATAATGAGCAACTATCAATACAAATATTTCAGAAAAAAATCACAGAAAACGATTTCGAACTAACATATGTTTAATTTTAAACAACTTTTTTAACAAGCTGCACCTTGTAAAAACATAATTAAAATATAAAATAGTTCCGAAAAACGAAAATTTTAGATAACGGGATTGTCAAAGATGTAAATTATGAATCAATTAACAGAAATAATCTCATCCAAACGCGTGGTATAACGCTGTGACAATTTTTCTTGTTTCATCTTCCAAACACGTCCTAAGTCTTGACCACCAAATTTCACTTTTTGTCGACCTATATCTTTGTTCAAAGCGTCCACAGCTTTCATCAATTGTACGTGTTTTGGGTTTTCATCTGAAAATAAACTGAATTGCTTTTGGTCTTCTGGTCTCAACCCCAAAACCAATACTCCAGCTTTTTTGTAGTGGTAGCCTTCCCTGTAAATTTTTTTCAAACCATGTACTGCTAATTTTGTCAAATCGATAGTCGAATGTGAGGGATACGGCAGTTGTAATACAATACTATTGCGGTATTGAGGCAGGTCTTTTCGGAAAGGATTGGATTGTAGAAAAACCAAAATACTCGTACAACAGGTATGCTGTTTTCGAAGTTTTTCAGCACAACTTACTGCAAAAGAACTGACACGTTCTCTTATGTCTTCAAAATCCGTATACATTTTGTCAAAAGTACGTGTGGTAGCAATGGTTTTTTTAGCCGGTATACTTTCCAAATCCAAGCAGGGCTTACCTTCTAGTTCGTGTTTCAAACGAAGTCCTACGACACTCATCTGTTTGCGTACCCAAGCATCAGAAAGGTTCACAAAGTCAAAAGCTGTATGTATATTCTTGGCTTTAAGACGTTTGGCGTGTTTGCGCCCAATTCCCCATACATCTTCTATCTTAAGCCATTTTAAAGCTTTGATTCGCAATAGATCAGAATCGATGATATAGACTCCTTTTGTCTTTTCTGGGAATTTTTTAGCAATGCGATTGGCTACCTTGGACAGGGCCTTGGTAGGTGCCACGCCAATACTGATAGGAATACCAGTTCCTTTATCCACGGTCTGTTTGATAGATTCACAATAGCTTTGCAAGTCATACATCTCAAAACCTTCCATTTTCAAAAAAGCTTCATCGATACTATACACTTCTATATCCGGTGTTTTTTGTGACAAAAGATGCATCACACGGGCACTCATATCTCCGTACAAAGCATAGTTAGAAGAAAATGCGTGTACGTTATGCGCTTCGAAAAGTGACTTGTATTTAAACGCTGGAGCTCCCATAGGGATGCCTAATTGTTTTGCTTCGTTACTACGTGCTACTACACAACCGTCATTGTTGGATAAAACCACGATGGGTTTCCCATTCAAGTTAGGCTGAAATACGCGTTCACAAGAAGCGTAAAAATTATTACAGTCTACGAGTGCAAACATTATACATTCTTAATTACATTGGTCACAATTCCCCAAATCAAAAAATCGTTGTCTTGGGTTACTTTGATCGGAGCATACTTATCATTTTCTGCGAGAAGCAAAATACAGTCTGCTTCCACTTGAATGCGTTTGACTGTAAATTCACCGTCTATAAAACAAACAGCAATACGATTGTCTCTCGGTTCTAAACTTTTATCTATTACAAGCAAATCTCCATCGTCTAACCCTGCACCAATCATACTATCCCCTTTTACCCTTCCGTAAAAAGTAGTGCTCGGATTTTTGATCAATTCCTTGTTTAAATCTATTTTATTGTCTAAAAAATCATCTGCAGGACTTGGAAAACCAGCACTGATACCGTTTTCTACTACGGACAAAGGCAAGCTCATATCGGTCGCTGCTTGGAACAGCTCCAAAGATTTTTTGGCGTCTTTTTTCATTGGGGAGGTGAAATACGTGATTGTTACAAAAATACCACTTATAAGCCTAAAAATATGAAAAACCGAGAAAAGTTATGCACTAATTACTGTGCTCTTTCTAATCGATTTAAGAATTTGAAGGCGCCTTTATTGAAAAATATTTATGTAAAAAAATCAGTGATAAGGGAAGTAAACCGTGGACCCATCTGTACACCGTCGTATGCCACACTTGCAGGAAACTATCCCAAAAGAAATCCAAATACACCCCAGTTGTCACGCGTAAAAAAGCAGTAAACAAGCCCCAAAAAGCTACATACCACAGTACATAGACTGCTATTTTAGGAACAAAAATCAAAAGTGCAACAGCAATATCTACAATACCCACATAGAAAAGAAGTTCGTGTGCAAAGGACTCAGAACAACCCAAGGTTTTTATAGTCATATCTACAAAATTTCCTGGACGTGGATAGTAGCCTATAGCATACAAACCGTGGCAAATAAAGGTCAAAGCAACCAATACCTTCGCATAGCGCAACCAATGTTCCTCAAATCGGTTTGAAATGATCGCTATGTATAGAGGAATCACCCCCAATTGACTGGCGTGTTCTAAAAATTGTCCTACTTGATAAAATTTCTCCTTGGCACGGAGAAAAATGACAAATACCAATATGAAGAAGGAACACCAGAGTAATATTTTAACCTGTTTTGGAAAACGTTGTACAAAAAAACATGCAATCGCAGTTCCCAATAAAACGACTCCAAAAGATAGTTTAAGATTATGAATAAAAACCTCGAGTGCATCACTAGTTACAAATTCTGACCAAGTTATCTCTGAAAAAAAAAGCACAAGTGGTTCCAATAGGTTTTGATCCCAAAACAAAGTTCTCAAGGGAGCGTCCCATACAATAAACTGCCAAGAACGCCCTAGTAGAACACCAAGAAGCGCTATAAACACCAAATTCTTAAACACCTTAGATGACTGTGTTAATTGCATAAAATCATGTATTTAAAACTCTCTCATAAGTAAAGGAAGGATATTCTTCTCTTACAAATAAAGTCAACAAAAATAGTGATTCCTAATCTTTTATAAGAAAATAGGGAATAAATTCAGAAAAACTACTTACTGCAACTGCCTTTTTCATAGTTGCTAACTCCATTGCGTGCTGCATCACATGCATTTGAGTAAGTAACCTTATCACAACCACACACAGGATCGTATTCTTCCGTACAAATAGCATCAGTGTCTATTTTTGAAGCGTCGATACAGGTTGTATCTATAGCATCACAGGCTCCTTTTTTATAGTTGCTAACTCCATTGCGTGCTGCATCACACTCATTTGAGTAAGTAACCTTATCACAACCACACACAGGATCGTACTCCTCCGTACAAATAGCATCAGTGTCTATTTTTGAAGCATCGATACAGGGGGTGTCTAAAGCTTCACAGGCTCCTTTTTCATAGTGGCTAACGCCATTACGTGCTGCATCACATGCATTTGAGTAAGTAACCTTATCACAACCACACACAGGATCGTATTCTTCCGTACAAATAGCATCAGTGTCTATTTTTGAAGCGTCGATACAGGTTGTATCTATAGCATCACAGGCTCCTTTTTTATAGTTGCTAACTCCATTGCGTGCTGCATCACACTCATTTGAGTAAGTAACCTTATCACAACCACACACAGGATCATATTGTTCTGTACACACAACATCTGAATCTATTTTTGAAGCATCGATACAATTCATATCAAATAGTTTGAAATTGTGAATCGCATACCCTATTTCTTCGTCAACAATCATAGCATCCATATCAAAGTAAGCGTTGTTGGGGAACCCATAAGTCTCATCAAATGAAAGGGTACTAGCGTGTGGATTTTCTGCCATTCTAGATTTTATTTCAATAAACAAGCTATCTATAGTTTTGGGAATCCAAGCGTGTCCCCAATCTTCGTTACCTTCGATACTTTTTACTTTTCCTTCGTATACTACGATCTGATACGGCTCATCTATCAAACAGTAACAGGACACAGATAAATCAAAACTATAGGAGGTTATTTCTTGAGAATTCCACAGGCGGAAATTGGATTCAATCTCAGCAGATGAACAAGCACCTTCTGTGTAAGATAAAACACCATTGCTAGCAGCGATACAGCTATTGGGGTATGTTTTTTCATCACAACCGCAAACAGGAATGTATTCTTTGGTACAAGTAACATCTTTATCAATACTCGAAGCATCAATACAATCTGTACCATAACGGGTAACACTTGTTTCTTCTTTATTTTCACAAGTAAACGCCATGAGCAGTGGAAGTGCTAGCAGTAATTTAAAAAGTAAAACTCTTAAATATTTAGATGTATTCAATTTTTCCATAGTTCAATATACAAATTTTATATTTCAGCTATTTAGTTTTGGAAAAACTACCTCCTAAAACGAGTGCAGCGGCAATTATTATCAAGTTTTTCACAATGTATTGACCTTCCAAAGTGGGCAATAAATAGTTGTTCTCTTGAAAGGTAACCTCAGGAAGAAATACCAGAGGCATAAAAGTACCTACCATCTGTAAAAACAAAAGTAAAATAGCAATTCTTGTCGTTTTTTCAAATAAAAAACAAATTCCAATCACAACTTCCCACCAACCTATGATGGGTAACCATAATTCAGGGGAACCAAAAGGCAACCATTTGACGGTAGCTTTTAATAGACCTTCCGCTGCAGAGAGACCAAAAGGTTTTAAAATACCAAACCATACAAAAATTACAGCAAAAGAAAAACGCATCACAGGGATACTGAGTACTTTCATACGCTGGATAATTTGCCTATCAATTCTTTCAAATGTCGTGTTCATACTCATTGATTTTTAAGGTGCTAATCACTGAGTAAATTTACGACAGAAAGGGTTCTAAAAGAAATAGAACAGGTCCAAAATCAAGACAGATATACAATTTAACTTGATTTTAACGGCCCACTATCAGTTTGTTATTTTTTAATGATTTTTTGAACTTTAAAACTTGTTTCACTTACTATTTTAATTAAGTAAGAACCTTGTTCAAGACCTCCTAAGTCTAATTTATGTTTTCCTTTTTTGAGTTCTTTTGAAAGTATATTTTGTCCATAAACAGAATACACCGTCACATGAATTTGTTCAGATGTATCTATATAGATTTCTTCAGAAACTAAAGTTGGATACAACAAAAATTCAGAAGTAACCTTAGTGTTATTCCCTAAAGTTGCGTCGTCATATAAAACAGCGACTTCCTCTGAAGATAGCGCAGTTGCATATACACGGACTTCATCCAAATCACCTAACCAATAATAATTATTATTTGTGTATACAGCACTTCCAATCCTTAGATTATTGGTATAAATATCTGTATTTATTTCAACAATATTACTATGGTGAGATGCTTGAGCATCACTTTGATTTGCAAGCAAAGCCCCATCTATGTAAATTTTCACATCTTTTAAATAGGCTCCATCATTAGGATCATAGGTGACTGCTATATGATGCCATGTATTGTCTTCCAAATTGCTTGAAACTGAGCGAAGAGAACCGTTTCCTCCCTCGATACGGACCGTATTGTCTTGAATCATGACACTAAACATCTTATATGTCTGGTAAATACCCCAAGTGACAATTGCTTTTCGTGTACCCTCGGTGGTTGTTTTGAACCAAGCACTTACCGTTCGTGCCGCATTCGCTCCGACACCTTTGTAAGGAGCCTCTAAATAACCGTTGCCAATACTCGGAAACGAAAAAGCATTGGAGGAATTAAACTCATGATCCGAAGTATATACAGGTGTAATACTTCCGACAGTTGTAAGATCACGATCGTACAAACCACTATCTTCTAAATTGTTTGAAAACGAGTAATACAATTGTAAGTTTTGTGGATTGGGTGATGTTGTAGTAGCTTTATGAGTATCAAAAGACCAAATCTCCCCTTTGTCACTCTTAATTTGAATACGGTAAAAATACTCAGTACCGCTTTGCAAATTCTCTAACAAGAACTCGTTGCTCCCCTCTGATATGCCAATAGACTTTTGATATTCCCACTTGTCCTCTTTTGTCAACCCTTCTTGGGTACCATAAAATACTTTTGCAGTAGCATTGCCCCCTAAACCTGTCGCTTCAAAACTCAATTGCAAACTGCTATCTGAACTAGTTTCTAGCTTTTCTTCATTTATTTGAGCAGGCATGGCATACAATTCTTGCAAATAATCTCCTTGAAGATACGAGGGTATCGGATCTGGATTTTCTAATGTAAGTGTCTTAGCCTCTATACCTAAGGTCCCCCATCCTCCCATTTGCATGGCAAAGGAATTTCCTTCGATTTTCCAATCTCTAAAACTCTCTGTATGCATGTTAGAACTTCCCTCCATTTTGTAAATAGGATACCAGTTTCCGGAAGTATCTCTCTGCCAACCTTTGTAGCGTGTTTCACTCAATCTATGACCATTTCGCATGTTGGTGGCTGCACCAGCAACTTCTACAAAAGCACCTGTTTCTAAATAATTTATGTCTCCAGTACTGTTGTACTTTTTCCCGCAACCATACAATTTCCAGTGGCCATCTGTAGGGTCTAAATAATAACTCCAGTAAGTATTGTAAGTTGCTCCTGGTTGCATTCGCACTGCAATGGTTTGCGTATGTGTATCAATTCCTTTGTAGGGATGGTACCCATCAATACCTTTTGGTTTTACCCCTGTACCTTCATGTCCATAACCACTAAAATACAAATTAGGACCTACAGCAATCAAATGACTTTCCTGTTCAAAAGGAGGTATTGGATCATTCTGACCATAAGACCATAGCGAAAAATTAAAGACACCAAAGGTTTGGGTATTTTTATTCCAAGCTGAGCCCGTATATCCAAATGGAGTGGTAATCGGCTGGTAGTAGTCTTGATTTTTAGTTGCGATAGTTAGTTGATGTACACTAATTTCAATAGGATTCTCAGTATCAGATTTCCATTTAGCATGAACTGCTTTCGCCCGGTAGCGACGCATGACAGACTCGGCATTTTCTACAGCTGTTCCTGTTAGGATGACTTCATTCAAATTTCCGACTTCGACTCCTTCTGTTTGAAGAGATTTTAGTTGTAATTTCAGTTCATAAAATCCAATCCCAACAGCATCGAAAACAACCTCAGCTTGGGTTGCATAAGTACTTGCACTACCAGTACTTGAAAGTGTTAGCTCGTGATTGGTTTCTCCTAAGTGTACTACAACTACAGATCCGTCTTGTGTCGAAGGAACCCCCATGTTAAGTTGAATTTTAAGGATTCCAGGTGTTTTGATATCCAAACCAAATACAATAGTATCGTTTATCTTTTTCCAATCATATATATAATCATAATATTCGTATTTGTTGTAAATAGTCCCTGTTGTTTTATCTCTTTGATGAGCTTTTAAGGTTCCGACAGGTGAAAAGAAGCTCTCATTCGGCGTCAACACGAGTGTCCCTGTATTTGACTCACTATTTTTAGCAGAAGATATACCCCTATGTTGTTGCGCAACCACAAAAGGTAGCTGTAAAAAAACTAAAAAATACAAACAAAACTTTTTCATATTCAATCAATTTAAAATGAAATAATAAGTTAATTGAAAATAGTTTAGATGTTAGTCTATAAAAGGTGAAAGAAAGCTATCTATCGACAAATCGTAATAGGATAATAAAAAAATCACATCTCTTTATCTCCCCTAACTTTGACAGTTTTGTATTTTTGAGTCAATTTGACATAGCCAAAAGAGGCTCCCAACAAAAGAATACCTAGAAGCAGTAAAACGCCTATTTTTTCGATCAAAACAAAATCACGTATATCATGGAAAATAACCTTTAACAATGTAATTGAAAAAAGAACAATTGAAACTGTATTGAATGACTTTATGT
>JBELHA010000057.1:0-13656 GCA_042091695.1 Flavicella sp.
CCTACTTCTGATTCCAAACGTATTTTTCCTTCGTAGGCATTGACAATCTTTTCCACGATGGAAAGGCCAATTCCAGAAGAATCTTTGGTGTTTTCGAGTTTTTGGAAAGGTTCAAAGATCTTTTTGAAATATCTTTCGTCGATTCCCTTGCCATTGTCTTTTACAAAAAACTCTAATTGTTCTTCGATTCTATGAAAACCGACACTTACAAACCCATCTTCTTTGTCATTGTATTTGATGGCGTTGCTAATGAGGTTTTGAAATACTTGCTGGAAACGGTGTGCATTTCCTTGTATGTTCGGAAAGTCAGGTTGCAATTCAATATGTATGTGATCAGGAGTGTACATATGTGGCAATAAATCCGTCAGTAGTTTGTTGAGGTTTACATTGCTAACATTGAAGTCTTTCAATCCTAAGGAAGAGTATTCCAAAATACCACTGATCAGGTCTTCCATTTTACCAATATTATCGGTTATAAGATCTAAATATTGCAATGCACCTGGTTCCAAGACATTTTTGTGATCTTGACGCAACCATGAGTTCAAAGTATTTATATTTCGCAAGGGAGATTTTAAATCATGAGATACTACATGGGCATAGTTGTTCAAATCTTTATTGCGCTCTTCTAGTTGTATTAGTAATTTTTTTTGCGTGTTGTGGGTGACACAAGCTTCAAGCGTAACTGAAAACTTTTTAATGACCGGTAAGAGTTGGTTCAAATCCTTTTGACTCAGGTTGTTTTTCTTTGAGTACAAAAACAAAAAACCGTGTTCCTTGAGTCGATAGATAGCAATATAGCCCTCATCGATATTGATAGGGCAAAACGTTTGTAATTCTTTAGTGTACGGAAGTAATGCGACATCTTTTAAAGCCGTCAACTGTGGATGCTTTTGAGGGCTGGGCAGTGCTATTTCTAGTGAATTCCCCAAAGGCATGGAGTATTTTTTGACCAATTTGTCTTTTTCCTCTCGTAGCACCCAGCAGGCGTTTAACTCTCTTCGCTTGAGTAGTAACTGTAAAAATTGATCACAATTGTCGTGATAATTAAATGATTTACCAATACTCATAGAGTATTCGTACAACTGTAGGATTTCAAAAATTTGCTTGTCTATTTCCATTTATTCAAATAAGCCCACAACGATGGTTTTGTTATAAAATTCAATATATCCATTTCCATAAGATGAAATTTCTCCGAGGGTCAATGCGCCATTCACGGGAATACCTGGGTATTTATTATGGATGGTTTGTGTAATGTTTTGCAATTCATTTTCAAAAGTGTCACCTAGGTATAATACCCTAGAGATACAATCAATCACAATAGCTAGTTGAGGATTTTCTGCATGAATCAAACTTTCTTCACTCGCTTCTTTCGCAGCTATTAATAGGTTATCGGGTTCGCCTTTGAGAATATTAATCAAAGAATTTTCTTCGACATTACACACACATAGCAACTCGTCATTTTCATTGAAAGCAATAGGGTCCCGAACCACATAGTCCAATTCTTGCTTTATAATCCCTAGGGGATATCCTTTGGCGATTTCAAAAAAATTATCCTGGTTGAATCTTTCGTCACTTTTACTTTCAACAATTTCTTTGTATACTTTAAAAGGTTTTTCCCAATTGATTTCTTGGATGATATTTCCTTTTGATTTTGTCACTATATATGGACCTTCAAGCTTTTTCCAACCGTGCTTGACTCCAATATTAGATTTGAGTTTAACAATGGCATAGATTGCGGTATCTTCAAAGAAACCTTCATTGGAAAATACACAAGGCATTTGTTGTAATGTCAAACTCCCAGCACCTCCACCGATATAGTTTGTTTCCATGCCATAATGTTCGTACAATTTCCCTAAAAAATGAGGGATTTCTGTCGTCAAACCATCGACAAAAGTAACTAAGGTATAGGGTTGATTTTCCTCAAAAGATATATGAGGAATGTGTATGTCTTTCTTACTTATATGCTGAATGGTTCCGATATGTTCGACATTGTATAAAGTATTTACAACGATACCTCTTTCGATTACTTTTGCATCAAAAATTAACATTGGAAACATTCCTCCCATAAATTCAATTCCTGCCGCGTCAAGTGCTCGAACCAATGAATTTATATCGACAGTTGTTTTTTCAGCAATCGCAATCAATGCTTTTTGGTCACCAATAAGTTCACGTATAGCTGAAACAATATCAGGGATATGGGTAGAATTTATCAGCATAAGGAGGTTTTTTTTACTAACTTAATAAAAAAAAACAAGAATGACACTTCTTTTTGTAAAGAATACGTTGATTTGAAATAATGGTTATTTCTCTTTATATAAGTTGTTTTCCAATCTCTAATTCTTAACTTTTTTAATTCATTAAAAATTCAGTAATGTTTATTTAAAACATATTTTTATTAAACAATGTTAAGTATGTTTATGAAACTAGCAAAGGTTTTGTCGCATTATAATAATATATTTGTACCTACAAATAAAATTATATAAAGCCTTGAAAAATATAGTAGTATACAGTTTATTGTTGTTTGGATGGATTTCCAATGCACAAATTACCGGTTCGTTGAGTGGATCGGTACAAGATGAAAAAGATCAGCCGATTCCTGGAGCTTCTGTTTATTTAGAAGGTACAGAACTTGGAACACAAACTGATTTTGACGGTTTGTTTCGTCTCGAAAATATAGCACCAGGATCTTACAATTTGATAGTTAGTTATGTGGGATACGATACGCAAACACGTTACAACGTAATTGTAAAATCAAAGGGAAATGCTCCGATGACCTTTGTTTTAAAAGAAGCATCAGAGCAATTGGAGGAAGTTGTCATCAGCAAAAAAAACACCATTAGTAGGCCTAGGGAAACGCCATTGTCAACGCAAACTATTTCCGCTGTTGAGATTGCCAATGCACCAGGAGGAGGAAATGATGTGGTCAAAGTAGCCCAATCTTTACCGGGAGTCTCTCCTTCCATTGGAGGGTTCCGAAACGATTTGATCATACGAGGAGGAGCTCCGAACGAATCCGTGTATTATTTGGATGGGGTAGAAGTGCCAAACATCAATCATTTTAGTACACAAGGAAGTGCTGGTGGTCCAGTTGGGATGGTCAATGTGTCCTTTATCAATGAGGTAACGCTTTCGGCTTCTGCTTTTGATGCCGTTTATGACAATCCACTTTCTGGGGTATTACAGTTTACGCAACGTGCAGGGAACAATCGTAATTTTTCTGGAAATTTCCGTCTAGGAGCCAGTGAATCTGGGTTGACTTTGGAAGGTCCTTTGTTTAAAAAAGGCAAGGAAACTTCCAACACGACTTTTTTGATGTCTGTGCGTCGAAGTTACTTACAGTTTTTATTCAAAGCCATCGGTTTGCCTATTCGTCCTGACTATTGGGATTACCAGTACAAAGTAGATCATAAGTTTGATGCCTACAATAGTATCAGTGTGATTGGTATCGGGTCTGTAGATGATTTTTCTGTGGAAGCACCTGAGGAGTATGACGAAGAGCAACAAGCGAGCTTGGAACAAGCACCTTTTATCGTGCAACGCAGCAATACGATTGGGGTAACTTGGAAACACCGTTTGAAAGATAACAGTGGTTTTATGCAGACAACATTGAGTAATAACCGTTTGGACAATGTCTTTACACGTTATGAAGATGCAGAAAATGAAACGGGTATCGTATTTCAAAATGATGCGGTTGAAAGTGAAACAAAATTGCGTTATGCTTTGACTAAGTTTTATGGGGACTGGAAAGTAAAATCTGGTTTCAATGCGCAATTTTCTGATTATGACAATACCACTATAGGTAGAAACCCTTTAGATACTTCTGAGACTATGGTCTTGTTTGAAAGTAGTATCGATTTTGTAAAGTATGGTTTCTTTGCCAATGCTACCCGTAGTTATATGGACGACAAGCTCGATGTTTCTGTCGGTTTCCGTATGGATGCTGATACTTTCACTCAAAAAGACGGTTTGACAGATACCTTTTCTCCTAGAGTAGCGCTTTCTTATGCCTTGTCTGACAATTTAAAGCTAAATGCATCTGTTGGTAGGTATTTTAAAATAGCACCTTATACTGCTTTAGGATTCAGAAATACGGAAGGAATTTTGGTCAACAAAAACCTTGATTATACTAGAAGTGACCATTATGTACTCGGCTTACAACATTATTTTTCACCTGCATCAAGTGTTTCTGTAGAAGGTTTTTACAAACGCTATGCCGATTATCAGGTTTCTGTTGAAGACGGAGTTTCCTTGGCCAACAAAGGAGCTGGTTTTGAAGTACTCGGAAGTGAAGCTTTGGAAAGTGTTGGTTTGGGACGAAGCTATGGAGCAGAGGTTCTTTTCCAACAAAAGCTGACAAATAATTTTTATGGGATATTCTCTTATACTTGGTTTTACAGTGAGTTTACTGGTTTTGATACCTCTAGTTATTTACCTTCTGTATGGGACAGCCGTCACTTGGCTTCTTTTACGGCAGGCTATAAGTTGTCAAACAATTGGGAATTGAGTTCTCGTTACCGATTTGCAGGAAGAACACCCTTTGTTGGAGTAGACGAAGCAGCTACCCTCGATAATTATCCGGAAATTGTGTTGGATTACAGCACACTAGGAACACAAAAACTAAGGACTTTTAGCCAATTGGACTTACGTATCGATAAAAAATGGAGTTTGAAAAAAGTGGCTATTGATTTATTTTTTGAAGCACAAAATATCTTGGGACAAAGTTCCCCACAAACGCCTCAGTACGGTTTGGCTCGTGATGCAAATGGACAAATCAACAGTCCTAGACAACTAACACAAATTGTAAGTGAATCTGGATCTTTCATTCCATCAATAGGTATGGTATTGGATTTTTAATAGATCTCAGTACTTAGAAATATAATGCCCCTTATGAACAACTCTTGAGTTTGACATAAGGGGTTTTTTTTGTGCTACTTTTATTATTTAGAAAATACGTTGGAGAAAGTTTGACCGTTTTCATCGGTAAGTACTAGTAGATACCACCCTTTAGCTAAAGACGCTGTGTCGATAGTTGTTTTTGAAGTGGTAGCATTGAGTTCGTAACTATGTTGCAAAATCAATTTTCCAAACGCATTATAAATACGAGTTTCTTTGATTGATAGGGGAGTGGAGACAAACAGTTTGTCTGTCACTGGGTTTGGGTACAGTATCGTTTTACTGCTTTCTAGAGTTGCAGTAGAGAGGCTATTGTCTACAGAAAAATTATGGGTTACCTCTTGTCCTGTTGAGAGTGTCGCTTTGGCGCTCCATGTTCCTATGCTGTTAGGAATATAACTAAAATACCAATAAGAAGCATTGTAGTCCTGAGTCAAATCACGTGACCAATTGTACATTTCATCTCCGATAGGATTGAAGATTTTTAGGTTCATATCAGTTCCCAGTTGGTCTTTTAAAAAGACAAAAGCATAAACTGTTTCCCCCAAAATAAAAGTATCATTTTCGTAGGTTGTTTCAAGGGCCGGGCAGTCCCCAAAATCAGGAACAGCACTGTTAGTGGTCAGCGCATTTATGGTTGGATTTCTATAAGGTTTTTGGGATTTCCACCACGAATCCGTATTCCAATTATTGAAAGTTCCTACATAAGGATCAATGAGTTTGTCTTCTGTAAAAGTAGCATCTTCATAGACTTCAAAATGTAAATGCGGTCCTGTTGATACTCCTGAACTCCCAACGACACCTAAAAATTCCCCTTCATCTACCCAATCTCCAACATTTTTGGCGGTTGTGCTATTTTTCTTAAGATGTCCGTACCAAGAAACACTTCCGTCGGTGTGTTGTAAAAAGACAGCATTCCAATTTTCAGTATTGGAAAAATCACAACTCTGATCGAATTGTCCATCGTTTTTGTAGATGATTGTTCCTTCGGCTGCAGCGATGACTTGAAACTGATTCTTATCCATCCTATTCCAACTGTAAGGCCATGCAAAAATGTCGATACCCTTGTGATTGTATCCACTTGTAGTATCATAAGTTCTAGTTCCTCCATTATAATCTGTCAAGGCATTGGGATAGGCTTGGTTGTGATCGACATAGTTTGAAATGGTCCATAATTCCGTATACTTTACCGAGGCAGTCTTTTTAACAGGCCAAATAAACAAGGGATGTGTTGTTGTTTTATTTTGAGTGATTACTTTATTGGATTTTTGTAATAACTTGAGGTTGCTTTTTACTTTGTTTAGCAAATTACTTCGCTCATGCTCTGTAAAGCAGGCTTTTTGTTCATGAGTAATCGGAGACTCGCCTCCTCCTTGTTCTTGAGAAAACAAAAGAGCGGTACTCAAAACAAAAGTAAGCAGGCATAATCGGAATGTAAACATCTTGTAAATTTTTACATAATTTACGAAATAAAAACTATACTTGTTTACACAAGTATAGTCTCTTATTTGCTTTGTGTTTCTGTTAGTTGTTTCTACTTCAGTACTTTCATGATTCCAACTTCCGTATCTCCATACGCGTCAGTATCGTTAAAAATAAAGAAGGCATCTTCTGTAAGACATCCATATTCTGTGGCTGTATTGACATCTTGGTGGCAATAGACATCACTTTTTAGCATGGTTCCATCGGTATCAATTGCCAATACCCAGCCGTTCCAAACATCAGAAGAGAGGTACGGACTAAAGCGTTGTGAGTAGCTTTCACTTTCATCACCACTTCCTCCAAAAAGGTAAATCCCATCAGCATCCACATCGATACCGTACAATTCATTACGTATATAGCTCATGCTGTAGCCACGTGGATTTGCATAGTGTTTGCTCCATGCGATATTTCCGTTTGTGTCCATTTTTACACAAGAATAATCAAAGGCTTCTCCATCAGATTCTCTTCCTGCATGTCCTCCTAGATAGAGGGTGTCATCGTCAGCAATGGTCAAATCTGCCAAGATTATTACTGCTGTATTGTCAAGAGACTTTGTCCAATTTTCAGTTCCGTCAGTGCCTACTTGGGTCAGTGTTGCGTTACTTTCATATTTGGCAGAGGCATAGTACAACATTTCATCTGAGGCTTGTACAACTGCCAATGCATAGTCTGTTGTGTTGTTGGTATGTGTCCATATTTCGTTTCCATTGCTAGGGTCAATTTTTTGTAGCAATGCTTTCCCACCATGGACAACAAATATGGTATTTGCTTCATCAGCCCCTATAAATCCAGCTCCGTACAAATAGCCATCAGCACCCACAGTAATCATGCGTATACCATCAACGCCAGTAGTACTATTATCGTTGTACGTTTTGTTCCAAATTACAGCTCCTGTATCTCCGTTCAATCGTGCAGCCCATCTTTCTTGGCTGCTGCCGCTTCCTCCACTCACAATATAGTCTATGCGGTTGTTTTCTTTGAATTCTGTAATTCCAAATCCTACAGTATTGGAGATGGTTTTGGTCCAGCGTAAAGTGCCGTCTGTTCCAGATACCTTGTGAATTCTAGATTCATTGTCAGGCATAAATACAACGGCTGCATTTCCCTCAGCATCTACCACACCACGGTTTACCTTTCCAGCATTTCCTTCGGTATATACTTTTTCCCATACGATGCGTTGGTTGAAGTTAGAGCTGCTGGGAACAAGGGTAGGCCCTGAATAATCTGATGTGTTGTCTGTATTGTCTGAGTTGTCTGTATTTCCTATTTCAGTATCCGCATCCGCATAAGAACCCTCAGCATCATCCGAACAGGAGATATACAAGCAAAGGATACATAGAAATAGTATGTTTTTAATTCTAGTAATTAAGGAGTTGTTTGTTCTTTCTTTCATCGTATCTGTCTTTAAGTTTTTTAAAATTTAGCACAAAGCGTGCCAAGTTTTAAGTAAGTCCCTGTAAACGTATTACTTAAAGGTAGTGAAAGCAGCGAAAATTTCTATTGTAAAGATATGTGAACTCTGAAAAGCTTTAGTCCAAAGTACTTTTCAAACTTTTAAAAGGCAAATCAAAGGGTTTGTAATACAATTCCACGGTGGAGGTAAGTTTTGCTTCTTTGGTGAATATAGGTTTTAAGACACCTTGTAAGGAACACAGGTATACCATTGAAAAAAAAGCAACGATTGCTATTTTCCGTTGTAAATAGGGTTTTATTTCATCTAAAAACTCATCCGAATTTGGCAATAAAGTATGTAATTCTATACCTGCGATGTTCAATTCGCGTATGCTATTGTAGGTATGAAAAGATTTTCCGAATTGTTGTTGTAGGTATAGCGCAAAAATATCTTTGGGACTGCTTTTTAGATTGATTTCCTTTTTGTTTTCCATGTAAAAGCGAAGAACCTTCAAACTAGTTCTCAAAAATAAATAACAAGAATAGATACTTACTCCGACAAATATAGTAGCTGTTATCCAAAGTCTTAACTGCGTCGGGATCCAAGTAAAAAAAACAATAGCAACACCACAAAGTGTCGCAGCGCTTAAATAAATATAGCGTGCAATTTGTTTGCGAAAGCGTTCTTCCAAAAATTCTTGTGCAATATAAGAGGTTTTCTGTAAGAGATATTCTTTGCCCAAAGGGGCTAGTTTTTCAAGTAGGGGTAATAACATAGCAGTAATTTACAATTAAATATACACTATTTTTTTAATTTTCCTTGAAAAAAAAAGAAATTAAAACGCTGTTTTTCATCTTGTTGTCTGAAGCTATAATAACGTTTGTTTACGGAATCCTATATTTCAAATAATAATTTTTAAAGCATAAAAAACGAAGCGTTGATGTGGAATGATAGTGTTTACTTATAGTGTAGCTATTCTTTAAACCTAAAAACAATCATATTGGGTCAATTCATTTGTTTGTAGTATGCCAACGTTTGCATAATAGTCGTGAGTTCCTATTTTTTTACTTTGTTTATATACGTAAGTTTGATTGAAATAACCTACCCCTAAAACATATTAAATTACTATGAAAACTCCAGAAACTAAAGTTCAAAATTTTGATGCGATAATTGCAGATAGCAATAAAGCGATTGAAAATGTTGAAAACACACTACAACAGTTTACAACATTGATCAGTACCGCTGACCAGACGGTAGCAACTATTTCAAATGCAATTGTAAAAGTCAAGGAAATTGAGCACACTATCATTCAATTAGATGCACAGGTTACTTTGGTTTGCAAAGAATTTGACATGCGTATTGAAAAATGCCAACAGCACGCCACAACAATTCAGGGTGTATTGACTTCGATCTCCTCAAATACAGATGCTGTTTTAGAAAAAGTATTGGCGATGGATGCACAAACTGCCGATGAAAATATCATAAAACACCGATCAGAGTTGATTGCAATTCTCCATGGTAATACCAATGCCATTTCTCAAATGTTTTTAAAGTTTTTAGAAGTATAACAGCATGATGGAGGTATTAGAGAATACATCAATTGCAGCATTTCGTTCTGATATTGATCGTATAGAAAAAGAAATAGCTTCTATTTCAATCCTAGCAGCTTCGCTTTCAGAACGCTTTCAGCATATAGCAAAAGACGTTGGCTCCCTTTCGGATTCTATTGGGAAAATTGTCACTGATTCACATGGAACTGCCGCAGGAAATAAAGCAGCATCAGTCACAAAAATAGTTGGAAAAGTGATTGGTATTGCAGGCGATATCTACGCAGATCACAAACGAGAGCAAGCATTGGCTAAGATCGCCCCAAAACGGCTACAATTGGTAAAGACCAAGACAGCAGTTATTAGTAATTTCCAAGCAATTTTGAATCGACAACAGCAGCAACTTCAAACGTTATTTCAAACTGAAGCAGCACGGGAGTTTGAATTGCATTCCATAGCTGATTTTGAAAAATTACATGGAGCAACCTGTAAAAATACATTTGAGTTATTTGTGATGAATAGGTATTTAAGCCAAGTTTGTGCCTATACCTTATCTCAATTTGATGCTTGGACTTCCTCAGATGGTTTTGAGGACAGTACCGAAGCAAACGTTGCTGTAAAAACTATTTATTCGGATGTTTTAGAACATACGATTTTGCGCAATTCTAGTTTTACAGATAGCTTGTATCAAACCACATGGACTGCTGGTTTATGGTTGCTTACAGAAACTCCTTCTCTTATGTCTGCAGTATACAGACAGTTGTACCGTACAAAAAGTGCCAAAACTTCTGGCAGTAGTCAGTTAAGTAGCACAGCTTTGTACAAGGAATTGCAAATGTTGACAGATGAAATCACGCAATTTGCTTCTCAAGTACCTAGCTCACGATTGGTTGAAAACACGTATTATATGGAAGCTAAAAATGTATTGAATCTCAGACACCCTTATCTGTACATTTTGGTTTCAGTCACAGTTCCCTTGACTATGGTGAGTTACTTTTTAGCCGGAATTGCAAGCATGGGAGGATTGTTTTTTGCCCTAGGAATTTCCTTTGGATTGGGCATGTTTCTTTTTAATGGTGCTAGGTCTATGGAGCAACAAACCGGTTTTTTTAAGTTTCTTTGGGGAGCAGTATCTATATTGAGTTTGGGACTCATGCCGCTAGCTTTGAATTCCTATCACAAAAAAGAATCGGCATACCTGACTTTCTTAGATAAAATAAAATAAATACGAACTGATTTACTATACAATATGGCATTTACAAATACACAACAAACAAATAACTTACAACATATCAAACAATCGAAAAGTTACCAATCTTTTGACCAGATGTCAAAACTTTTGGACAATTACGGATTGGATCCTCTTATTGGTTTGATACCTGTAGTTGGAGATCTTATTACTTCCATTATGGGAATGCAAGCGCTTACTATAGCTACTCAGATCGGTTCCATACCTTTACTATTGGCTATGTTATTGAACATAGCATTGGATTTTCTGATTGGTGTCATCCCTTATGCAGGTATGGTTTTGGACTTTTTATTTCGAGGACATCGTAGGAATTATTCTATACTTACGGGATATATAGATGGAGACCAAGCAGTGATCAACAAAGTCAATAGTAGGGCTGCGATTACAGGTGTTGCAATCGTAGTTGTTATTGTTGTGATTTACCAAGTAGTAGCGATGGTCGCTAGCGGTATTTCATGGTTGTTTGGTTTGTTTGGATAGGAGATTGAGTAAGACGAAGACTAGGACGAAGACTTAGACATAGACTTTGAGTAAGACGAAGACTTTGACTAAGACTTTGACGAAGACTTGACCGAGATGTATGCTTTTTGTGTTATGATTTTTATTTAAAATCTGACATAACTGCTTCCTACATCTTGGTTTTTTTTTGCAGTAAAATAAATTACTATTTGATTGGTTACTACATTTTTATGTGTGGATTTTTAGTCCTTTTTATTCTTTGTAATTGTTTTTTTTTGTAATTTAAGTAGATGAAAAAATCTACCCCTATAGTACTCGTCTTTATTTTTTGTTTTTTTGCAACCCCCAAAGCTGCCTATGCGGACTCTCCGTTGACCGCTATCGATTTTAGTAAAGCCTACACGCACGAGCCAATGGTTCAAGAAGCCTTGTCGTCCAATGGTATATTGACTTCTTCCTTGTTGGCTTATATTACCGATGATTTCAACCCAATAGGTGTGAAATTGGCATGCATTCGTGCCTTGGGTTTTGAGGTTGCAGGAAAAAACAATTACAGCTTATTATTATCTTATTTAAGCGAAAAAAACAATTACCATATTGGAGACCCTTTGTTGTATGAACTCTCCGCAGACACCATACTTTGCATGGCCTATGTCAAAGGATTGGACCAGTGTTTTGAAGTAACAGAGGCTTTGTATTTGGCCAGATTGGCAAGAGCTAAGGCTCCAAATAGTTATGCGATACATTTGGTGACCGCTATGATTGAATCACAACAGTTCCAAAAACCTGATTGGTGTATGGTAAATCGAGTTTCAGATTCAGTGAGAAATTACCCAGGTTTGCAACATAATTTGAACCCATTAGCAATTCAAATGGTTTTTGATTATATGGATTCGTACAAAGAATACTGCGATTAGTTTCTAGAATGCATTAAGATTCAATGACAGCACTTATTCTTTTATAAGTGCTGTACTTAAAAATTGAATAGGGTGCAAGGCTGTTTTCTTCAAGCCGTCATATATTTGGTGCCTGCATGAGGTTCCTGCTGCGGCGATGCCAGTATCACAACTCAGTTTTCTCAATTTAGGAAACAAACTTTCCTCCGCTATTTGTTGACTGATAGCGTAGTGTTCTTTTTCATAACCAAAAGATCCTGCCATCCCACAACATCCAGTATTTAAAATACTAACATTGTAATTCTCAGGAAGGTTGAGTGCGTGAAAGGTAGAAGAAGCACTGCTCAAGGCTTTTTGATGGCAATGCCCGTGGATTTTAATGTCTTTGACTTCCTTGTGAAACATATCTGAGTGCAATACATCGGTATCAATCAGTTTTTGAAGAAATTCCTCCACGGTATAGGTATGCTTTGCAATGGCTTTTGCTCCCTCTTTGTCGGCTGCCAATCTAAGGTATTCGTCTCTAAAAGTCAATATGGCAGAAGGTTCAATTCCGATCAGTGGGGTGCTTTTATTGATTTTGTGTTTGAATATTTCGGTATTGGTATTGGCAAATTTCTGAGCCGTCTCCAACAAGCCTTTGGAAATAGCAGCCCTACCACTTTCTGCGTGTTTGAGGAGTAGTGGGGTAAAACCTATTTTTGAAAAGAATTCTAAGGTAGCGATGCCAATTTCTACATCGTAGTAATTGGTAAACTCATCGCAAAACAAAACTATTTCCCCATGTGTTTTGCTGCCAGCATGCAGCTTTTTTTTGTTTTTATGATACCAAGACCTAAGGGTAGTTGACTGTAATTGCGGGACGTTTCTCTCAGGAGCAATACCGATGATTTTTTTAGCGAGTGGACTGTTTAACACGAGATTGCTCAGTCTTGGTGCTAGCGCACTTAATTTGTTGAGCTGGGCACTGTGGGCAAAAAGTCTGCTGCGCATCGGAATGCCATTTTCCTTTTGGTATTGGTATAAGAATTCGGTTTTGAGGGTACTGATATCCACATTTGAAGGACATTCACTGGCACAAGCCTTACAGCTTAGGCAGAGGTCAAACACTTGTTTTAACTCCTCGTGATTGAACTTATTTTTGGATGTAGGCTGGGTCAAAAAATCACGCAAAGCATTGGCACGACCTCGTGTGGTATCTTTTTCATCCTTGGTTGCGCGGTAACTCGGACACATGGTACCTCCTGTTGTTTTGCGACAGTCTCCAGAACCGTTGCATTTTTCTGCAAAACGCAAAATTCCTTGATTGTCGGTAAAATCCATCAAGGTGTCAATTTCAGGTTCTGTACGATTCGGTTGGTAGCGGAGGTTTTCATCCATCGCCAAGGGATTTACTATCTTTCCTGGGTTGAAATTGTTTTTCGGGTCAAAAACCTCTTTGATACGGTGTAGGAGTGCGTAATTTTTTTTCCCAATCATCATGGGTATAAATTCAGAACGCACAATACCATCACCATGCTCCCCACTGAAAGAACCATTATAGCGTTTAACGAGTTCGGCTGTTTTGGTAGTGATTTCACGAAATAGGGCAACGTCTGCTTGTTTTTTGAGGTTAAGAATAGGACGTAGGTGTATTTCTCCCGCACCTGCATGGGCATAATAGACTGCTTCCTGTCCGTAGGCATCCATCATCTTGGTAAATTCACCAATATAGGCTGGTAAATCTTCCAAAGCTAC
>JBELHA010000058.1:0-13141 GCA_042091695.1 Flavicella sp.
TACCCCTTCCAAACCTTTAAAAGAGTTGAGCTCTTCATTGTTATAAATAAATAAACTCCCCCCAACAGAAGTCAGATCTTCCAAACCTTGCAAAGAGGTGAGGTTGTCATTGTTATTAATATGTAAATCTCCTTCTACCACACGAAGGCCCTTTAAGACTTTAAGAGAACTTACGTCTCTTATTTCAAGATTACCTTGTAACTCTGTGATTCCTTTACTGGCAAAGGCCTTCAATTCATCTTCACTTTGTATTACAATATCACCCTCATGGATAACAGGTTCATATTCTATTGGATCGTTTTCATTACAGGAGCTATTTAGGCTAAGTAACAATGCCAAAAGGGCATATAGATAAGTGGTCTTTTTGATTTTTTTTGTTGATATGAGGTGTAGCATTTTTTTAATGATGCTTGTTTTTAAGCACCCCAAAAGTATCAAATCTGAAGCTTTTAAAAAAGAAAAATCTAAACATATATTTATTGGAGTGCCACTGAGCACAATAACAATTCCGCCAAGGGACAGTGGTTCGATAGTGGTTATCAGACCCACGGCGGCATAGACAACTTAGCCAATGTGCGTCCTGTTCGAGCTTTTTAGTTATCCATCAATTTAAATAGCACCGCTTAAGCAGTAGGTTTAAAATTAAATACCATCTCTTTCATAGATTGAGGTGGTATTTTTTTAGATACTATTCAAATCAAACAAAGGTTGTTCAGCGTGTATAGTTACTTGTGAAATTTGTTTTGGCATCCCATACCTGTATTGAATAGACTTGTAACAAAAAGTGGCTTTAAAAAAAACTTAAAGGATACTACGCTTCTAAATACAAAGAAACATTATCCTTTGTTTGTGATGGTTTACCAAGTGTTTTAAATGACCTAATTAATAGTTCTAATTACATCATTGGTATGAAGGTATAAAAAAAGCCCTACTGATTTAGTAAGGCTTTTGTATGAGTTATGAACTGTTTTTATTGGTTAGGATAAGTTACTTCATCACAGTTATCTTCGTTGTAACCAACTTTTTTAAGATAACTATACTCTTGAAGTAAAAATCCATAACTCGCAACATTATTGCCACAATAAAAATTATAACCTAGCTGCCAAAAAGAACCATTACTAAATGTAATTCTATATAAACCGTCAGGCATTCTCTCCCAAGTTCCTGCACCAGAATCTCCCGTTTCAGTCCAAGAGTATGTTCCGTCAGCGTTAAATGTTTCTGCCCTAGAGTCATTGCCTAAATCATTAGTTTCCCATTGACCGTTGGACACAATAACAGTTCTGTAAAGTTTCCACTCCCCAACAATTGGGTCCTCAGATTGAGCATCGTCATCGTTTGAACAGTTGAATAAGGTTAATGCAAGTAATAGTAATAAAACTTTTTTCATGGTAAAATAATTAAGAGTTCCCAAAATTAGGGCAAATATAATTAAAAAATATATTTAAGATTTATATTCTATCTCGTTTTAGCTATTTATAATAATGTAGATTATTTCTTGAATAGGAATTTATAGGAGAATTTGGGTGGGAGGGATAGCCTCTTTCATGTGAGATAGATGAATATTCTTTTTAGAAAGGCTAAACGCCATACTATTACTTTTACAAATATGATACTCAAAGCCTTCTAAAATAGCACAAAAAAATACCACTCATAAAGAGTGGTATTTATATCTAAAACAATAAAAAGAAACTAAAACTACTTTTAGTTATCTCATTTATTTTGAATTGTCAATTACTGCAGTCCCCCAATCATTGTGTACTACAGGTAGTTTGTTTAGTTCTTCTCTGTGGAGTCTCCACTTAGGTATGAATTGATCTATAAAAGCCACAAATCTCTTTCTTAAATAGCATTCCCAATGGTTTTCTTTTTGCAGACGAATAACACTTGAACAAAAAAATCAACTTATTGTTTTACGTAATTTTTTGCATCCTCCCAGTCGTCAGTTCTAAATGATGAGACAGGTAACATGTTAGTACTAGACAAAGTTCCTACCACCCAATTTCTCCATGCGTACCTAACTGCGATAGGCCTAGGTACTTTCTGACTTTTTACAGCAACCATTTTTCTTTGTACGACCTTAGCTTCAGCAGGGTAAAAAACTCTATCTTCACCTGCAATTTCAAACCCTTTTAATTTATCTTTCACATACAATCCTGCTTCTGCATGTTTAAAATGTAGTAGTATCTCTTCCTGTTTGATCTCTTTTGATACATAAACTGGACTGTAGCTATTAATAGCTGTATAACCATAAGTTCTGCTAAGTGCCGTAAATAAAAGCCTATCAGCTACAGGTTTTTTATTTGGTGGATGAATACATTCTTCGTCCCCTACATCTAACGTAACTACAATACCAGAATTAGGGATAATACTCTCACATTCTAATTGAGACTCACGCATAAATGCTGTATTGTTCTTAATTTTTGAGGAGCTATTGCCACTGTATTTATAGGGGGCTATTTGAACGAAATAAAATGGAAAATCTCCTATTCCCCATCGACTCCTCCAATCTTTCACCATGGCAGGAAATAATTTTTTATACTCATTTGGTTTCATTCGATTTGCCTCGCCTTGATACCATAGAGCTCCTTTTACAGTAAATGGTATCAATGGATTGATCATAGCATTGTACAAAGCTGTTTGTACTTTGTTCGCTTTATTCAAGTTGGCCTTGGTAATATCTATTTCTTGATATAATTTTAAAGCGTCTTTACTCATCCAAGCTTCTACGATGCTACCTCCCCATGCGCTTTGAATGACACCTACTGGTACATCTAAAATTTCCTGTAGTTGCTGGCCAAAATAATAGGCTACAGCACTAAAATTTTCAACCGATTCCGGTGATGCTTTTTGCCAAGATTGGTATTTTGAAAAATCCTTTAATGGAAATTTTGAACCTTCTCTATGTACTAAAAACAATCTTAAATTAGAATTATTAGATCTAGCAATTGCATTATTCGTTCCAAATGTCGGCTGTCCAAAATAACCTTTTACAGGTTGTTCCATATTAGACTGTCCTGCACATACCCATACTTCACCAAATAATATATTTTCCAATAATATATTTGAATCTTTACTATAGATGTTAATGGACTGAGCGTCTTTGCTATCGGTTGTTTGAACCTCTACTTTCCATGTTCCTTTTTTGCTAGCTATCAGGTCAATTTCCTTTTCAATCCACGAAGTTGTTATTGAAATTTTCTCATTGGCATCAGCCCATCCCCATAGGACAACTGTAGTATTTCGTTGTAAAACCATATTTGAAGACACAACAGCTGGAAGCTTTACTTCTGATTTTACTTCTTGAAACATAAAAAGCACCAAAAGAGTGCATATAATTCGAGAAATTGATTGCATAAATTTTAATTTATTTTTAAATATTTTCATTTTAATATTATTTGTATCAGGGTATAATTGTTTTTTTTAATTATGATTCAAAAGTATCCTAGAACACCCAAAAATTTGACACAAAAAACTACAAATAGTAAAACTATTTTGTCAAATCGACCTTTCCAAAACATATAAAACCTAGATGCCAACAATGAAATTCAAATATTTTTTTTTTGGTTTAAAGAATGATAATGTTGATAAAATACGAGTTAACTACATTTCTTTTTTTATTGTTCTTCTTCCTCTCTTTTCTTTCGCAATTCATCCCTATGCTTTTTGCCATACTCTTTTGGAGACATATGGAAATCTTTTTTAAAAGATTTTGCAAAATACGATCTGTTGGTAAATCCAATTGCATATAATATTTCAGTAACGTTCAGATCTGTTTCTCTCAATAAGAGTGCCGCTTTTTTAACTCGGTAAGTTCTAATAAATTCACCAGCTGTATACCCTCTTATGTGTTTAAATTTTCTGTACAATTGCATTTTACTAAATCCTAATGCGCTTGCTAAATCTTCAACTCTAAAATCCGAATTCATTAAATTTTCTTCAATTACTTTTTCAGCCTTTTCCAATAAAGTCTTTTCCGAATTGTTTAACCCAATATGTTTAGAATCTAAAGTAATCCCTTTAACAGCAAACTTTTCTCTTAAAAAAGCTCTTTCGTCCAGCAATTTTTTCATTTTGGTTTTCAGAAATCTCATATCAAACGGTTTTGTTATGTACGCATCAGCACCTACTTCCAAACCTTCAATCCTATGATCTACTGACGCCCTTGCGGTTAATAAAATTATAGGAATATGATTCACTATTTCGTTTTGTTTTATCTCATTACAAAATTCAATACCTCCCATATTAGGCATCATAACATCACTAATAATAATATCAGGAACAATTTCTAGCGCAAGACTTAAACCTTCCTCACCATCAAAAGCCTGAACGACCTCATATTTCTCTTTCAAAGATGATTTTAAGAAAGCTTGCATGTCAATATTATCCTCGACTATCAAAAGACTAGGTTTGTGCTCGACCTTTTCAACAGCTGTATCTCCAACAATTTGTTCATCCGTTTCCACACCAAACTCTGGAATCATTTCCTCTAACGAAACAATAGCATCATCATTTAATTTTGAGACATTTAATGGGATTTTTACAGTAAAATCACTCCCTTTTCCTACGGAACTCAAAACTTCTATTTCACCACCTAACAGGTCCACTAGTTTTTTTGTCAAATCCAGTCCTACTCCTGACCCAAGAGAATTAGTTGTACTAGTTTCCTCTACTTGATAAAAACGCTTGAATATTTTTGATATTTTATTTTTTGGTATGCCAACTCCCGTGTCTTTAACACAAATTTTTATTTGAGAACTATCCTGTAAGATGTAAAGGGAAACCATTATACTCCCTTTCTCGGGAGTATACTTAATTGCATTTGAAATTAAATTGTTCACTATCTTTTCCAATTTGTCCCAATCGAAAAAAACAGTCAACTCTGATTGATTGCTTTCAAAACCTAATTTCAAGTCCTTTTCATCTGCCAATACTTTAAATGAATGAATTGTCTCTTTGAAAAAATCTACCAAATTCCCTTTTGTTTTATCAATACTTAGTTGCTTGGTTTCGGCTTTTCTAAAGTCCATCACTTGATTGATCAAACGCAACAAATGATTTGCATTCCTGTCCATAATTAAAAGGGATTCTTTTACATTTGAATTGAAATCCTCCATTTTGAGTATGTTCTGTAACGGTCCAAGAATCAAAGTCAAGGGCGTTTTAAACTCATGAGAAATATTCGTAAAAAACTCAAGTTTTAACTTATTTACTTCTTTTATTTTAGCCTGTTCTAATTTTTCTATTTTTATATTGTTTTTATAATCTGTACTTATCAAAACGTATCTTCTAAACAACCATAGTAAAAACAAGAAAAACAAAACATACAAAATATATGCCCACCAAGTTTTCCAAAGAGGGGGTAAAATTGTCAGTTCAAGTTCTTTTGGTGAATTATTCCATACGCCATCACTATTTGAGGAGATAACTTTAAAAGTATAATGCCCAGGGCTCAAGTTTGAATAAGAAGCATACCTTCTATCCGAGTTGGCAGTAATCCAATTTTCATCAAACCCTTGCAATTTGTATTTGTATTTGTTTTTATTGGGTGCTGCAAAATGCAAACTCGCAAATTCTATAGAAAAAGAATTGTGTTCATTATTTAAGGTAATCGCATCTGTTTCGGATATACTTTTTTCTAAAACGACCTTCCCTAACACTTCCTTACCAATTGGGACTTCTTTATTCACTAATTTGAAGCCAACTAATTCGGTAAGTGGAGGTGTTTTATTGGTTTCAAATTCATAAGGATTCATGCTATTGAATCCATTGATACCTCCAAAATATAGAATTCCCTCTTTTGTTTTAAAAGAGGCATTTCGTCTAAAATTTAATCCCTGTAAATTATCGTTCAATCCAAAGTTGCTAAACTTTTGATCACGAATATCGTACTTAGAAATACCGTTATTTGTACTTATCCATAAATCTTTTTCATCGTCTTCAAGGATCGAGTATATTTCATTACTCGGTAAGCCTTGTTCCATTTTGTATTTCTCAATACTAGGAGATTTTTTATCCAATTCACTCTTTGGTATTTTATTCAAACCCCCACCAAATGTTCCTATCCAAATATTATTAAGAACATCTTCATGAATTGTACACACAAAATTATTATTCAATCCTGAGGGATTATTATTGTCACCTTTAATTCTTTGAAAATGAATGGGGTTATTGTTTGAATCTCTCGATATTTTTACCAAACCTTGGTCACTGAAACCAACCCATAAGTTATTTTTAGAATCTTCAAAAATTGAAAAAACACGATTACTAGTCAAACTATTTGTATTCCCCTTACGCTTTTTGTATTGGGTGATTTCTGGAAATGTGCCGAAATTACTTGAGGGTCTCAAACGAATTAAACCACTATTCATATCTCCTCCTAACCATATATCTCCTTTTCTGTCTTTGAATGATATGGAAATTTTATTCAACATCAATTTCCCATTTGTATTCTCTTTAGAATACCTCACTTTTTTTAGGATTTTTCCGTTTTTATATTTGACTTGTATAAGACCTTGAAACATTGTTCCCAGCCAAATGTTCCCATAATTGTCTTCACAAATAGAACGAATGTTATCGCTCCCTAATGCTTCTAAACCATACTTCTTAAAGTTTTGATGTTTTGCTCCCTTTCTAAGAATATTCAGTCCTTTTCCAAAAGTACCTACCCAAATATCTCCATTAGAAATTTCAGCAATACAATTGATTACATTCCCACTCAAACTCTGCTCATCAAAAACATTATTTTTAAAATGAGTAATATTTTTTTTGTGTAAATCTAATTTACTGACGCCACCACGAGTAGTACTCACCCAAATAACATCAAACCTATCTTTAAAAACACTATTGATTTCATTGCTCCTTAAACTATTAGGGTTTTTAGGATGTTGTTTATGGATGGTAACTGTCTTTTCTTTTGTGTTTAATTCTAAAACTCCAGAAGTATATGTGCTGATCCAGATTTTGTTGGTGGCAATCTTACATATATGTTGAATGGAATTATTTGCCAATACAGTATGTGTAGAAGCTAAGTAAAAAAGGGAAACTTCGGGGGTACTCTCAGCGTCTAATTTCATTTTATGAAGCCCTTTGTCTGTTCCCACCCATATGGAAGCATCGTCATCGACCATGAGACTTGAAACATAGGATTTTTGAATAATTTTATTGTTGATTTCACTAACAATAACCTGATTAGCATCGGTAAAAACCAATTGATTCAAACCTTTTTTAGTACCAATTAACAGAGAGTTTTCGTAGGCTGCAATTGCTGTTATAGAGCTATTAGTCAATGCATTATTTTTGGTGTTAGCTTTGAAAACACTTATTTCATAACCAGAAGGTTTTTTTATCAGTCTATACAACCCCTCAAGTGTTCCAACCCAAATAGTCGCTTCTGAATCAATATAAAGTGAATTTACCTGCTTGTTAAAAGTAAATTCTTTACCGCTATTTGCGTCGTGAAATTTCGTAACAAAAACATCTAAATCTCTATTATAAGAACAAAGACCTCGATTTGTTCCAATCCAAATCGTCCCCTTAGAGTCCTCAGTTATTGTGTTTATTTTATTATTTATTAAAGTTTGTTCGTTCCCTAATTCACTATTGTATATTTTAAACTCATACCCATTGTATTTGTACAATCCATTGGAAGAACCAAACCACATATACCCCCTAGAATCTTGAAAAGACACTTCGATTGAATTGTGCATCAATCCATCGCTATTGTTGATGTGTTCAAAATTTGTTTGACCAATAAGACTTTCTTTTTTTTGAGAATGTAAATTAGTTAAAGTGCACCCCGTTATAAATAGAAACACCATGACTGCCTTGAAACAAATGGATGTAGTCAACGGTTTTGATGGTATTCGCATGGTTTTCAATTTTTAAGTTGTAGTTCTTGTTGCTATAGTTTCTTAAAAATAACAATATTTTGGTTAGAGTTTTTATTATGAGTAACTAACTTTCCAACTATTGACTCCCTCTTTTGTTGTTTTTTATGTCTTAGGAAATCTTCCGATAATAGGCATATAAAAAAACTCCTTTTTTAAGAGTATGTAAGTCTATAATGTTAAAATCACCATTTGCTTGAAAAAAAGAATCTCTCTAATTGATCATAAATACCATCTGCCTCAAAGTATTTATTTGAGTACTTTCTGTATTAATTTTGTCCTTTTCAAGGTTTGTATGTGTGTAAGGTGATTTGATTTGCTGATGTTTTATCTATATCTAATTTTAAAAATGAAGTATAAAAAAATCTAAATACATCGAATTGTATTTAGATTTTTTCTCTTTTACGCTCAGCTCCTATTGTTTGATGAATTTCTTACTCACAACCATTCCATTCTCCTTGATTAAGTTTAGCATGTAAGTTCCTTTAGAGTATGAGGATATATTAATTTTTCCAGTTGCCTTTTCCGAAAGTATTCTTTGACCTAATAGGTTGTATATTTCAATAGTACTCACTCCATTCTGTGTATAGCTCAAAATATCAATGGCAGGGTTTGGGAACACAAACAGTCCTAAATCCTTTTTGATAGACTCTCCTAGTGTTGGACCCGATGGATTTATTATTTGGAATCTGATATCATCAAAATGATATGTTTCGTTTTTAGTCAAAATAGTGTCACCCAACAACAACCTAAATAGAACAATTCTTTTTTCATCAGTACTCGGTATTGTTACATCACCAGAAACTTCAGTCCAACTTGCATCAGATGTACTTAAGACTGAAGAAACATCAGAAAAAGTTCCGATTATATTAGCCCCACCGTTCAGACGAATTTCATAACCAAAATTAGAGCCTAGAGTAAGATCAGATGCTCTTACTTTAACTTTTACTCTTAAAATATATGCAGCTCCACCAGACACAACTGTCTCTGGAAGTGGGTTGAAATTTACTTCAGCATAACTTTCTGCCTCAATTTTTATACCTGATGTTGTACCTGCTTTTGCGTTAACCCCTCTTAGTACAGAAAGAATAGTATTCGTTCCATTGTGAGGATCGGAAACCAAATCCATACTTACTGTTCTATTTGGAAAAACGGAAGATACCTCCCAACCATGTGCAACTCCATTTTCCGTAAAAGAGTTTGTGCCAGTTTCAAAGTTTAAATTATCAATGTTGGTTGTTGTAACAGTTTGCCCGTAGGAAAAAGAGACTAGAATTAGTGTGATTAAAAAAGTAATTTTTTTCATAATGTGATAGATTTATAATTGAGCATCAAATGTATCCACAGATTGAATCTGTAATTGATACATAAATTGACAAAAACTAACACGAATTTAAAATTTAAGCACATGTGTCATATTTTCAGTTAATTAACTTTATGCTGGTGGCTAACAATAGTACTCTTTAAATTTAAAGTTTCTTATTAGAATTAATGAATTCATACCCATTCTGTAGCCTTCCCTAAAAATGTAGCCTTAACCATTCTAGGGCATGTCTAAATACCATAAAAAAGAATGAATTACTGATTGATTTTTAAAGGTATTTATTGCTTAGTTTAAACTCTTTTGGGGATTGATTTAGTTACTGATTTAAATGTTCAGTCCATTTATTTACATTTTCCTTTTCAAAGTATTTAAGATTGAATATTTACAATCTCTCTTGTTTTAGCTATTTATAATAATGTAGCTTCTTTCTTGAACAGGAATTTATAGGAGAATTTGGGTGGGAGGGATAGCCTCATTCATGTGAGATAGATGAATATTCTTTTTAGAAAGGCTAAACACCATACTATTACTTTTACAAATATGATACTCAAAGCCTTCTAAAATAGTACAAAAAAATACCACTCATAAAGAGTGGTATTTGTATCTAAAACAATAAAAAGAAACTAAAACTACTTTTAGTTATCTCATTTATTTTGAATTGTCAATTGCTGCAGTCCCCTGATTGAATCTGAGACAGTGTTGGATTGTATGCGTTTTGTATGGCAATAAAGATTTCATTAGTAGTAAGATTTTTCAAATCGCAAAAATCGATTAATTTTTTATTTTCCTTAATACTAAATTTGTCTCCAACTGATTTTAGTCCTTCCAAACCTTGTAAAGACCTGAGATTGTCATTAGACCAAATTAATAAATAATCACTGACAGAAGTCAAACCTTCCAAGCCTTGTAAAGAGTTTAGATCGTTATTGTCAAGAATCTCCAATAGTCCAACAGTAGACAAACTTTCCAAACCATGTAAGGAGGTAAGATTTTCATTGCCATAAAGAATTAAGGTTCCTTCTATTACACGAAGATTATGCAATTCTTTAAGAGAACTTACTCCTTGGATATCAAGATTACCTTTTATTTTTGTGATTCCTTTATTAGCAAAGTTTTTTAATTCATCGTCATTTTGTATAAGCACATTTTCCGAATGGATAATAGCTTCATAGTCTATTGTGTCCTCTTTTTCATTACAGGAAATGTTTAGGCTAAGTAATAGCGCCAAAAGGGCAAACAGATAAGTGTATTTTTTTATTGAAAAGATATGTAGCATTTTATAGATTTAATTGTTTTTAAAAGATTTCTAATTGGGTGCTGTCTGTGTAAAGTGCAATATAGGCTTTTTTTCAAATGGAAGCATCAGCATTTTTTTAATGATGTTTATTTTTAAGCACCCAAAAGTATCAAATTTGTAGCTCTTAAAATAGTTAAAATATAATCACACTTAATGTATTTTGAGCCTTTGGTAACTTTGCATAGAATTGATATTACACAGTGTTGTTTTTTAGCTCAGTTCTTGGAGTATGATTGGTTATAAGTTATTTATATCCGATAATAGATTGAGTAGTGTATCCCATAATTTTCTGGATGTTTGCAATCCGCTTTGATTGGTTATTATGGAGACTCCTAATTTGTGTTCTGGAATAATTATTAAGTAGTTTTGAGTCCCGAATGCACCGCCATGTATGTAATAAAATGTACCGTAGTCATCTTTGCTATCTATGTTCCATAAATAACCGATTTGTATACCACCGTCTTCATAAAGAGACATGTGAGATTCTTTTGCTGCCAAATGGGTATCATCCAATTGAAGTTTTATATAGTTTAACAAGTCAGGTGTGGTAGATTTTATTCCTCCTCCAGCTCCCCATAAAGAATTTGCAAAATGGGGGACTAGATTATTGATATCTCCGTATCCATTGGCTAGTTTATTTTTTTGTTCGCTTGATAAATGAACGCGAGTGTTCTCCATTTCGGATATGTTGCATATATATTTTTGAAGCAATTCGTCAAATGTAATTTTGTAGATGTTTTCCAATATATGAGCTAGTAATTCTGTATCTGCACTTGCGTACTGATACACCGTTCCGGGTATGTTTTTAATGGAAAGTTTTTTCAGATCAGTTAAAAATTCTTTTTTACTGTATTCTTTGTTGATATTGTATATGCGAAAAGGTAAGTTTTCATCTCTATTATCGAACAATGAGTTAATCTTAGTGGGTAAAAACCTCGGTAATCCTGAAGTATGCGTCAATAGATGTTTTATCCTAATTGGATTGTTGAGGTGTTCCAAGTTTGAAAAATCTCCCATTAAGTCCTTTCTAATATCATCTTCTAAACTCAACTTTTTGTCAAGTACTGCTTGCGCAACCAATGTCCCAGTAAAAGATTTGCTAACTGAAGCAATTTCATATATAGTACTATCTGTTGGTTTATTCCCTTTTCCTTTATCTAGTTCCCCAAAATGTCCAGTGTAGGACTTCCCATCTTTAAATATACCGATGGAAACTGAGTTTATCAAAGGGTTTGAGATGAATGAGTTTGCGTTTTTTTCAATCGCTAGGTGAATAGCTTCATGTATAGTATACGTTTTTTGCTTGGTTCTACTATCACAACTGATAATTGATAGTAGAACGAATAGAAATGAAGGTGTTTTAAACATTTTTTTGTCTCACTTATTTCTTTCAAAAGAACGAAAAAGCATTGTGTTTGAACCTCAAAAGAAAGTTAAATTTTTAGATGTTGAGGTTACAATGAACGGATAAAATTCAAAAAGATTATATATGAGTTCAAACACTGGTTTCCCTCACTTTTAAAAGTGGAATTATCACTTATTGAAAAAATAATTTCAAAGTAACTTTCCGTTATGGAAAGTTTTTGTATATTTGTTTCCAATACGGAAAGTAACTAAATATTTTAATTATGACAGAAAAGAAAAATATGCAATCAAAAGAGGCACAAGATGCACTTGATTCAATTGACAAAATGCAACATGCGGGTCTAAAACATATCCTGCCAACTCCACTATGGCTCGGTGCTGTTTTGGGATTACTACTTGGAACTCAAATAGCACTATTAGGCGCTGAAATAAGGACCTACAACACGATTTTAATTGTATTAATTGTTGTTATGGTTATTGCTATAATGAACAAAACCCAATCAGCTGGAGTAACCGAAAGAGTCTTGCTTTCTAAGCAAGCAATACTAATTCGCTTGGTATGTATCATTCCGCTTTATTTTTTAGCCATAATTGGAGGTCAATATTTGAACAACAATTTTGACTACTTTTGGGCACCCTATGTTATAGGAACATTTTTTGCAATTGGCATTTGGAGTTTGTTGCTTGCCGCACACCGATCTCATAGTAATATATCAAAAAAAGACAGAAAATAATGGCTGATCCAAAATTTGACCCTATCATACATGCTCCGAATCGACTTCAGATCTGTGCATTGCTTTCACCACTTGACCAAGTTGAATTTCGGGTAATTCGAGAAGAATTGGGTGTTAGTGATTCTGTATTGTCCAAGCACATTAAACAGCTGGAGGATGTGGCTTATATCAAGCAGCAAAAAAGCAAAGTGAATGGAAGAGAGCGGAGGTGGTATCATTTGACATCAAAAGGTAGAAGTGCATTTGAATCTCATGTAGAAGAGTTAAAACGCATTGTGACTGACTTGTAGTGCTTCTGGATGCCAACCTCATAATAGAGCGTGTGCTGTATTCTATATTACCAAATATGAAGTGATATGCATACATTTATGAAGTTTCTTTTAAGAATAAAATAGTAGTATCTATATTTCTACTAAAAGTAAAATCGACATTTATTTTAGATTATTTTGCAAAGCCCCATCACTAACTTTTAATGTAGGGAGCGGACTTTGAGTAGTGTTTAGCCTTGATTGTGTTTCAAAATATACCAATC
>JBELHA010000059.1:0-12208 GCA_042091695.1 Flavicella sp.
CAGCAATGGAAAAAAGAAAGAAGGTCTTTTGACTAAGACTTAGACGTTCACTTAGAAAAGCTTTTTATAATTCACTTGGTTTTCAATTTATATAGGTAATATATCGAATATGCTCCCTTCATTTTGTATTGATTTGATGACTAAAACTAAGACTAAGACATTGACGTTATTCGTTATTCGTTTTTCGTTGTTCGTTGTTCGTTGATCGAAAAACGATATACGGCAATCGGAAATCGGCAAACGTTAATCGGTAATCGGAAATCGCTAAACGAGCATCTAAAATCAGTTTTTCTACGATAGGGTTTGGTGAAAATTAGTTATAACTAACACAAAAACACTGATAATCATTGTTTTACGATTTTAGTTCCTGTGTTTTCAAATGTTAAAATTTAGTTAGTACTGTTGTGCTGAACTTTATAATTGCTTATTTTTGCAAAAACATTTACAACAGTTCGATGGATAAATTGAAACAACGTTGGGGGATAGATTCTAATCTCGACATTATATTAATACTAGCAGCCTTTTCTGTAAACGGTTCTTTTGCAGCCTATATTGCAAAGCCATTGATGGATTTCTTGAATTTAAATAAGGAATTGACCCATGCTTTGGTCTATTGGCCGATTCGTATTGTACTGATTTTTGTGATTTACCAATTTACCTTAGTATTGGTAGGTACCGCTTTTGGACAACATAAGTTTTTCTGGGCTATGGAGAAGAAAATGCTGAAACGCATGGGATTCAAACGCTTTTTTAAAGAAGACTAACACTTTTTATAGTTACCCCGCACCGCTATGCAAAACGATTCTTTCGGGACACAACCTCTTAAAAAATTATTGCGTCAACAATCTATACCAGCTTCCGTTGGGATTTTAGTGATGTCTATCTATGGGATTATCGATACGATTTTCGTCGGTAGATGGGTGGGTGCAGAAGGTATTGGTGCCATTACGGTAGTGATGCCTATTACCTTTTTGATTTCTAGTATCGGAATGGCAATTGGAGTAGGGGGTGCCTCTATTATTTCTAGAGCATTTGGAGAAAATAACGAGCAAAAAGCACACAAGGTTTTTGGAAACCAGTTGGTGTTTACCCTTTTGTTATCAGTGCTTTGTATTGTAACAGGTAGCTTTTTTGAAGCGGAAATTCTAAAATTATTTGGAGGAAAAGGAACGGTGTTTGCACCTGCCTTGGCTTATTTTGATATTGTGTTGTGGGGAGTGCCTTTTTTAGCATGGGCCATGATGAGCAACAATGTAATTCGTGCCGAAGGACATCCCAAAGTTGCTATGTATACCTTGTTAATTCCAGCGGTCGCTAATATTGCCTTGGACCCACTGTTTATGATCGTTTTTGACATGGGTATCGAAGGTGCTGCTTGGGCAACTACCATCGCCTATATGGTGAGTGGATTGTATACGGTTTGGTTTTTTGTGTCTGGGAAATCCCAAATGAAATTAAGCCTAAAATGTATTCAGATTGACTTTTCTATTCTAAAAGAAATTACTGCCATTGGTTCTGTAACCTTGGCGAGACAAGGGGTCATCAGTTTGTTGGCCATTGTTTTGAACAATACACTCGTGAGTTATGGAGGGACTATTGCGCTTTCAGCCTACGGTATTGCCAGTCGCGTATTGATGTTTGCTAATTTCCCGGTATTGGGAATTACCCAGGGAACTGTTCCGATCATAGGGTATAATTTTGGTGCCAAACTGCACGATAGAGTACAAGATTTATTGAAATTATCTATTAAAAGTGCAACCGTCGTTGCGCTGTGTATTTTTAGTATTATCATGGTTTTTACACATAGCATTGTGGCGGCCTTTACGGCAGACCAAACTTTGATTCTGGATACGATTCCTGCGATGCGTATTATTTTTATGGCTACACCATTGATTGCTATGAATTTGATCGGAAGTGCTTATTTTCAGGCAATTGGAAAACCGAAACCGGCTTTGCTATTGACCTTATCCAAACAAGGATTCTTTTTAGTGCCTTTGTTATTAGTATTACCTAATTTCTTTGGTATTGATGGCATTTGGTTTTCTTTTCCAATTGCAGATGTGGGTGCAGCTACGATTAGTTTTTTCTTTTTAAGACGAGAACGAAGAAAGGCGCTGGTTTAATAAATTACATTTTTTCAAAGAATTAATTACATCTGCTTTTTATTTACAATTTGAATGAGGGGCGGAATCAGTATTTTTATGATATCAAAGAAAGGTGCAAGATTCATAAATTACAATAATGCAAGTATATGTTCTTAGTTTAATTCTCTATAGTTCTATTTAACATAATATAAATTATGTGTTTTTTATACATGTGAATTTTTAGCTATGGAAAATAAACTAAAGTTACGATTTTGAAGTACCTGTATCTAACACTATTGTACAATATTTTGCTTCCTCTAATAAATTTCAATATCTATTTAATAGAAACTCTAATACAATACATATTTAAATTTTTATAAAACATTAGATATTTCTAAATAAGCATTTATGATCACTTTGAATTTGCAAGTTGATGTTAAATTTTAGGGTTATGAAAACAAGCAGTAAGTATATCTTTCTTTTATACACCATCTAACTGTGGATGGTATTTTTATTTTTACATTTTACAGGTAGATTTGAATCTCATTGTAAAATTGACCCTTTTGTTTGTGACTTCACTTCTAATTACAATTTTCATGTATCATTATTGTATATAAATATTCGATAAAGTATACGTGTTCTTTTTGGTATGAAAAAGTCTATTTAACATAATAATTCAAGGGTAATAAAAACAGTTTGATGATTTAAGGAATTAAAACATATCAATATTTCGTATCTTAGTTAAGAACAAAAAACTGAATATGGAACAAGAACACTTTTTTCAATGCCCTTATTGTTGGGAAGAGATTTCAATGCTATTAGATCCCAGTATCCGACACCAATCTTATGTGGAAGATTGTGAAGTCTGCTGCAACCCTATTCAGGTATCTCCTACTTTTGAAGATGGTGAATTGATTGGGTTTGATGTCGCTTCTATTGAGCAATAAAAAATATAAAAGGTTATTTTCTCAACGTATTCCCTACAAATTCGCCTACTATCCTACCCGATTTCATTGCAGCATTGATGGACCCATTGAGTTGGTGGTCTCCAGCCACATACAAACCTTCTCGCAATTCAAATTTTTGTTTGCCTAGGTGATTTGTAACGGTTTTCTGGTTTGGCAAGGCATATTTAACTGTACGTTTGTGTAAGAGTTCCCAATCCGCAACAGCCGTTCCAAAATGAGGTGTCATTTCCTTTTTAATAGCTTCAGTCAATGCTTTTCCCGTAAGTTTTTGATTGCCTACAAGGGACATTGACACTAAATGCTGTCCATTACTAGCATATCCTGGAGCGATTTTATCAATCACACAGAGGTTGTTGACTAGTTTTCTAGTCGCAGTGTTAAGTGCAATCATTTTCTTTTGTATCGGTGCATCTTTCGTGGTAAAATGCAAGTGCTGTGTTGATTCGAAACGCTTTTTAACCTGGGTCAATTCACTGACCAATCCTACTGCTTCCGTCGCAACGATAATATGTGGCGCTGTGTAGATAGAACCGTCCGCCAAATGCACTTCTTGACCTTCAATCTTGACAACTTTAGCACTGGTCCTTACTGCTTTTTTGGGTAATTTTGCCCTGATTTGTTTCGGAATTTCTTCCATTCCTAAGTTGGGAACTGTGGTTGCTGCCTCACTGAACATTTTAAAGACAAAATCAAACATTCTACGACTCGTCGTCAAGTTTTTCTCTAAAAATATCCCTGAGAAAAATGGGGTGAAAAACTGAGATATCAATTGTTCACTAAACCCATACTCCTCTGATAGCACCTGTTTGGTAGTCATTTCTTTTTGACGAAATATTTCTTCAACAGAAAGTGAGGTCAATCGATTTTTAAGTTGAAAGACCTTGATTTTATCTTTTATAGATCCCGCTTTTGAAAAAAGTGTTGGAAATAAGGTTGAAACATCTCGTAAAGGATCTCCCAAGATATCTTTTTTACCATTTTTATAGAGCAATAAAGATCCCGGTGCAAAGGATTTTAAATCCAATGCTTTGTAATCCAATAATTGCTTTGCTTCGGGATATGCAGTAAGCAGCACTTGAAACCCATGATCTAAGCGGAAACCATCAATCGTATCTGTTTTGATACGTCCACCAACACGGTCAGAGGATTCTAGTAATTGAAATTTGACTCCTTTTTCATGCAGTGCTACTGCCGCGGAAAGACCTGAAATTCCCCCACCTACTATGATAGCTTCTTTTTTCATGCTTATTTTTTATTCTTTACAGATTGTTTGTTATTTGCTTGTAAGTAATTTGCTAACATTTTATCTATCAATTCCTCTTTTGTCAAATGGTGAAAAACAGTTTGTATATTTTTACGCAGGTCTTGAGATACTGTTTTATCGGGCTTGGTTTTGAATATTTGTCTCGCCCATAGCAAGGTGTTGTTTTCGGCAATACTTTCAGCAGATGCTTTGGAGATTTTGGTGAATTCGATCTCTAATTCCGCTTCAAAGTTGGCGATATCTGTCTCTTCTTCTTGTTGTAAAATGGTCAAAGAAAGTCCCTTTGCACCTGCTCTTGCAGTTCTTCCTGAACGGTGTACATAGGTATCGTAACGGTCGGGCAAATGGTAATTGACCACATAGGCAATATCTTTTACGTCTATCCCACGTGCTGCCAAGTCTGTAGCTACCAATATATCGATGTAGCCTTCTCTAAATTGTCCCATGATACGATCTCTGATTCCTTGTGAAAGTGAACCGTGTAAAGCTCCAGATGAGATTTTATGAATGGCTAAGTTTTTGGCTAATTTATTGACTGCTGCTTTGGTTTTACAAAATATGATTCCCTGTTTTCCTTGGTGTTGTGACAGAAAATGCAGCAATACTTCTAACTTTTCTATAGGTTCCACCACTATATAACTGTGGTCAATTCCTTGGTGTCCAAGCGTTGTCATGTCTGCCTCAATAGTCACAACATGTTTGGACATGTAATTTTGAATCAGTTGTTTGATAGTACCGGGCATGGTCGCTGTAAACAAGAGGGTTCTTCGAGATTTCGGTAAAACTTCAATGATAGTGTCCAAACCTTCTTTTAAAGCCGTTACCATTTCATCTGCTTCGTCCAATACAAAGTTTTGAATATTTCGAATGTCAATCGCCTTACGTTTTACAAGGTCTGCGAGACGCCCCGGTGTGGCAACAACGATATGAGTTGTTGTTTTCAATCGTTCTATCTGAGGTTTTATGGGAATACCCCCACAGATAGCAGCAATTGATATTGCGGGGTCAAATGCGGCAATTTTCACTAAGTTTTCGTGTATTTGCTGTCCCAATTCACGTGTAGGAGCTAGTATTAAAGTTTGAATAGCTTCTTGTTGTATGTCTACCGATTGTAGCAAAGGAATACCAAAAGCAGCTGTTTTTCCAGTTCCGGTTTTTGCCATTGCAACAAGATCTTCTTTTTGTTGCAACACAAGAGGAATCGTCTTTGCTTGAATATCTGTAGGTATTGTGATATCAAGTGTTTTCAATGTCTCTTGTAGCTGTAGCGATACACCTAAATCAGTGAAATTATGGGTCATAAAATATATTTTAGTACAAATATACGTACAGAATTTAAGCTAAGGACTAGAAAATATCGTAAAAATAATAAATTGTTATGGTAAGTTTGGGGTGAAAAAATAAGTCTTTGCCAATTGGGCAAAGACTTATGTAATAAAATTGCAATCCTATAAGACTTTTTGTCTGTAATTATAGGGCTGAAAAATAAGCTCCGTATTGGTCCTTAAAAGAAAAACCTGCACCGATTCGTTTTTTATCCAATTGCTTGAATTCGACCAAGGCCCATAAAATAAATTCTTTGACAAAGTAACGGTCTTCTGTTGCCGTAGTTTTCATATAAGTATCTAACAAAGCGTTTAATGGGTCTATTTTATCAAGTGTTTCTTTGTATACCGTTTCTGTAGCATCGTCCATTAGGTTGAAAGAAGTCGCATCAAAGAACCACTGTAAAATTTCAGCATAGGGATCTTCATCTGCTTCGTTTTTGAGTTTTTGTATTTTGGGAAAATAGTTTAAAAACAAGGCTTTAGAGGCGTTTCCAATGAGTGTTTCCGCAACGAACGCTGCTCCTTCCTCTTCTCCTTCATACACCAATTCTATTTTTCCTATAATCGCAGGAATCATTCCTAATACATCAGAAAAGCGCAATGAAGTGGCGGTCTCTCCTGCCAACATACAACGGTATTCTGCGGTAGACACAAGATTTTCGTAGGCTGTAATACTCATACGCGCACTGACACCACTTTTGGCATCTACATACTCACTTTTACGTGCCTCAAAACCAATTTGCTCCACCAAGTCTTTTGCCAATTCAGGAATGTGAATGGCAGCCATTCGATTTTCGTGAATTTTGGCTTCTTGAGAAGTAATTGTTTTTGCCGTTTCAATAGACTCCGGATAATGCGTCAAAATCTGAGAACCAATTCTATCTTTTAAAGGGGTTACAATACTTCCTCTATTGGTATAATCCTCTGGATTTGCCGTAAATATAAATTGTAAATCTAAAGGCATTCGCAATTGAAAGCCTCTAATTTGAATGTCTCCTTCCTCTAGTATGTTGAACAAGGCAACTTGTATTCTAGCTTGTAGATCTGGCAATTCATTGATCACAAAAATACAACGATTCGCCCTAGGGATCATTCCGTAGTGCAAGACGCGTTCGTCCGAATAGCTCAGTTTTAAAGTAGCTGCTTTGATAGGATCTATGTCTCCAATCAAATCAGAAATTGTCACATCTGGAGTCGCTAATTTTTCAAAGAAACGCTCGTCTCTATGCAACCAAGCAATCGGTGTTTTGTCTTTGTGTGTGGCTACTTGTTCTCTTCCAAAGGCACTGATTGGTGCCAACGGATCATCGTGGATTTCAGATCCCTCGATATAAGGAATGTATTCGTCTAATAATTGTACCATCAGACGTGCCAAACGTGTTTTTGCTTGCCCTCTTAATCCCAATAGGTTGATGTTGTGTTGGGATAAAATAGCACGTTCTAACTGAGGAATTACAGTGTTTTCATATCCGTGTACCCCTTCAAAGGAATTTGTAGCATTTTTGATGTTTTGAACTAGGTTGTCACGTAATTCAGTTTTTATACTTTTAGAAGTATATCCGGACTTTTTCAATGCCCCTAGCGTCTTAATTTTTGTATCCATAAGTTATCGCATGCGTTTTTTTCTATTGTTTTCATAATCGTGAAAAATCATCTCTCCCAATCCTTGTAAACCGGTATAAAATGCTCTTCCTTTATTAGATTCCGTAAAGTTTTCCACAAATTGCTGAAGGTATGGATCTTGAGCGATCATAAATGTGGTTATTGGTATGTGCAATTTCCTTGCATAAGCTGCCATATTATAGCATTTTTCAGTAATGTGAGGATCCAGGCCATTGCTATTCTTATAATAAGTACCGTCAGGCATGCGCAAACAACTTGGCTTTCCGTCGGTAATCATAAAAATTGATTTGTTGGTATTTCTTTTTCTGCGCAATATATCCATTGCCAACTCTAATCCTGCTACTGTATTGGTATGATAGGGCCCAACTTGTAGGTAGGGCAACTCTTTTACTTTGATAGGCCACGCATCGTTTCCAAAAACAAGAATGTCCAAGGTGTCTTTTGGATAGCGTGTCGTGATCAATTCTGCCAAGGCCATGGCTACTTTTTTAGCAGGTGTGATACGGTCTTCTCCGTAGAGGATCATACTGTGACTGATGTCTATCATTAAAACGGTACTCATCTGTGATTTGTGATGTGCATCTTCGATGACCAAATCATTTTCTGTCAGCTGAAAATCCCCGATACCATGGTTTACTTGAGCGTTTTTTAGACTTTCTGTAATAGATATCTTATCTACGGCATCTCCAAATTGAAAACTGCGTAAATCGCCTGTTTGCTCATCCCCTATCCCACTGCTTTTGCTGCGGTGGTTTCCTTTTCCATTTTTTTTGAGTTTTCCAAAAATTTGTTCCAAGGAGCCTTTTCGAATCGCACGCTCTGTCTTTGCCGTAATTATTTGTTTAGCATTGCCATCAGGTTTGATTTCATCTTTAATATACCCCCTTTTTTTTAGGTCTTCGATAAAGTCCTCCATGGTGTAGGACTCATTTGTAATATTGTATTTCTCATCGAGTGTGCGCAACCAATCTATGGCTTCGTCAAAATCACCAGAAGTGTGAGTGATCAGTTCCTTGAAAATTTCAAAGAGAGTTTCAAAAGGAGTTTTTTCAGGTGCTATATAGCTTGAAAACTGAAATCCAGTCTTTGGATGGTTGGTGTGCTTCATGCTAAAAATTGTTTTATCAAATTTAATGAATTTATTCCTTCTTTGTAATTGCATAATGTTAACGAAGTCAGAAAAAAGCAAAAAAACAGGTTATTTATTGTTCTTTAACTCGGTTACAAGTTGTTTTCTTCACTATAAATTCAATCTGAACATTCGTTTTAGAGGTCTACTGATACAATAGGTTGTTGAAAACGACTGCTGTGTGCGACATAAATTGTATTATTGCACCTGTGCTTGCACCCTGCTCAAATACAAAAAAGAGTGCTATCATCTTAATTACAGTATCTTAGAAACTAAAAAAATATGTCTTCACTTCCTAAGCCTTTTAAAAAACTACACGCAAACATTCAAGAACAACTTATAGAACTTGAAATGACAGTGCCTACAGCATTTCAAAGCAAGAGTATTCCTGTGATAAAAAGTGGCGCGAATGTGTTTTGTACCGCTGCCAAAGACAGTGGAAAGACAACAACAATCGTACTTACTACCTTGCAAAAAATACAGTTTGAGGCAGTTGGAACTGCTGCGAGAGCCATTGTAATTGTTGAAAATATGGAAGCTGCTAAAGAAATGTACGATGGGTTTTTTACGTATACACGTTACAGTCCCGTTCGTGTTTATTTGGCTGATGAAAAAGTACATATAGACTTGTTGAAATCAGAAATTTTTGAAGGGGTTGATATCCTGATAACTACCGTCAACACACTAGATAAATTGTTATTGTTAAACGGTGTAAACACACGTGAATTGAAGCTTTTTAGTATTGACGATGCAGAGTTTCTTACTGATAAGAAAACTACAAGTAAACTTTTAGCCATTACAAGTGGTATTCAAAAATGTCAATATGCTGTTTATTCAGAAAAAATGAATGCAGGTATTCAAAATTTAAAAGGGTATTTTATGGAACATGCAAGTACTGTAAAAATTTGATTTTTTATAAAAATAAACAGTTATTACTGTGGAAGATGCTATCATAATTAACTATTTTTAGTTTTCAACTATCCCGAAAAACATAAAAAAACACGCTAAGAAATGAACCTAAAACATTTACTATACGATTACCTACTAACAGTTGGTGTTTCCGAGTCTATCGCAAAATATACAAATATGTTTGCTTTGCTCTTATCGATGCTTTTATTATCCTATATAATAGATTTTGCTATACGAAAAATCGTGATTGAATTTTTCACGAGATGGGCATTGAAATCAAAGACTAATTTTGATGATTTATTACTACAAAATAAAGTACCTCGTAAGGTTTCCCAAATAATACCTCTTGTGGTTGCTTTGGAATTAAACTCCTATATATTTTCAGATTTTAGTTTTGTAGAAAATATTGTCGAGAGAGGACTTATTGTTTTTGGAATCTTGCTTACCCTAGGTATATTTAGAAGTCTTTTGTTTACGCTTAGAGATTATTTCAAAACTGTGGACCGTCTAAAAGACAAGCCTATTGTAAGCTTTATACAGATATTTATGATATTTGCTTGGGGCTTGGGGATACTCGCAGTATTTGCTGTAATAACGGGTATTGAATTCATACAGTTTATCACGACAATTGGAGCCGCTTCCGCCATTATTTTGCTCGTTTTTAAAGATACCATACTAGGATTTGTTGCTAGTATACAGGTTTCGATAAACGATATGGTGCGTATTGGAGATTGGATTACTTTTGAAAAATATGGCGCAGATGGAGATGTTACTGAAATCACCTTGTCTACTGTAAAAGTTCAAAACTTTGATAAGACGATTACCACCATTCCCACTTATGCATTGATTTCAGACTCGTTTAAAAACTGGAGAGGAATGGAAAATGCCGCTGGTAGACGTATCAAAAGGTCTTTGAATTTCAAATTAGACAGTGTTTTATTTTTGACAAATGAAAAAATAGAAGACTTGAAAAAAATTGAAACTATTACCGCGTATTTAGAGGCTCGACAATCGGATATAGAGATTACTAACAGAGAAAATAACCACGACAAAGCCTTGTCTGTCAATGGAAGAAACCTTACCAATATAGGTGTGTTTAGAAAATATATAGAAACTTATTTAGAGAACCATTCAGCTATTAACAAAGACATGATGGTTATGGTGCGTCAGTTGGCTCCTGGGGCTCAGGGAGTGCCCTTAGAAATCTATGCGTTTAGTAGTGACAAACGCTGGAAAAACTATGAATACATCATGGCAGATATCTTTGATCATATCATTGCTGCGGTTCCCTATTTTGATTTAGAACTATTTGAATTTCCAAGTAATTCGAGTTTTAAGCAACTAAAACAATAATTTCTGAACAACTATATCCTGTAACAGCTATTTAGTAGAAGCTCCGATCCTAAAAACTTATCCTCATGGTAAGATACATTTTTCAGGAGTAAATAGTTTTGAAGCGCTGTATAGATGTACTATGTATACTCCTGGAGGTAGCTTAGGAGTTGTTAGGCTTAGAGTGTTTAATCCTCTGTTTGGATGTACTAATTCTTGTAAGACCACTCTCCCATTGCTATCAAATACTTTTAGTGTATGTAGGTCAACGTTAGATGCATTAAAACGAACGTTTAGCAAACGATTATTGCCGAGTGTGCTTACGATTATTTTATCTGTTGCCATTGCACCAAAAGAAGCTGTTGTAAATTTTAAGTCATGCAAAGAAAGCTCCTTACGGATGGTTTTTCCATTATTAGATTTCATCACAAACAACATGCTGCTCACCGCTGAAAGATCAATTGTATTGTTAGTATTGTCTTTAAATTCAGACAAAGGTAATTTATAGCTTGTCATACGATCTGTCAACATCAGGTTTATTTTATGACGTTGTTCCCAAGCTGAGATTGCTGGTTTTACAAGCTGAACACTCAACAATCCTGTTCCTTTTGCTTGGAATTCCAATAGGTTGTAACCTGACAAGTCTATAGGTGTAAACCTTGGCGTAAACGATCTGTAGACACCTATGTATTCCGCTGTTTCCCCTACAAGCTCAATAGCTCTTTCAAAGGAATGTCCTGTAGTACTTATTGTTTGTTGTGGTATAACTTCAAACTTTTCCACTTTTGAACTTGCTGCAAAATCATCGACACCCCAAGTACCATCAGAAATAAATAAATCGTCTGGAGTATTTGCATTTCCAGATTCCAAACGAAAGCCACCATCAAAAAAACTTCCAGTAGCTATCGAAACAATAGATGTAAAAGTTTTGTTGTCAACAGACATGTTGTAATTTACTTGCTCTGTTGGATTGGTTTCACTTTTACGTATCCCCCCTGAAAGTGCTATCTGATCCGTTTTGATAGTATTTGTGATTTCCAAAATGAGTTTTCCACGCTCGTATTTGGCTTTTTTAATATAAACGGCAGGAGCTTTAGTCGTTACTATTGAACTAATGTTTTTTTGTACTCCTAGTAAATTGAAAGATTCTGTCACTAATTTGTGCAAATCATCTATGGTATAAGTCCAGAATTGAAAATTATAATAATGCCCTTCGGAATCAAATCGGTCTAAATTCCAATGACTCTCAATAGCAAAGCTATTTTCTGATATTTTAACTGCAAAGCTCATCACGTATTCTTTAGTTCCGTCTGCTTGTTTTACAAGGGCAACTGAAAACGGCTTGTCAAAGAATTGAAAACTTGAAATCGATAGGATTTGTGCACCTTGAAGCCTGTCACAGATATATTTAGAATGCTCGTAAGCTCCTTTAGGTGTTTCCAATAATAAGGCTGCAGCAATGGTACTATTTTCACGAACATAATCCACAGCAAATACTTTTGATGCATTGGTGATTTCTGTAAGGTCTTTAGGTGAAGATTCAACAGCATAAGTATTTGGTAAAACATCCA
>JBELHA010000060.1:0-11834 GCA_042091695.1 Flavicella sp.
TAGGTAGGTTTTTGTCTCCAGACAATCATATGCAAGATCCATTCAATTCACAAAATTTCAATAGGTATAGCTATGTACTTAACAATCCATTGTCTTATGTAGATTGGAGTGGGGAATCCTTTTGGAAGAAAGTATGGAATGGATTTAAAAAAGCAGGTTTATTTGTTTTAAAGGTTGCGCTATTGCCAATAGCAATCGCTACAAATGCAACCTACGAAATAATGAAATATATTTCACCAATTGCCTTTAAGATCAATGTCCACTTTGGAACACATGTAAGTGGTATAGGTTTTGATGTTTCTGTTGGCGTACCTAAGATTGTTGGAGCGTCTTACCGGAAACATTATGGAGCTAGCTATTATACCAAATATTATGGGGGTTACAAAGGGTGGGAGACTCGAGAGGGGTATGAGCGTAGTTATTTATGGTTTTACCATGAAGGAACAACTAAATACACAGCAGGAGAATTTAGTCAAACGGTAGGTTTTAGAAAATTCGGCATTCCTTCTGTTCTAGGAATAGACTCAGAAAATGATTATTGGGGAGATGGAGGAGATCGTTATCGTTCTAGCTCTACGAGTCTTAATTTTTTTGGAATTAGTTTAAGATTAAGAACCTTTACTGGAGACCCTGGATTAAAAAAAGATGATAGAAGAACAGATATTATTGATGGAAACGAAACCTATATTAAAGGTCCTTACGGAGATCCTGATCGATACAGGCATGGTATTTTATCTTTGCAGATAGGTGTTTTTGAAATAGGATCAGATTCTGAATCCATTCGTCATTTGTTTCAAAATGAGTTGGTACATAGCTACTTGGATTCTCCGTACTTTAGGAATGACAGAGATAGGAAAAATCGTTTTTTCTTTCAATTTGGTAGTGTAGCATGGTAATATAAAAATAAATCAGATGAAAAAAATATGTGTATTGTTATTAGTCTTAGGATGTGGTTGTTATCGATATGATCCTAGTCAGGATGGGCAATTACATCTTTCAAGAAAACCTTATACGGGGAATCAATTAAGGTTAGATGGATATTATTCTGGAGAGTATTTGTCAGGCGAGATGGTTGACAATTATTTTCTGTATGAAAATGGAATTATCTTTTACGCAAATAGTACAGAAAAAAATAATTTAGATAACCATGAGAAAAATTTTACTGATCTAAATTATATTAAAGTATCAAAACAAACGAAACCTCGTTGGGGAGTGTTTGAGGTTGAAGGAGCTATTATTCGATTTAGTAGATGGACTTTTGGGGAGCCTCCTGTTACTGCAGCACTATGGACAGGGAAGGTACTGTCAGAGACTTCATTTGTAATCACAGAGGTATATAGTAGTGGTCACGGTAAAAGAGTATATCCTAAAGACAAGCAGATTGTGTATAATTTAAGAAGCTTCAGTCCCAAACCCGATAGTAGCAATCCTTTTATAGATTAATAAATGGACTACCTAATTGACTAGTTTCACTACATTGATTTTTTTACCCGATGGCGCGGACTTGTAGTTCGTGATAAGAAATGCTCGATAGTGCGGATTTGCAATCCGTGTCAATGCCTAGAACAAATAAATAATAAATCAGATGAAAAAATTATGTGTATTGTTATTAGTCTTAGGATTTGGATGTTATCGATATGATTCTAACCAGGATGAGAAGTTACATCTTTCAAGAAAACCTTATACGGGAATCAATTAAGGTTAGATGGATATTATTCTGGAGAGTATTTGTCAGGCGAGATGGTTGACAATTATTTTCTGTATGAAAATGGAATTATCTTTTACGCAAATAGTACAGAAAAAAATAATTTAGATAACCATGAGAAAAATTTTACTGATCTAAATTATATTAAAGTATCAAAACAAACGAAACCTCGTTGGGGAGTGTTTGAGGTTGAAGGAGCTATTATTCGATTTAGTAGATGGACTTTTGGGGAGCCTCCTGTTACTGCAGCACTATGCACAGGGAAGGTACTGTCAGAGACTTAATTTCTTATCACAGAGGTATATAGTAGTGGTCACGGTAAAAGAGTATATCCAAAAGACAAGCAGATTGTATATCATTTACGAAGCTTTAGTCCCAAACCCGATAGTAGTAATCCTTTTATAGATTAAAAAATGGACTACCTAATTGACTAGTTTTAACAAATCTTAACCAATAACAGCCAACCAAACGAAAGGATTCTTTCCAATAACGGTATTTTATTGCCTGAGGTTGTACCAAGATATTTGTCATTACAAAGACAATACTCTGCTGTTTTTGAAAACTGATATAGAACTCATTAATGTACATACATCAAACGATTCGAGTTTGAGCGCCTATTATGTGTATATTTACAAATGTGATTTGGAATATCAGTAACAGTATGTTAATGAATATTTAGGCTTAAAATATTGCTGAGTACTTGAATTCAAAGTTGTGTGTTTTCAAATGATTCTCCCAATAGATTTTATTGTATGCATCAAAATTTAATCTAGCTACAAATCAAATAACTAGTGCCCTCCCTTTAAAATAGACAAGAAATAACTTAGTTCCTTAACAAGGAAGTCAAAGATATTTTAACAATCAAATTAAGATTGCTAATGAAAAGGAGAGCGAGAACAATCATAGTGTTTGTAATGTTTGTAGCATGCATGTTAGATGCATGCAAACCCATGCTACAAACCACACTAGCACCAGGAATACAACCAAGCGTTTTAAAAGCCGATGCTGAGGTGTATGTATATGCTACTAGCGACACACTGCCTGTAAACATAACAAAGATTGGAAACACTTCAATAATTGCTGATGATTACAAACAAAAATGTGATTTACGGACTCTTTTAGAACAGGTAAAAGGGGAAGCGAGAAGATTGGGAGCCAATATTGTTCATATCACTCAACTCAATGTCCCAGGTAATCGGAACTTTTGTCACCGTCTTAAGACTACCTTGTATACTAGCGTCCAAGACAGTATTTCCAAACATTACAAAATTTTAAAAGTCAATTCCAATACTGCTCTTGACAAGCAATATGCTTTGCTGCATATATATCGTTTTGATGGACCTTCTAGTTGGTTGCGCTACAATTTAAAACTAGGGGATACTACCTTATGCCGTGTCAAAAACAACTTTAAGACATCACTTAAGTTATACAAAGAAGGTTCCAATCTCATCACAATAAACAAACGAAAAAGGGGACTTCCAATCGATATTGTATTTGGTAAAGAATACTACCTCCGATGTACTGTAAATGATAACTCCTCCATAGGAATAGGAGTCAATAGTATGGGGATTACAGTAGCTACAAACCCCTCAGTTGATTTTATTTCCAATACCATTGGAGCGCTTGAATTCGAGGCATTTAAAGCCAAAAGAGACGAAACAAAATTAAATAACACAAAAATAAGAGAACTATGAAAATTAAAATGAATGTTTTAGGATTGTATTTTATATTGCTTACTATTGTACAGGTACATGCACAAAATGCTGAAGTACCCTCTCAAAAACCAAGCAAAAATGCTACTTTGAGTTTTAAACTGTTTGGAGGTCCAAGTTTAATGTTAGCAGAAAATTCACAAAGCATGGACCCGCAATTAGAACGTCATGCAAACGAATTGAAGTCTGGTGGGCACTGGGGGTTTGAGATACACCATCTTTCATCCAAAAAAATTGGCTATGGACTGATCTACAAACAGTTCAACAGTAGTAATTACGATAGCAATGTTGAACTTTACTTGAATGGTTCAAGTTTCAGTGGTATTGAAAACGATATAAAGATTTCTTTTATTGGTCCATCTATTATATCCAATAACTTGTTGGGAACTAAAAAAAGTGCTTTGGTATCAACACTTTCCATAGGTCGTTTGAAGTATCATAATAATGAATACATAGAAAATTTAGTCTTTAGAGGTTCAAAAGCTACTCTAGGTATGAATGTTGGACTTGGCTATGATTTTGTTTTAGACAAGAATATTGCACTTGGTTTAGGGGTGCATTTACTGCTTGGGGGAATCAATGAACTAGACGTCGAATTGAACGGTGTAACACAAACAGAGGACTTAGATGAAAGAGTAAATCTATCCCGTTTAGACCTCTCTATTGGATTGCGCTGGTTGCTTTAGTATCGATTCTTATACCCTGGTCTGCAGTCCTAGACGCAATAGATTGAATTAATAGTGTTGCTATTAGTAACTTCAATAAAAGTTATTATTCAAAAGTGACCCCAAACTAAATCCTATGCTAACTATAGATAGTTACCGCCTACTTAAAGTTCGTCAATTGAAACAACGGATTTGTAGGCGGTATATCAAATGATAAAAGTAGCCAGAAAGGAACTCTCGTGTGTATTGGGTACAATTTCAATTGAATTTCCGGTTTTTGACAAAAAAAAAGGGGAAGTGTAAAACTTCCCCTTTTTGATATATGTTTTTTAAAAAATCAATCTGTTAGCATAGCAACCATTTGCTTGCGTTTTTTGAACTCTTTTATATCTAATTCGTCTACTAGTTTTACTGTAAGTCCATTGATATAAAATAATTTCATAGACTTGCTATCTGTTACCTTGACATAGTAAGGAACCAATGGCATGTGAGACATGTCATATGTTTTCTTGTAACTGTATCCCTTGTTCAAGTTATCTTCAAACAATACAGTACCTTCAAGATCTTTAATTTTAATAGTGATCTCATCGGAATTTGTATCAGCAAATAAAATAAATTTAGTTGCAGCTACCGATTGAATCTTAACACTTTTAATAGGTGTTGTTTCATTTGCGAATGCTGCTAAACTGAAAAGCAACATAGTCAAGTGTAATGTGATGTTTCTAAATGCTTTCATAATCTTTTGTTTTATAGTATTTATATGATGTTTAATTACACTGCAAAATTACGGCCATATCAGGAAGTATAAATACAACATCTTACCAAGTATATGTTCTATATTAACATATTTGCTGTTTTTTTTATTAACATTAAGATAATATGTAATATATTGATTTAGTTATGTGTTATATTAACTTATAGTATGTTTACTTTACTGATTAAAAGGTAATATGTAATATGTTGATGGTATTATGTGTTATGTTAACTTAAAAGGTGTTTTAGTGGTAGGTATTTCGATAAAATATGCTAATGTAATGAGCTCATGTGAAAATTTACTGCTATTTAGTATTTCGCTATAGCCTTACATTACCGTTTTGGAAGTTTAAAATCAGCCTACAAAAACCAAGCAATAGACATGGAATTGAACCGTGTCCGCTAATCCTATTTACAATATTTTTTAGAGTCAACGCAATTTTTCTGCAATGCGCATCAAATCACTATCGCTGTAATGTTGCAGTGAATTCCCACAGTGAACGATGATCATTTCTTTGTCAGGGATGAGGTAGATGTTTTGTCCTAGATTGCCATTGGCGAAGTACTGATAGTTGCCTTCACAGTCGACGGTACCCCACCATTGGTAACCGTAATAGGTGTGGGCACATCCTTTGCCGATCCAATCGGGATCTTTTTTGTGGTAGCTCTGCTTGTTTTCGAGTGTAGATTGCTGTACCCAGTTTTCAGAGATTATTTGTTTTCCTTCCCAAACTCCCTTGTTCAGATAAAGACGACCAAAACGAGCGTAATCTATTGCACGCGCTATCAAACGACTCGGCATGTATTCAAAACCGGAAGCTTTACTGTCTATGGAAAACAAAGCGTCGTACTCCATAATTTGCGACCATAATTTTTCCTCTAAATAGTGAGAAACAGTTTTTCCTGTAGCGCGCTCGATCACAAGTCCTAGATAACTTGTATTGAAGTTATTGTATTCGAAGGAACCAGGAGCTCTGGCAATTTCTATATCCTCTAGTAGTAATTTTCGTACGTTAGGGTGGTAATAGCCAATCACTTCATCATTCCAAGGGCTCTGCATGTTTAGCCATGGTAGAAAGCTAGTGTCATAGTTGAGTCCTGAACGCATTTCGAGTACATGTTTGAGAGTGATTTTTTCAAAACGAGGATCTCGTTCTTTCAATTCGGGTATGTAATCTGTAATTGGGTCTGAAACATCTTTTATAAGGCCTTCATCAATAGCGGCACCTATCAAAAATCCTATAAAGGACTTTGCCACGGATTGGGAGTGAAAATAGGAATCTCTTGAAAAACCGTTGAAGTAGTTTTCATACAACAAGGTGTCTTTACGAATCACGAGCAAGGCAGTGGTTTGTGATTTTTCTGCCCACTCCTCAAAAGAACTGAATCCTGATTGGGCTACTCGTTCTTCAAAAAGGGATGTTATATAGGAAGCATCTTCTTTTTTAGGGAATTCAAAAAGTTGTTTTCCTACTTGATTCCCTCTATTCTTTTCTGCATGTATGACCCTATTCTCAAAATATTGATAGTCGTATACATCCGCTACAAGCAAAGTAATGGTTCTATATACATATTGAGGTGTATACTTTATTGACATATACCCGAGAAAAAGAAGGGCAAGAACGAAAGGAATGAGAAACAATATAGCAATTGTACGGTAAATCTTTTTCATAGGGATACAACGAATCGTTAAAAAAACTGCTTTTAGTAACCCTTATTGAAGGGTAAACAGAACGGTTTTTTGTAGTTGTGTTAGTGGTTTTAATACCAATACAATGTACCGACAATTATTCGTTTCAAAAGTTAAAAAAGCACTAAAAATTGTAAGCTTTTCTCCTTTTGGCTATTTTCATTAGTTAACAGCAATGACATCGGTAGCTATGCTACTCAGTTTATACCTCTCGATATTTTATTTTTTATAATTTGCATCGTGTTGTGCAGCGATTTGAGCTGCTATTCCATGTAAGTCGGTTTGGAATCCGGTGTCGTATGAAAAGTTGTGGAGGTCTGTATTGTAAATGCTGTGCATCCATAATAGGGTACCTGTTTCGATGACGATTTGCCCCTGATGACCTTTGGCATCCGTAAATAAGGAACTCGGTTTTTCACCAAAAAGGCTAATGTCGTCTGACAAGCTATCGGTTCCGTGCATGTTGTACAAATGCAGCGCAGTCAATCCTGTAGGAATGGTAAAGATATTTGTAGTAGGAAACATTTCCCGAAGTTCGTCTACCATGGTTTTGTTGACGAGGTCGTTGACAAAATAATCGAACAAGCCATCTATCGTATCAAATCCATATTCCTCAGCGCGTTGCTGCCAATCAGCAGGGAAGTCTATCGCAGGTATGGCTATGAAAACAGTGATATTGGGATTCTTTTCTATGGCGTATTCAATCCAAGCGCGATGTCCCTCGGTACGGTCTTCGGGATCGTGTCCCGAAGTCATTCCAAAAACAGCTATGTTTCCTTTGTCTAAGGTTGCTTTGATCAATTGGTGTTCATTGGAATCAGTATCCCTCCAAAAATTTATAGGCCTTCCATTTTCTCCCCCTCGAAAGACAGTAGTACTTTCGTGGTTTTCTAGTCCGGCATGCAATGCCATAGCATCGAGGTGATTGGCATAGGGTTTGAAAAAACTATTCCCCATCAATAGCATGGTGTAACCATCTGTAGGTGCTTCTATTGGAGTATCAGGAGTTTGGTCTTCTTGACAAGAAACAAAAACCAGAATCCATACTATCCACCCTATATTTTTAACGCTCATCTCTCTTTGTTTTCTCCTAAGACCTCCTTTTTGTCTTTTGGTTTAATGAGCACTATTATTATGTATGCCTTTTAAATCTAATGCATTGTATAATCATTGACGTAAAGCGTTTCATGCAAATTAATATCAGGATTGTAAATTTTGAGATAATACATTCCAGGGACCAAATCTGCTGTGGAGCCTATTTTAAAAGTATTCGGACCAGGTAAAAGATTTATGAACATATCTTGAAGTACAACAGCACCATTTTCATCTCTTAATTCATAGTTGACAGTGTCATGCTGATGTACATCTATGTCAAAAGTTACAGTAAACTCTCCATCAATAGATGGATTCGGGTATACATTCAATTCGTTTTTGCTGACAAAGCCACTAAAATCGGTTATTTCTGCTAAGCCAGGGAGTCGTATTGAATTTACGTGTCCAGGAAATAAATTCTGTTTCTCAATGACAACATGTACTTTCATCTCTATATCCTTAAAACTTTTAAAAGGACTGTAATCAACTTGATAATAAATGATTTTAGCAATTGCCCAACATGTTTTTCTAAAAATATAAAAATCGTTTGTATCGAATTTTTCACCGTTTTCAGATGTGTCGCAACCTGTTTTATCCTCAAAAAAACAAGGTTGTTCTCTTAAACTTTTTTTATAAGATACATTTTGAAAATCAGTTTCATAATTTGGTAGTGGAGGTTCATTGACAGTCCTAAAACCATAAAGATAGGGTGGATCACCCCAATCTAAGTCTGGTAAATTGGCAGGGTACATATCGACAATGACCATGGCATCATGGTAACCTCCAATTCGTAATGCTGTCGTTTTGATACCAAATTGTTCATAGCTGTTATGACTCGAAAGACTCATTGCCTTGGCTAAATTAAAATCATAGATATTAGATGTGACACCGTTGAAATTATTTTGGGCACTTATATGTGACATAAATATCATCCCAAGAAAGATGCAACAGCAGGTGTTTTTTTGAAGTAGTTTCATAGTATTAGAGTATTTTAGATTTTTTTAATAACAGTAGCTTGTTTCACTAAATTTTAGACCTTATCAATGAAGGGGTTTGTGTTTCTTTATTCTCGGTTAATAGTGTCAAATAAATAAGTAGAGAATTTTAAAGCTTTGGTATAAATACCTTTTAGATAATTTGTACAATACAATAAAACGAAGTTAGCTTGTTTTGTGTCGTTTAAGGGGTTTAAAATCAGTGATTGTGGGGTGGTGATTGTGATTTCAATCGAAATACTTCTATTTATTTTATATGTATTGTTGTGTGTGGGTTTTTACTTCATATTTATGTTTGTTTTGAAGGTATTCAATTATTGCTTTTCGAAACTAATTATCTGTGTTTAGCTATAAAAAGGTAAACTAATTTTCGACTAGGATTGCTCAAATATCTCTCTAAATTCATGGTGTTTTGACTGTATAGTGTGTCGGTTCTATGGTGTAACCTTGTGTCTGATATTGCTGTTAACACTTCAATAGTGGATACCTTTGTCAAGGGAGTTATTTGATTCAAAGATTATATATCAGTGCTGGACTAGCATGCTATAATTCAAAATCACTAACGATAAGTTTTTTGGTGAATGTCTTCGTTGCAACAACAACTTTTAGATAATATATACCAGGATTTAAGTCTGTATTAGTAGTTATTTGTAAAGTTTGGGTACCTATAAAGATGCCTGTTAGTGTTTTGTCTATAATAGTTTCACCAAAAGAATTATTTATGATGTAATGAATTGTATTTCCTGTGCCAATATCAAAAGACATGTTGAATACTCCATTCGGAGAAGGGTTAGGGTATACTTTTAGTGTGTTTTTTTCAACAAAAGGATTCAGATCAGTAATTTCTTCCAAACCAGGTAGACGAATGGATTTGATTTGTTTCGGCATGATGTACTCTTTTTTCAAAGCAACGCTAACTTTCAGCGTCATATCTTTGAGACTCATCATACTAGAATCATATTCTAAACTCATCAAACTTTTAGCAGCATTCAAAACAATTTTTTTGAAAATAGCAATATCATTGCTGTCGTATTTTTTTGTTGTATCAAACCAATGACAATCACTTTCTACGAAATCACAGTCTATATTTTTCCTAAATGTTTTTTTGGAAGAGATATTTTGATAGTCAGTTGTATAATTTGGAAGCGGAGGTTCTTTGACAGTGCGAAAGCCATATAAGTATAAGTATTCGGACTCACTATCCCATCCTCCATAACTGAAATTAATAGAATACATATCTACTTTAGCGGTTGCTTGATAATGCGTCCCAATATATAAATCGGATGTTTTGATTCCTATTTTTTGAGACATATTGTCCAATGTAAATATTTTAGAAATAGATAGGTCGTACATATTTGACGTAATTCCGTTTTGTGCATTGCTGATTTTTGTAAATACTATATAAATTACAGTCAGGAATATGGTTGTTATTTTTCTTTTTATAATTTTTTTTTAAATCATTTCAAAAAAGTAAGACTCATTTTTTATCTGATGATTTTTTCTATTAAATTTTATTTAAAGTATGCATTCATAGTAGTCTTTTTAATTAATACAGTGGTGCTTTTTAATTATTTTCCAAAACCTATCGCCAGAAGTATCTCAGATATAATTATCTGTTGTAAATTTCGGTATAGATTGCTAGAGTTCGGAATCTCCAATGACAAGAAGACTTCTTCTGAAGAAATGACTACCTGTAAAAACCTCTAGATAATACATGCCAGGTGGTAATGGTTCATTAGGGTTTATTTGCATGGATTGGTTTTCAATTTCAAAAGGGGTTGAAATTGTTTTGTCGATGATAATTTGCCCAAAAGAATTCTTTACTGTGTACTGAATCTGATATACTGTTTGTATATTTTTTAAAAGCATGTTAAATTCTCCGTTAGAAGAGGGATTGGGATACACTTTTAGTTTTTTTGTATAAAGAAAAGGAGTCAAATTATTGATTTCTTTCATACCTGGCAGTCGTATGGAACTGATGATTGTATTCCCATTCCGAAAAAATTGTCTTTCCAAAACAACTTTTACTTTTATAAGCATCTTTTTAAAACTTTTAAAATGACCATCAGCCCCAAAATTAGTGAGTCTTTTAGCGATTAACACAAGCTTATTTTTAAAAACCATAGTATTATTGCTTTCGTATTCTACCTTAGTGTCCATAAAACTTAGACAATCATCTTCAAATAGATCCTTACATTCAGATAATTTTAGCGTTTTTTTTCCGGAAGAGATATTTTGATAAAAAGTTGAATAATCTTGAAGTGGAGGCTCTTTTATCGTTCTAAAGCCAAATAAATGTAAGTGATCTTGCTCGTTATCTTCCAATATTTCATTTGAGAATTCAAGTAAATACATATCCACTATGGCCGTTGCTTGATGTTCCGTTCCAAAATGTAAATCGGTTGTTTTGATTCCTATATCTTGATATGGGGTATGCAATTTATATGCTTTGTTATATGACATGTCATAAATATTGAAGCCAATTTCGTGTTGAGCGTAGCTATGCTTTGTATATATCAAGCATAGTAAAGTCAAAAATAATGCGTTTTTTTTCATAATTTTTTATTAAAATATTTTCAAACTATTGCGACTCAGTTCCTAGTAAAACTTGTTTGTTATGAAAACACATAATTGTTTATAGAAACACAAGCGATTATTGCAATTTACACACTAAGAATCCCTTCAAAGTTTTTTTTTCAATAAAAAAAGGGGTTCAATTTAATAAAAATGCAAAAACTGATAATAGATGTGTTTTTTTAAGTAGCATAGGGATACTGTTTGATTTCAATTTTAAAAAGTGATTGCCTATTGTAGTATTGTGAATCTGTAAAGTCCAATCGCTTTAAACATTGCATACACTTTGTTTGCGTCTTCAAATAATACTCAAAAGCTTACAATCGTTTTTTTAGGTTGAGGTCTTTGCTGTGAGAAACAAATACATTTTCTATGCCTTTTACTTTTTCGATAGTAGCGAGTAGTATTTCATACTTGTGGTTAACTCTTACTGTATAGACTTGATATTTACCCTTTGTTTTTAAAGCGTTGTACTCAAAGCACGAAAAATGTTGCGTGGTTGTTAGTTTGTATATTTCAGCAATTAGGAAATTACTTCTGAAGGATGAGGAATGTGAATTATTTTTACAACACTATAAAATCTGGAATGTCTGCCTTTATTGGTACGAATTAGTTAGCCCTATTTATCTTACATTTGACACTTATGGG
>JBELHA010000061.1:0-11369 GCA_042091695.1 Flavicella sp.
TGAAATTTAATTTAAATGTGATTTTAGGTTTGTTATTTGTACTCTGTTTTCAAATGACAAATGCACAGAAAAAAACAATTACAGGTACTGTCAGCGACAGTTCAGAAAGTCTTCCTGGAGTTGTTGTAATTATCAAAGGAACCGCAACAGGTACAGAAACTGACTTTGATGGAAATTACACGATTCAAGCAGAAGAGGGTAGTATTTTACAATTTAGCTATATCGGATTGAAATCCCAAGAGGTTACAGTAAATGCTTCTGATACTATCAATGTAGTGTTACAAGAAGACACACAAGCACTTAAAGAAGTGATAGTTGTTGGGTATGGTACAACTACAAAACAAGCTTTCACTGGATCTATTAAAACAATAGATGCTGAAGTGATTGAAAGCAAAGCAGTTTCCAATGTTACACAAGCATTGATTGGTGAGGCAGCAGGTGTTAAAGTAATGAACAATTCTGGGCAACCTGGATCTGAAGCTAACGTTAGAATTCGTGGTTTTGGTTCGTTAAACGGAGGTGCTAATCCATTGTATGTGGTAGATGGAATTCCATACGATGGTTATTTGAATGCTATTAACCCAGCAGATATTGCTTCTACTACGATATTGAAAGATGCAACAGCTACAGCTATTTATGGTTCTAGGGGTGCCAATGGGGTCATCTTGATTACTACCAATAGAGGAAAAGCAGGAACATCCTATGTAGATGTAAGTTTTAATACAGGTATCAATATGAGTTTGCTACCAAGATACAATACGATAAAATCTCCAGAGGAATACCTTGAGTTATCTTGGGAAGGTATTCGAAATGAAATGAAATCAAAAGGATCTGGTGCAGCAGAAGTATTTGCTAGTAACAACTTGTTTTATAATTTAGATAACCTTGACCCTACTGCAGCAATTAGAGGAGTCAATGATATTTATAATATGTGGAATGCTCCTAACAATATGTTGATTGATCCTACAACGGGGAAGTTTTACCCTAACGTTACTCGTAAATACACACCTTTAGGTTGGGAAAATGAAGGTTTTCAAAACGCTGTAAGACATGAAGCTAACTTAAAAATGGGAGGCGGAACTGAAAAGACAACTTACTATACATCATTTGGATACTTAAACGATGTTGGATACATTAAAAATTCTGACTTCAAACGTTTGACTGCAAGATTGAATTTGACAAGTAAAGTGAAGCCTTGGTTGAAAACTTCAACAAACTTGAGTTACTCGTATGCTGAAACGAACGACAATGGACAATCTAGTGATTCAGGAAGTGTTTTCTGGTTTGTAGACAACATCCCATCATTATTCCCAGTATACTTAAGAGATCGTGATGGGAATAGAATTGAAGATAGTATATACGGAGGCTATGTATTTGATTATGGTGTAGACGGAAGGCCTTTCGGTGCATTTACGAACTCTATTGCAGATGCAACCTTAAATAAAAGTCTGTCTGTAAAACACGAAATTATTGCAAATACATCATTGAATATCAAATTCACAGATCACTTGACTTTAGAAAACAGCTTTGGTGTTCAGTTTTTAACGGACACCTACAAAAACATGGAGAATATAAGCTATGGGTCTTCTGAAGGATTAGGGGGTTTGTACCAAGATATCTCAGGGCAACTAGTTATGAATGGTTTGAACTTATTACGATTTAAAAACACATTTGGAGCGCATGGTTTAGAAGCTTTAGTAGCACATGAATTCAATAGTAGAGACGTATATGGAATGGGAGCATCAATGTTTAATTTAGTACATCCTTTTATCGCAGAGTTGAATAATGCTACTGAAAGTAATGGTCTGTCATTTGGTTCAACGGATGCAATACGACTTGAAAGTTATTTCGGACAATTGAATTACAATTACAACCAAAAATATTTCTTGACTGCCACTTATAGATCAGATGGTTCCTCTAGGTTTGTTGACAAAGAAAACAAATGGGATGATTTTGGTTCTGTTGGGGTATCTTGGGTACTATCAAAAGAAGCCTTTATGGACAATATAACTGCAATTGACTTTTTAAAAATAAAGTCAAGTTATGGTTTGGTTGGTGAACAAGGAAGTATCGGAAACTATCCAGGAAGAGACTTGTACCAAACAAGTGGATTGGAAGGAGAACTATCTATAGTTGCCTCTTCTCCAGGTAATAGAGATCTTACTTGGGAGGTCGCCAAACAATTTCAAACTGGAATTGAAGCAACTATATTTAAAAACATTGACATCAATATCGATTATTACAACAACACTAAAACAAATTCATTGACAGAAAGAAGAATTGGTCCTTCTGTAGGTTACTTTTTTCAAAGAGTAAACGATGGATTATTGAACAATAGAGGATTGGAATTTGATGTATCGGCAGGTGTGATCAACACTAAAGACTTTAGTTTAAGCATAGGTTTAAACGGAGAAATACTCAAAAATGAATTGACTAGAATGGCAATAGACCAATCGACAGGTGTGGAAAAAATACTGAATCAAAAAGGTAATTATGCATTGGCCAAAGGAAAATCAATCTACGACTATTACATTCCAGATTGGTTGGGTGTTGATCCATCGGACGGAATTTCAATGTACGCTTTGAGCTACTACGATGCAGACAACAATGGAATACCAACTAGAGATGAGGATGGGTCTGTTGTAGATGATGAAAAAATTCGTTCTTTATTTGAATATACAAATAAATTCCCAGACCGAGAGGTTAGTGAAACTATTACAAAAAAATACGGAGAAGCAACTAGAAAATACATAGGTAAATCTGCCATTCCAAAACTAAGAGGTGGTTTTAGACTGTCAGGAAAGGTTTATAATTTTGATATAAGCACGCAATTCTTATATAGCATTGGTGGATACTCTTATGACAGTGCTTATGCAGGACTTATGGATAATGGATCAATTGGTAGCAACAATTACCATACCGATATTCGCGACAGATGGCAAGCGCCTGGAGATATTTCAAATGTTCCGAGATTGTCAAACAATTACGATTTGAATGTGATCTCAACTTCGTCTAGATTTTTAACAAGAGCGGATTACTTGACATTGAACAATGTACAACTAGGATACACAATGTCAAAAAATGTGTGTGAAAAATTAGGAGTTGCAGGATTGAGAGTTACATTGACTGGAGATAACCTATTTCTAATGAGTGCAAGAGATGGTTTCAACCCATCTTTGAGTTTATCAGGATCCTCCAACACATATAGATATTCTCCATTGTCGACATTTGCATTGGGAATGAAAGTAAAATTTTAAAAAATTAGAAAATGAATTTTAATACTATAAAAAAATCAATATTCGCAATACTTACACTGCTTTTAAGTGCATGTAGCGATGACTTCTTGGATGTAAATCCTACGAGTGTATTGACAACAGAACAGCTACAAGAAGCTGTTAAGGTAAACGAAGAAGTGACTTATGGTACTGTCAATGGATTGTACTCTATGATGTTCCAACCAGGTACAGCAGGAGGATTCGGAGCAGCTGATTTTGGACAAAAGGCATACGATATCATTAGTGACATGACATCCTCTGATATGGCTTTGACTCAAAGTACTTATAATTGGTATTACACCGTAGCTTCACTAAATGTAGGAAATGATTATACAAATAATTACGGGACTATGCCATGGGTTTATTACTACAAAGTAATCAGGCAAGCAAACTTAGCAATTGAAACCTTAGGAGGTAATGACATAGGATTGGATGAAAATGGAGAGGTGATTACAGACTTTCCATGGGAAACTGAAGAATTGAAATGGGGGCTTGGTCAAGCGAGAGCAATGCGTGCTTATGGGTACTTTTACTTGAGTCAATTCTATGTAACAAAGTATGAAGAAAACACACCTGCATTACCAATTTACACAACTCCTAATACAGGAAATGTAGGGTTGAGTACAAACAAAGAAGTGTATGACCTAATGATCAAAGATTTGGTAACAGCAAAAGCATTCTTGAGTGATTTTGATAGAAGCTTCAAACACAAAATAGATTCTGATGTTGCAAGTGCACTACTCGCTTATGTGTATGCTGCAAAAAAAGACTACGTAAACGCACAGCAACAATTAAAGTCAATCATGGATGCTGGGAACTTCGAAATTACTCCAAAAGATGAAATAGTATTTGATGGAGACCCTAAAAAAGGAGGATTCAACAATGTAGAAACTCGAGGATGGATGTGGGGTGTAGATATTAAATTAGACTATGGAATCAATTTGACTTCATTTTGGGGTAAGATGGATATCTATTCCTACAGTTACCAATGGGCAGGAGATGTGAAGGCGATTGACGAAGGATTGTTCGAGCAAATTCCTGATAACGATGTGAGACAAAGACAGTTCAATACAGGTACTGCTACTCCACAATGGAAGTATACTCCTAGTAATAAGTTCTATGATGATGACAGAGAATTGGGAGGACAAAGATTCGTAGAAGCTGACAATGTATATATGAGATATGCAGAAATAGTATTGTTATATGCTGAGATGTGCGCACGTTTGAATCAAGATGGTTTAGCCAAAGATGCGCTTAAAATTCTTTTGAAAGAAAGAATTAATGGAGACTATGAATCAGACATAGATCTTATTGCTGACAATGCGGATTTATTAGATAGAATTTTTCTAGAAACAAGAATCGAATTGTTTGGAGAAGGAAAGAGTTACTTGGCTTTTAAACGATCTGAAGGATCTAGGAAAAGAGGAGAAAATCACTTGACTAAAGTCGGTGAGGTAATCGAATATGATTCAGACGTCGTGACTTTTGAAATTCCATTACTTGAAGTACAAGACAATCCTTTCATTGATTAATACAAAGAGACTTATTATGAAATCATTAAAAATATTAATTGCACTGGTATCGCTTGCAATTGCATCGAGTTGTACAGAACAACTCAAACAGACTAAAGACTTAAATTTCATCACTTTTCAAGAGAAAGAAATATATTTTACAATTGATAGTGATATAAATTCTGAAATTAAAGTCATCGTAAATACAACCAACCAAGTTGGAAATAAGAGAACGGTTAAATTATCACCAAAAATCGGTGACGCATATACCAACGTTGATCTAAATGACTATAATATACCTGAATATGTTGAGATACCTGCTAACTCAAATGTAGGAGAATTTACAATAACTGCTAAAAAAGACATTAATTTTGGCCCCTTAGACAAAATTACAATCGAATTTACTGAAACAGACATGTTCTTCGAAGGGGAATTGACCATAAGAATGCGTGAATTTTGTGATCTAAACCCATTGATCCTTAATATTCAATTTGACAATCATCCTGAGGAAACTGAATGGACTCTTAAAGGAAATGGACAAACGTGGATGTTTGGAGAAGGAGAACTCAATGGTCCTTCAAGTATAGTTCAATTTAGTTGTGTAGCAGATGGTGATTATACTTTGGAAGTAAAAGATTCATTCTTTGATGGTTTCTTACAAGGTGGTGGTACCATTACATTGAACTTAGGCTATGACAACGAACCTTTCTTAGCAAAGGTAGATTTTGATTCTGAAGTCTTTAAATATGTATTTAGAATAGAAAACGGTGTTGCAACCCAACTCTAACAAGTGTCATTAGAAAGCAAAAAAAAGACTGTGAATTCAAATTCACAGTCTTTTTTTATTTATGAAAAAGGATCGTTAAGCATTTAAATATGCAGCAACATTAGCCTCTATACGACTATCAATCTTTGAAGTATCTGATTTCACAAAAGTCTCTCCAGTAATTTTTTCATACAACTCTATGTAGCGCTGAGAGATCTCCTCAATTTTAGCATCAGTCAATTCTGGAATCGTTTGTCCTTCTTTCCCTTGAAAGTCATTTTCCAACAACCACTCCCTTACAAATTCTTTTGAAAGTTGTTTTTGTTTCTGATCTTTAGCTTGAATGGCAGCATAGCCGTCTGCATAGAAATAACGTGAAGAATCGGGTGTGTGGATTTCGTCAATAACTACTATTTCACCATCACTCGTGCGTCCAAATTCGTATTTGGTATCCACCAATATCAAACCTTGTTTTTCTGCCAAAGCAGTACCTCTTTCAAACAGAGCATAGGTATAAGCTTCTAGTTTTTCATAATCTTCTTTGGAGACGATTCCTTGTGCTAAGATGTCTTCTCTTGAAATATCCTCATCGTGATCACCGATAGCAGCCTTTGTAGAAGGGGTTATAATAGGAGTCTCAAATTTTTGGTTTTCAATCATACCTTCAGGCATGGAAACCCCACATAATATGCGTTTGCCTGCTTTGTATTCTCTCCAAGCATGTCCAGTCAAATAGCCACGAATGACCATTTCGACTTTAAAAGTAGCACAAGCTTTACCAATCGTTACATTGGGATCTGGAGTAGAAAGCACCCAGTTAGGAACAATGTCAGCTGTTGCTGCCAACATTTTGGCTGCAATCTGATTCAGTATTTGTCCTTTGAAAGGAATTTGTCTCGGCATGATCACATCAAAAGCAGAGAGCCTGTCAGTTGCAATCATGACAAGAAGATCTGAACCAATGGTATAGACTTCTCTAACTTTTCCTTTATAAACAGCTGTTTGATTAGGGAAATTAAATTGAGTATCGTTGATGGTAATTGCCATAATATAGATAGAATACGAAATGATTAATAACTACAAAAGTAACAAAAACAAAAAGATAGTGAATAGCGAAAGTTCAAATAAATGATCGAATCTTAAAATCTACAATTACAGTACAAAGTCCAATATCAATCCGTTTCAACATTCTTATAAGCTTTTATAATTTCTTTGACTAAGCGGTGACGTATGACATCTTTGTCATCTAAAAAGATAGTCGCGATACCTCGAACGTCTTTCAATGCTAACAAAGAGGTTTTCAAACCTGACACTTGCTTTCTTGGCAAATCTACTTGTCCAGGATCACCAGTGATTATAAACTTAGCACGGCGTCCCATTCGGGTTAGAAACATTTTCATTTGACCAGCAGTCGTATTTTGAGCTTCATCCAATATCACAAAAGCATTGTCCAAAGTACGTCCGCGCATAAAAGCAAGCGGAGCAATTTGAATCACCCCTTTTTCTATATAGGCGTCTAATTTTTCAAATGGAATCATATCGCGTAAGGCATCGTATAAAGGTTGCATATAAGGATCTAACTTGTCTTTTAAATCCCCTGGTAAAAATCCTAAATTTTCACCAGATTCTACAGCAGGACGTGTCAAAATAATACGCTTTACTTCTTTGTCTTTTAGCGCTTTTACTGCCAAAGCAACAGCCGTATAAGTCTTTCCTGTTCCAGCAGGACCAATAGCAAAAAGCATATCGTTTGTCTCCATTTTAGAAACCATCAAACGTTGGTTGGGAGTTTGGGCTTTTATCTGCTTTCCCCCTACTCCATGTACTAAAATTCCATCAGCTTTTTTTGATGAATTGGTAGCTCCAGAAGTCGTCAATAACTGCTCGACTGCATTTTCATCTAAACTATTGTATTTGTCAAAATACTTGAGGAGCATTTCAAAACGTTTTTCGAACTCATCTAAAATAATAGGTTCCCCAAAAACTTTGATATCAGAACCTCTCGCCACAATTTTAAGCTTGGGAAAAAATTTCTTTATTTGTGTTAAGGTCACATTATTGGGCCCAAAAAAATCGATGGGATTCACTTCGTTAAGATGTATACTTCTCTCGTTCAAATGTCGCTTGTTTTATGTTCGTAAATCCTTTTATAATACCATCTAAAAATACTATTAATTCCTCTATATTTGTATAAAAATTCAACACATTTTTTAGATTACCAACTACAACTATTAACAAGAACTACGCGAGAATAAATGCCGATACTCACATTGACAACTGATTTTGGAACCAAAGACCACTTTGTAGGTGCCGTAAAAGGGGCTGTATATTCATCTATTGCCAATGTAACTATTGTAGATATCTCTCATAATATCAGTCCTTTTAATATTATTGAAACTGCGTATGTATTAAAAAATGCCTACAAAAATTTTCCAAAAGGAACCATTCATTTGGTAGGAGTAGATTCTGAGCTCAATAAAGAAAACAAACATATCGCACTCTTATTGAATGACCACTATTTTGTATGTCCAGACAATGGATTGATCTCATTGATTGCCAATGAAATAAAACCTTCTAAAATAGTAGAAATCAACATTCATGACCGTATTGAATCGAGTTTTTCTATATTGGATGTTTTTGTACAGGTCGCAGCTCACATTTCACGAGGGGGAACATTAGAAGTAATTGGAAAACCTCTGAATACCTATAAAAAAATACTAGAGCTACAACCTCGATATAATGCTGAACAAACAAAAATTATCGGTAACGTAATGTATATTGATAATTATGGTAATGTTGTGAGTAATATTTCTCAAAAACTATTCAAAGAAATAGGTAAAGGAAGGGAATTTACTTTAAGAGCAAGTAGCTACACCTTTAACAAAATCAACAATAAATACAGTGATATTGTAAACTTTGAGCTTCCTCAGAGTAAACGCCACAGTGAAGGAAGTAAACTCGCGCTATTCAATACGGCGGGTTATATTGAAATTGCCATTTACAAAAGCAATCAAAAAACAGTGGGAGGTGCCGCTAGTTTATTAGGTCTTTCTATAAGAGATAGCATCAGTATTGAATTTCACAAAAAAGACAACTTTTAAGCCATATTAAAAAACAGCTATATGTTCGCTATATTCAAAAAGGAAATTCGTCAATTTTTAGGTACCCTTACGACCTATATCATCATTGCTAGTTTCTTGATGGTATCTTCTCTTGGACTTTGGTTTCTAGATACAGAAAATAACATTCTCAAAAGTGGTTATGCAGACATGAATGGTTTCTTTGAAAACACAGCTTGGTTGTTTGTCCTTCTTATTCCTGCACTGACAATGAAGAGTTTTTCTGATGAAAAACAATTGGGAACTCTAGAGATACTCTTTACAAAGCCATTGTCTAGCCTTCAAATCATCACAGGAAAAGCGCTTGCTGTATTGAGCTTAATCTGCATCGCCTTGCTGCCTACTATTTGTTTTGTATATACATTGTACCAATTGGCCATCCCTGTTGGAAATATCGATACGGGAAGTATCCTAGGTTCCTATATCGGTTTGTTATTTATCGCCACTACTTTTACAAGTATTGGAATCTGGGTGTCCTCATTTGCCAAAAATCAATTGTTCAGTATATTGACTTCTGTAGCCGTCTCTTATTTTGTGTTTTTTGGTATTCAAAACATTGCTTCTCTTTTTCCTAGTAGTGATTTTAACTTTGAAAAATGGGGTATGTACTCACATTTTTCAAGTATTGCCAAAGGTGTTATAGATAGTAGAGACCTTGCGTATTTTACTTTCGTAAGCCTGTTATTTTTAACAGCAACCTATTGGAATATTTGCCTTCACAAAAACAAGAGAAAAGTCGTGTATAACCTGATCGCATTGGGCGCACTGTATGTAGGAACACAGAACGTGTACCAACGGTTTGACTTGACACATGACAAGCGCTATACACTCAAAGAAAGTACACTTTCTATGCTCGATAATATTGAGGAAAATGCTGTTGTTCGTATTTATCTAGAAGGTGAATTCCCAGCTGAATTCAATAGATTACAAGAGGAAACACTGCAATTACTGGAAGAGTTAAAAGCAAAAAACAATGCTATAAAAATACTGTTGGTTGATCCTAAAAACCAACTAGAAGCACTCGTGAAAAGCGGAATGTCTCCTAGTAGACTTACCGTAGAAGAAAACGGTGTGGTCCAAGAATCTGTAATCCTTCCATGGGCTAGTATTTCGTACAAAAACAAAAAAGCATTGGTTTCTTTATTAAAAGATGGAGCTCCTACACAAACACAAACAGCTCAGATTGAAAGCTCTGTACAACATTTGGAATACGCATTTGCAAATGGTCTAAAAGAAGTCACCCAGCAAAAGAACAAGAGTATTGCTATACTAAAGGGGAATGGTCAACTGCAAGACATTTATGTCTACAGCCTTTTAAAAGCGTTGGGGAAATCGTTTCACCTGGCTGAGTTTACACTAGACTCCGTTGCCAAAAACCCACAAAAAACACTAGAAGAACTAAAAAGTTACGACCTTGCAATCATAGCAAAACCGACAGAAGCTTTTTCTGAAAATGAAAAATACACCCTCGATCAATACAGCCTTAACGGTGGAAACACCTTGTGGATGTTGGACTTAGTACAAGCAGAGATGGACAGTCTTTTTAGTACAGGTAAAACACTCGCCTACCCTAGAAATTTAAATCTCGATGATTTCTTTTTTAGGTATGGAGCGCGATTTAACAAAGACTTAGTCAAGGACTTGTACGCATCTAAAATTGCTTTGTCAACAGGTAATTCAGGAAGTCGAACCAATTACCAAAATTATCTATGGTTTTACCATCCCCTAGTGCAACCGACTAGTAAACACCCTATTGTAAATGCTATTCCACCTGTACAATTTAAATTTGTATCTAGTATTGACACCCTAAAAAACAACATCTTAAAAACAGTATTACTTCAAAGCTCTGTACTTTCAAAAAGGGTGAGTACTCCAACTATTCTCAATCTTAAATCTGTAATAGAACAACCTAAACCCTCAGACTATACAAATGGTTCAAACATCATGGGCCTTTTATTGGAAGGCTCCTTTACCTCAGCCTACAAAGACCGCGTGAGTCCATACGATATAGAAAACCCAAAAATAGTTGGAACTCCCTCAAAAATGATCCTATTTAGTGATGGTGATATCGCAAAAAACCAAATCCATAAAGGACAGCCATTAGAACTCGGTAGAGACAAATGGACACAAGAGTTTTATGGAAACAAAGATCTCCTCCTAAACGCTATAGATTACCTTATAGACGATACAGGACTCCTAGAAATACGTTCAAAAAAAGTAAGCTTAAAACTACTCAATAAAAAAGAAGCAAGTCTACACAAAGGATATTGGCAAATGTTCAATTTGTTATTCCCTATTTTTCTGATTGTACTGACAGCTTTTATAGTATTAAGCCTTAGAAAAAGAAAATATACACAGGTATAAGCTACAGCGTGTCATCTTGGTCTTTGAGTAGATTACATCATTTATTTCCTAAAGCATTTCACAAAAAACACAAAAAAACAACCCGATACATATCGGGTTATTTTGTATAAAATACCCCTACCAAAAATAAGGAATTCACTGTGTGCAGTTAAGTAGAAAGTCTAGTGCAAATCACAGAAATCGTAATTTATTTTCATTACACTTGAAGTTTAGTGTAACACTATTTCAGGACGTGACATTTAGAAAATAAAAAACCCACAACAACTGTTGTGGGTTTTCTTTTGCGGAGAATGAGGGATTCGAACCCCCGGAGGTGTGACCCTCAACAGTTTTC
>JBELHA010000062.1:0-11082 GCA_042091695.1 Flavicella sp.
CTTTATAGTTTTAGGTTTTTTTTAAGTTTTTCATGTATTTGAACTTTTTATATTTACACATGAAAATAAATAATTGCTTTTATGTTTTATGGAAGAGTTTAAACACTTTATAAATCGAATCAGTCCTCTTAGTGATCTATCGATGGAAGCTCTACTTTCATGTTTTGAATTGGTTTCTATAAAAAAGGGAACTTTTTTTGATCGCGAGGAAGCTTATGCTACAAAAATAGGTTTTATACAAAAAGGTATTGCTCGTGCATTTTTCACTAATGAACAGGCTAAAGAATATAATAAACAATTTTTTGTAGCACCTGCTTTAGTTGGTTCTTACACTTCCTTATTGACAAAGAAACCCAACAAAATAGCCCAACAGGCTTTGACAGACTGTGTCGTTTTGGTCGCTAATTTTACCGATATTCAAGAATTGTACAAGTACCATGACATCGAACGATTGGGTAGGAAAATTGCAGAGTATTTTTTCATTGAAAAAGAAGAAAAGGAATTAGAAATGGCTCTTTTAGATGCTGACAAACGTTATGAATTACTTCAAAATCGTTTTCCTCGTATTGAAATGGAAATTCCTCAGTACCATATCGCCTCTTATTTGGGTATCTCAGCTACGCAATTGAGTCGTATTCGAAAAAAAATAACCCTTCGTTAATTCTTTACATAGGCCGATAAAAGAGTGTTGTGAACCAAGTATTTTTGTTTGATTCAATTAAACAAAATATTATGCTATCATTTAAATCCTATTTTATTCTTTTTTTGTCAATTACAGCCCTAATATCATGTGGTATTGATCCACTTGCATGGACACCACCAACAAAACCTCTTTTTGAAGGTACATATGCCTTAAATAATCGTCTTTCAAATGTCAATAAAATACCTTTACAAGGATATTATGGTGCTGAAGAATTTGTGGTGGACAGTACTGGGTTTATCTATTGTGGTGTTCACAAAGGTCCTAAAGATTACAGTTCAGGTGCTATATTAAAAATCTATCCAGACAATAGTGTGGAAACTTATTTGAAGACAGATGCCTGGGTAACAGGAATGCAATTCGACAACGCTGGTAATTTGATTGCTCTTCTAAACAATGTTGGATTGATACAGGTAAATCCTGATAAAAGTATTGATACTTTATTGATGCATACACCCGATCACAAACCATTATTGATGGGTACTGGTTTGAAAATAGGTAAGGATGGAAAGATATACTTTATCAACACTTCAGGACAAGAGGCAAGCTCCTCAAAATATATCAGTAAATTAATTTTGGAAATGAAACCTACAGGGGGTATTTATGTGTATGACCCTGCAACTAAATCAACTGAAATTCTTTCAAACGGTAATTATTTTGGTAATGGTTTGGTGCTTTCCCAAAATGAAGATTTTCTATTAGTTTCAGAAACTTCAAGATATAGATTGTTAAGATACTGGCTGAAGGGTCCTAAAAAAGGAACTTCTGAGGTTTTTATGGACAATCTTCCAGGTTTTCCAAACAATCTTTCTAGAAGTACTTCGGGTAATTTTTGGCTTGGATTTACGACCAAACGCAATGATCAGTTAGACGATATTCATCCAAAAATTAATATGAAGAAGTTTGTGTATAGCCTCCCAGAATTTGTACAACCAAAAGCTGAAAAGTTTGGAATGGTTTTCGAAATATCTGAAGAAGGAAAAATAATTCAAACCTTATTTGATGTATCGGGTGTACAAGTGAGTGAAGCTGGTTCGATACTTGAGTACAATGGTTATTTGTATCTTGGAGGTGATATTGTACCAGCAGTATCTAAAGTGAAACTTTAACAATTACTTTCACTGTGCAATTACACTTCATAACAATGTTCTAGTTTTGTGTTTTATAATTTTAATTATTTACAATAAAACGCGATTCAAATGAAAGAAGTTCTTCACAAATTAACATTTAAAAAAATATTTTTCAAATTCGTTTTTCTTCTGTGTTTATTGTTAGGAATTCCTATTATTTTATGGAATTTGACTTTCGGTTTCTATGTAGGTTATCTTTTGTTAGGGGTAGCCTGTTATTCTTTCGTTATTTCATTTCAGAGATTTCGCCTAAGACCTTTATTTTACGGAATTGTGTTTAGTTTGCTTTTGTATGTTTTGTTTTTACCCTTAACAATGCAAAGAATGAATCATAAAACAGCCAATTATCAAGAACGAGTTCTCAATGGAGGTGATTTGTCTTTTATCGAAAAATATTCAATTTATGGATGTTCAGCAGCAGCTACTATTTTGGCATATCCATTGTTTCCGGAAGTATCAAAAGAGTTTTTTTATATGTTTTTTCCATCATCAAAAAAGGTGCGTTATTTTGAAAGTGATTTTTTTATGGATTCGAAAATTTTGACTACAGCTTTTGAGAAAAGTAATAAGGGTCGAGTTCGTTGGTTCCAGAAGCATTATAAAGTTAGGAATCCAGAGTGTAGAGTTGCATTGGCACTAAATATTTGTAATTATACTGTGACACAACATAGTGGTTTTACAAACTATGAAGTACGTGTACCTGTTAGGTTCCCAAAACAATGTAGGTCTACCTTCTTTTCAAGCGATCTTGGTTTTTTGAATGATGCCCTCACAATTCGTTTGGAAGAAGGATTGTTTCGGTATTTAGAAGAGGAGGGCTGGTTGTTTGGTTATGATGCTATTTGGCGATATTCAGAAAAGAGATAATATTTTCTAAACATAATTTTTTTTCAACGAAAAGTCGTTAAAATACTAGTTTCTATAGGTTAAGTGTTTGTTTATTAGTTTGTTAGTTTTTTTTTATTCTGTAGATTAGAACCTAATCAATACATATATATCATGAAGAATTTATTATTTGGAATACTTTTTATAATAAGTATTCAACTAAGTGCGCAAACATGGATCAATTGGGATTTCACAGTCCCTCAAGGGAAAGAGATGCAAATACAACAAGCATTTGATACGTTTATGACGTCTGACACAGGAAAAACATTAGGCTATGCCGCTATGACATCGAATGATTTAGGGATGCAGACACATACACATTCTTTTTCGGTGTGGCATGAAGACATTTCTAAGATTTCACCTTTTTTGAATTGGTCAATGATCATGAGTAATCCAGATTTTCAACAAATATTTACCAAATTTGGAGAATTAGGTATTGAGGGATATCAAGCTTCAACAGGTTCCCATTTGATCAGTTCTGAACCTGCCATGGGCAATAGTTTTCAGACGCTTTGGTTTTTTACAGCCATAGATCCTATGAAAACAGCAATGGCTTTTAAAAAAATGGTGACAGCCACCCAACCGATGTTGGCAGAAAACAATGTTGCTGTGAGTTTGGGGCAAATTATGTCGGGTGCTTCAAACGGAGAAAGTCATTATGTTATTGCCACTTTCAAAAACTATGAAACCTTTATGAATTTTAGTGGAAAGATTTACCAGACAGATGCGTTTTTAGCTTTTTCAGAAGCAACTGCAGATAACATCAATACGCGAATTATTAGTAGAAGCGCCATGGGCGTTTGGAATATGAGTGCCAATTAATTTTTGTTTTTTAATAGTATAGCCACTTCATTTTTTGAAGTGGCTTTTTTTTGAATTAGAATTTATTTTTTAGGTCTTTTTTTGGTTTAATCATTTTTTTGACGCATTGTTTTTTAGATGTTTATACGGATTCATTTTAACACATACGCACAGACTTACAAAATATTGTAAATAACAATTCTTCTCAACAGACGATCAATACAAGTCCCTTTCAATACGTAACGATTGAAAGCCTAATGATTATAGTTCCTTTAAATGCACAAAACCTATATTTCTGATGCTATTTAGTAACCGTTTACAATCCGTGCAGATACAACTCATGTAGCTACTGTTCCTCCTATGGGATCTGATGAATTCTTATAGTATAGATCCATCTACTTAGCTTGATACAATACTTTTTAAAGATGCCAAGCTTAAATATTGATAAATCTATACTTAAAAGTACTAAAATCATAATGACTACCAGATAGTTAGCAGTTTACAATAAGGGGTATACCTTTTAGTAGTAGAAACTTACCTTTGGGTGTTTTATAAGCAACTCATTAAATATTAAGAGGTTTAACTTTTCATCTTATAAATGTATTCTTATCGGATTGCCTGTATGTTTTTAATACAGATTGTTCCCTACGATAGTGGGCGCGATGATACTTGCTGTGTTGGAAAAAGATAATAAACATAATTCAACTTGCTTTCTTGAGCAAAAGTCTAACTATCTGAATTATTATAATAACACCTATTTTCATTAAAGTACAAACTCTATATGAATGATCCATAATTTATATAAGACGGTATTGCTAAAAGTATTATCAAAGAGCCGTCATTGAAATTGTATAGGGGCCTGAAAGTGTGTTGTTCGATTTCTATACAGGGTTTTTATAGGAGTTGAAATCATGCTATTACGATCACTTAAGACTATAAAAAAGACAGCTATTAATAACATTATAATTGTTTTTTTAAGTGTTTTTATACTTGTGAAATTTAGAGTTTTTTTAAGGTTATGGTTATCAGAGTTTTGAATTTAGATATGGAAAATTTATAAATAAATGTTAATACAATTTAACACTTTTGTTTGTAAAATTGTATTGCTATTAATAAAAAAAAAACTATGAAAAAATCTACCTTTTTAGGTTGGGTATTGTCATTGTGCGCAATTTTGAACCTTTCCGCACAATCGAAAACAGCACTTACAGACAACAATATTTACGATGCAGTGAATCTTTGGTTTGAGAATCAGACTCAAACTGAAAGTATTTATGGTCCAATTTCTGAATGGGATGTATCTGCAGTTACGAGTACGTCTGGATTGTTTGCTGAGAGAAATGAATTCACGGCTGACTTAAGTGCATGGGATGTGAGTAATGTAACCGACATGTCGAGTATGTTTTACAGAGCTAATGCATTCAACTCAGATTTGAGTTCTTGGGATGTGTCTAATGTGACGTCCATGTCTTCTATGTTCGAAAGTGCAAGAGTTTTTACTGGAGACATCAGCTCATGGAATGTGTCTAATGTTACGAACATGGATTGGATGTTCTCCGATGCAAGGCTTTTTAATGAAGATTTAAATGCTTGGGATGTTTCAAATGTTACAAGTTTAAAAGGAATCTTTTACAATGCTACATCTTTTAACTCAGAACTAAATAATTGGAATGTATCCAATGTAACAGACATGCGATATGTATTTTACTTCGCATCTTCTTTCAACCAAGATCTAAGTTCATGGGATATTTCGAGTTCGGGATCTATAACGATGATGTTTTTTGGAGCTTCATCATTCAATTCAGATTTGAGTTCTTGGAATGTATCGAATGTAAATTATATGACATCTACTTTTGAAGGAGCTTCTTCGTTTAATTCAGATTTGAGTTCTTGGAATGTTTCCAATGTAATAAGCATGTCTAAATTGTTTAAAGATGCGAGTTCTTTCAATACCGATATAAGTACTTGGAACCTTTCTAGTGTTGAAAATGTAGGAGAGATGTTTACAGGAGCGAGTTCTTTCTCTTCCACAAATTACACTGCTTTTTTAAATGGAATTAGCAATTTGACTTTGAATCCAAGCTTGAGTATTGCAGCTGATGCTATGTATTGTGATGCGTCAGGAAGACAAAAGCTTATCGATGATTTTGGTTGGACAATTACTGATGCAGGAATGAATACTGATTGTAGCTTGGAACCAGTTGTCATAACGGATTTAAATATACAAACTGCTGTTGATCTTTGGGTATCTGACCAGGATACTGCAATTTCGACTTATGGTCATATCAGTACTTGGAATGTTTCTTTGGTGACTGACATGTCATATCTATTTGCAAACAAAGCAGACTTTAACGAAGACTTGAGTTCATGGAATGTATCTAAGGTCAACAATATGGAGCATATGTTTGAAGGCGCTACTGCATTCAATCAAAACATAGGTGTTTGGAATATTTCTAGGGTGAACAATCTTACAAACTTCTTAAAAGACGCGACCTCATTCTCAAATGAAAATTACAGTTTATTTTTAGATGGAATATCGTCATTACAACTTCAAAACAATATTAGTTTGACAGTTGCTTCTCAATACTGTGATGCAACTAAAAGACAAGCATTGATAGCTACTTTTGGTTGGACTATCAACGATGGAGGAATGGCATCGAGTTGTTTTGCAGAGAAAGTTGCTTTGACAGATGCGAACATTCACGATGCTGCAAATTCATGGGTTAATGATGCAAATTCAGCTACTTTGATTTATGGTACCATTGAATCTTGGGATGTTTCCAATGTTACGAACATGACCAATTTGTTTAAAGACAAAGAAAGCTTCAATGCAGATTTGAGTGCTTGGGATGTATCCAATGTAACAATGATGGATGGTATGTTTTACAATGCAGCTTCTTTCAATGCAGACTTGAGTTCTTGGGATGTTTCTAGTGTGACGAATATGTACACATTGTTTGATGGTGCTACAGCATTTGCCTCAGATTTGAGTTCATGGAATGTGTCGAATGTGACAAACATGGAATGGATGTTTTACAATGCGTCCTCTTTTTCTTCAGATTTAAATTCTTGGGATGTTTCGAATGTGACAAGTATGCACGGGACATTTTTTGGAGCTTCTTCATTCAATTCGAACTTGAGTTCTTGGAATGTTTCTAAGGTTAGCAACATGAGGTATATGTTTTATGAGGCATCTACCTTCAATGGAGATATCAGTACTTGGGATGTGTCATCTGTAAGCAATATGGAATTGATGTTTACAAGAGCTTCTTCCTTTTCAGGAGACTTAAGTGGATGGAACGTATCGAATGTAACGACGATGAATTATATGTTCGAGGGTACTCTATTCAATGCAGATATTAGTACATGGCAAGTTTCAAATGTAACGAGTATGACTGGAATGTTTTATACTGCATCCAATTTTGATCAAAATATTAGTTCTTGGGATGTGTCCAATGTTAATGATATGAAATCAATGTTTTATATGTCTTCATTTAATCAAGATATCAGTACTTGGGATGTTTCCAATGTTACTAGTATGGAAGGCATGTTTCAAGATGCTACTGCTTTCTCAAATGAGAATTACACTTTGTTTTTAGAGGGTATTAGTACTTTGAATTTACAACCGAATGTACTTTTGGGTGCTTATGCACAGTATTGTGATACAACTGCAAGACAATATCTAATCGATCAATTTACTTGGACAATTACAGATAGTGGCTTGGCTGATAGTTGTAACTTAACAAATGTTTTAACAGACAACAATATTTACGATGCAGTGAATCTTTGGTTTGAGAATCAGACTCAAACTGAAAGTATTTATGGTCCAATTTCTGAATGGGATGTATCTGCAGTTACGAGTACGTCTGGATTGTTTGCTGAGAGAAATGAATTCACGGCTGACTTAAGTGCATGGGATGTGAGTAATGTAACCGACATGTCGAGTATGTTTTACAGAGCTAATGCATTCAACTCAGATTTGAGTTCTTGGGATGTGTCTAATGTGACGTCCATGTCTTCTATGTTCGAAAGTGCAAGAGTTTTTACTGGAGACATCAGCTCATGGAATGTGTCTAATGTTACGAACATGGATTGGATGTTCTCCGATGCAAGGCTTTTTAATGAAGATTTAAATGCTTGGGATGTTTCAAATGTTACAAGTTTAAAAGGAATCTTTTACAATGCTACATCTTTTAACTCAGAACTAAATAATTGGAATGTATCCAATGTAACAGACATGCGATATGTATTTTACTTCGCATCTTCTTTCAACCAAGATCTAAGTTCATGGGATATTTCGAGTTCGGGATCTATAACGATGATGTTTTTTGGAGCTTCATCATTCAATTCAGATTTGAGTTCTTGGAATGTATCGAATGTAAATTATATGACATCTACTTTTGAAGGAGCTTCTTCGTTTAATTCAGATTTGAGTTCTTGGAATGTTTCCAATGTAATAAGCATGTCTAAATTGTTTAAAGATGCGAGTTCTTTCAATACCGATATAAGTACTTGGAACCTTTCTAGTGTTGAAAATGTAGGAGAGATGTTTACAGGAGCGAGTTCTTTCTCTTCCACAAATTACACTGCTTTTTTAAATGGAATTAGCAATTTGACTTTGAATCCAAGCTTGAGTATTGCAGCTGATGCTATGTATTGTGATGCGTCAGGAAGACAAAAGCTTATCGATGATTTTGGTTGGACAATTACTGATGCAGGAATGAATACTGATTGTAGCTTGGAACCAGTTGTCATAACGGATTTAAATATACAAACTGCTGTTGATCTTTGGGTATCTGACCAGGATACTGCAATTTCGACTTATGGTCATATCAGTACTTGGAATGTTTCTTTGGTGACTGACATGTCATATCTATTTGCAAACAAAGCAGACTTTAACGAAGACTTGAGTTCATGGAATGTATCTAAGGTCAACAATATGGAGCATATGTTTGAAGGCGCTACTGCATTCAATCAAAACATAGGTGTTTGGAATATTTCTAGGGTGAACAATCTTACAAACTTCTTAAAAGACGCGACCTCATTCTCAAATGAAAATTACAGTTTATTTTTAGATGGAATATCGTCATTACAACTTCAAAACAATATTAGTTTGACAGTTGCTTCTCAATACTGTGATGCAACTAAAAGACAAGCATTGATAGCTACTTTTGGTTGGACTATCAACGATGGAGGAATGGCATCGAGTTGTTTTGCAGAGAAAGTTGCTTTGACAGATGCGAACATTCACGATGCTGCAAATTCATGGGTTAATGATGCAAATTCAGCTACTTTGATTTATGGTACCATTGAATCTTGGGATGTTTCCAATGTTACGAACATGACCAATTTGTTTAAAGACAAAGAAAGCTTCAATGCAGATTTGAGTGCTTGGGATGTATCCAATGTAACAATGATGGATGGTATGTTTTACAATGCAGCTTCTTTCAATGCAGACTTGAGTTCTTGGGATGTTTCTAGTGTGACGAATATGTACACATTGTTTGATGGTGCTACAGCATTTGCCTCAGATTTGAGTTCATGGAATGTGTCGAATGTGACAAACATGGAATGGATGTTTTACAATGCGTCCTCTTTTTCTTCAGATTTAAATTCTTGGGATGTTTCGAATGTGACAAGTATGCACGGGACATTTTTTGGAGCTTCTTCATTCAATTCGAACTTGAGTTCTTGGAATGTTTCTAAGGTTAGCAACATGAGGTATATGTTTTATGAGGCATCTACCTTCAATGGAGATATCAGTACTTGGGATGTGTCATCTGTAAGCAATATGGAATTGATGTTTACAAGAGCTTCTTCCTTTTCAGGAGACTTAAGTGGATGGAACGTATCGAATGTAACGACGATGAATTATATGTTCGAGGGTACTCTATTCAATGCAGATATTAGTACATGGCAAGTTTCAAATGTAACGAGTATGACTGGAATGTTTTATACTGCATCCAATTTTGATCAAAATATTAGTTCTTGGGATGTGTCCAATGTTAATGATATGAAATCAATGTTTTATATGTCTTCATTTAATCAAGATATCAGTACTTGGGATGTTTCTAATGTGACGAATATGGAGTTGCTATTTTCAGGTACTCCTTTCAACCAAAACCTAAGTTCTTGGGATGTTTCGAATGTAACAAGTATGACAGGAATGTTCTCAAATACGACGGCTTTATCAAATGAAAACTACAGTTTGTTCTTAGAGGGTATCAGTAAACTTAATTTACAATTCTATGTCCAACTAGATGTAAATGCACAGTATTGTGATGGCACTGCAAGACAAAAAATAATGGATGATTTTGCATGGAACATTGTAGATAATGGTGTAGCAAGTGATTGTAACTTGACGAACTTATCAAATGATCTTGTTTTACAAACAGAGATTGAGGCATATCCAAATCCTACACAAGGTGACCTAACGGTTGAGAGTTCGTATACAGGAAGCTATAGATTGTTCTCTTCAGTAGGAGTTTCGATAACATCTGGTGCACTAAAATTAGGGATGAATACAATTCAACTATCTGACCTAAGTGATGGTGTATATCTACTTGAAATCAGAACAGATGAAGGAACAATCACAAAAAAGATTGTTAAAAATTAAACCAAACTTTAAACCAAACTACAAAGGCATTTCCATTCGTTGGAAATGCCTTTTTTTAGTTTATTTGAATTGATTTTTAGACGAATAAGCATGTTTTTAGTGCTCAATTTGGTAGCTGTGAGTGCCACAATATTTAAAAAAGCTATAGTGTCTGTTAGCATTAATAAACAGCGTTTGTTTGAAACTCCAATTAAGCCTTATATGCATGTTTTAAAAGATATTTACAGAAGTTCTTTGGTCGTATGAGAAAAGAATGATACAACCCATAAAACATACAGTCAATGTATTATTGACGAGTGTGTTCATACTAAAAATTTACGGACACCTTACAGCACATGTTGTATGTATTGTTGGTATTATACAAAATAAGACATGGATGGATTAATGTAATGGGTTGATACAGTACAGTAGTTTTATTAGAGTTAAAATAATTTAAGGAGTTAGCTATATAGTATCTTCTAAACCTTTTAAATAGCATTTAAACATATCCAATTCTCGAAACTTTGTTAATGTCAGTTATGATTGCAACACATAAACATTGAGAATATTCATACCTATTCAATCAATTCAAAAAAAAATATTGTTGTCTTCGACGAATTTAATTTGTCTTATTTAAAAGTTATTTGAGCGTACTAAAATTGCCTTTAATCGGCAACAGCCCAAATAGATGTTATGGTACAACTACTTTTGATATTATAATCATTTAAAACTTTTATATTATGAAAAAAATCTACTTATTTTCTCTAAGAACAGTATTAGAAACTACTTTGACAGTTAATTTTGTAACGCTTTGCATTTACTTGCTATCGATTCAAATGTAAACAGTTTCTATGTGTTCTAATTCGAAAAAAAAACAACATGAAATTTGAATCAATTTGTATTAATTTTTACCATTTTTAAAACCCTGTAAAGTATTTATTTTACAGGGTTTTTCTTTTTTGATATATTTT
>JBELHA010000063.1:0-5130 GCA_042091695.1 Flavicella sp.
AAAAAGATATACTTACTTTGGAGTCACGTCTTTTATGTTGTTTTGTTTCGAAGCATCGTCATCAATGATCTGTTCTTTGACGGTAGCAAAGTCAATTTGCTTCAAATCTATCTTACGCACTTGTCGGTTCCACATGGTATGGTAATAATATACTTTCTCTTTCAAATCAGAAGAAGAAGTTACCTGTGTAGCACTCACCACATTTTCGGGTAAATTTGCTTTAGGCATATGCGCTCCAATAGGGATATTGAAATTGTCTAATATTCTAAAAGACTCAAAAACAGCCTCAGAAGAGGTTTCTAAAGGGCGACATGTGGCTGTGAATGCAGAAGCTCTTACAAACCTAGATGTTGGTGTAAAATCACCTGGAAGGCCTATAAAACCTGAACCTGAACCGTTGGCAACCAAATTGTAATTTCCGATTTTCTTTGGAGCATTTGGAGTCGTGGTCAAATTGAGGTAATTTCTTTGGTTGAGTATATGCCAGTCATAGGTTGGAGAATTTGTAATCACGCCGAGGTAAGGTTCGTACATTTTAACCTCCCCATTGTTTACTATTTCAATGATTTTACTCTTCCCACTAGGATCGACTACTTTGAAGTGAAAAGGCAGGTCTGCACCACCAAAATCTTCATTTTTCACCCCTACTACTATCACATCTTTGAGGTTTTCAACAATTTCATCAACAGTCTTAAAAGAAGACAACATCCATTGCATCAAATCCCCAACACTCATTGATTTAGCTGCCTTGTCTTTTTCATATACAGCATATTCTGCAAATCCAGGAAGGTAATAAACCCCTACATACAACCCTTCCTCATTGAGTCCGTCTGGACCATAAGGTTGTCCATATGCAGTAAGACTCACAAATCCATATTTTCCTTTCCAACGCATTCCATTGTTTCCTTCTGGAGTTTGCCCTACAAATTTCTTGTCCCTAGGAACAATTAATATTTTATTGTGCTGCGCATCACTGAGCGCCCACTCTACTGTTCTTGATACCACGACACCTCCATCTGAAGACCGTAATGTGATACCAGTACATGCATATACATACGAACTGATCCCTATATACAGGACAACAATACTGAGGCTGATAGCATTTTTGATTTTAGTATTCATTTTTTGAGATTTTAAGATTACTAAAACTAGTAAAATTCCCTGATTAAAAGATACCTGTTTGTCATGAATATCAAAAAAACAGCCCTCTATACCATTTATTTTAAAACAGCTTTCCCTGCAATTCTTAAAAAAGACTTTATACGTCTCCTTAAAAAAATACCGTACACAAAAGGTTAGTCCGTTGTATAGAGACGGTGTTTATAGGTCTTCCTTTTAAGTTGTTATTGGGCTTCTATAAAGATGAATATATTTGAGCGTATGTATTAAGTTAAAAATACAAACACTTATAAAAAAATGTCGTTATGGGTTGTAAGTATTATACAGGAACTCACGTTCAAGCAAATCAATTTGCCGCTAAAAAGAATATTGGATATGATCCTATGACCTTTTCAAGTAGCCACTATCGAAACCCCAATAAAAGTATGATTCAAGTAGTTTTAAAAAGCTTGACAAAAGAAAAAGAAGTCAAAGATTATTAGAAAAGAACGATCCTAAAAATTTAAAATGTTGCCCTCTCTACTTTGAAAGCAATCCCCAGAAAGTAAACCCATACATCACAAAAATATCTATATAGGCTGCTGGACTAGCACTAGGTAATAATACGAGTATTGTCACTACGACACACCACACAATATGGTAGATTGTGAATAGCATTCTTGCTCGTTTTCTGAATATAGAACCAACCTCATAAGTATTTAAGATATCTGGTAATAAAAAGATTTCATAACAAGAGAAGGTAAAGGTTGCAGCTCCTGCAAATAATAAACCGACAAAAGCAAACTCTCCTAAAACTAGACTCGGATGTTGGGCTTTGATTGAAATCAAAGGAAGGTGTATTCCATATGCTTCTAAAAAAAAACTAAGCGCAAAAAAAGAGGCAGCTATTCCGTGACACCGCACTACTAATGGTAAAGATTTCATAGGACTAAATTGTAAAAATTTTTAAAATAAATTTTAATCAATATAAATATATGAAGTTGTGTGTTGTATCGTAATATATTTTCGTCCAATAGTAATTCTGACTTGTTTATTGTAAAATAGTGTACTTTGTAATCAAAATATCTCAAATCGATACGTATGGACCCATTACATTTTGAGAAACTAGAAAATATGTATTTGAAGTCGCCTATCAATACCGAACTTTACCCAAGTACGCGTTGTTGCATTGGCAAAGGGGAAGCTGAGATTGAAATCGAAATTGACAGTACCTATTTTCATGCATTGGGTGCCATTCACGGTTCTGTCTATTTCAAGCTACTAGACGATGCCAGCTATTTTGCCATGAGTTCTATGGTAACTGACTATTTTTTATTGACACATTCTTTTGAATTGGAGTTTTTAAAACCGGTACGCTCGGGATCATTGAGAGCAGTTGGAAAAATACGTGTGTTGAAAAAACATTGTATGGAAGCTACTGCCCAACTTTATGACGCAACAAATAACTTGGTAGGCGTTGGTAAAAGCAAGCAAAAGCTCAAGGATACTAAAGGATATCAGTAAAGGACTGCTATGTGACTGTATTTTTTATTAAATTGTCGCTAAATTAAGAATCGGATGAATAATAAGTCATATATATGTATCATATTGGTTTTAAACTTTTTATTACTCTGCTTCAATATAACAAAACTAGATTTTGATACGATTGAAAAAGGTTCTTTTTTGAGTATTGTTTCCAATGTGCTTTTGATACTGGCAATGGTTATTTCACTACGTAATTTGAACAAAAACAACACTAAAAATGTCAAATAGTACGCTACAAAGACAGCGAAAGGTTTGTGCAAGCATATCGATTGAAACTCCTATTTTAAAAGTATGGGAAACCATTTCAGGAGCAGGTAATTTGGAAATGTACCACCCCTTTTGCAAAAAAAATCCCGTAAAAAAATGGGGTAGTAAAGAAGCTGAAGACAGCATTGAATATTACAACGGACATCGATTGTACCGGAAATTTACGGCTTGGCAAGAAGGACAAGGCTATGCCTTGGATATCTCGAGTAAGAAAAATAAGATTGCCCATGTGACCTGGCAACTCGTAAGTAAAGATGACAAGTCTACAGAACTTTCAATTGAAATTGTTACTTATATCGATACTGCACTCAAGAGGTACCCTACATTTTTTAGGCCTTTATTTTGGACTATATATGGTCGCAATACACTCAAAACCTATCTAGAAAATGTAGTTATGGGCTGTAAGTATTTTACAGAAACTGGAAACCCCGTTCAAGAAAACCAATTTGGCGCTAACAAGATGTTTTCAGCAAAAAAATAAAACGAACACTGTATTTTGTACTTGTTTTTAAAAGTACAATCTGTAACTTGCTCCATAACTTAATTCACCCCCCTTGGAAAACGCTTCTGAATATATCGGTAGTATTGGAAAAATTTCGGTCTACAGCTTTTTAGTACTCGCTTTTTTTTTAAGTACAGTAAATAGCAAAAACAAACTATCAAACAGAATATTTGCATTATACTTATTGGTCATTTCCTTTGATTTTACAGGGTTTTTTACTGATTTTAGAAGTGATTATCCTTTGCTAGAATCCCTAAAAATGGCTTCTAGTCTATTGCAGTTGCCTCTTTATTACTGCTACGTATTAGCTGCCTGTTACACCAATTTTAAGCTAGCTCCCAAACATGTATTTCACGCCTTTCCCTTTGTTTTATTTGTCTTTACTTTTGGGGTATTCGGATATCAATCCAATATACTATTTACCTATGAAATCATGGGAGAAATTCAGTTCGTAGCTTATATAATCACTGTATTTGTCATTTTAAAAAAATATAAAAAGGTAGCTCTTGAAAACTACTCAAACACACACCTACCTGTATACCGTTGGTTGTTTCAAATTACCCTATTTTCTTGTATTGCACATTCCTTCGTGGTCATCCGATGGTGGCTTTCCAACTCAGCTTATCACAAGTATACCTTGTATATCAATATAATCATCAGCAGTTGTGTCTTGGCAATCACTATCTTTTTTGTGCTAAAAGCCTTATACCAACCTCAGCTTTTTACGGGTATCGATATACAACTAGAACCTTTTTATAAAGGGCAAAAAAAAATCAAAAAATCAAAAGCTTCAGGGAACCCGAAGCTGAATTTTTTGCTTGCTTTTATGAAACGTGAAAAACCCTATTTGGACTTTGATTTGACCTTACAAAAATTGGCAGTGCAAACGGATATTCCAGAAAAAGAGCTCTCTTTATTGCTCAACCATGATATAGACCAACATTTTTTTGACTTTATCAACACCTACCGTATCAACGATGCCAAATTACTCTTAGAAGATCCCAATAAAAAAGAGTTAACCGTTTTGGAAATTTTATATGAAGTTGGGTTCAACTCCAAATCCTCTTTTTATACTGCTTTTAAAAAAGCGACACAACTCACACCCTCAGCATACAGAAAACAAGCCCTATTGTAAAGGTGCTACTTTTATGCGTTTCTTTTTGTAGAAAAAATCAGTTCGACTTTCTTTAGTCGGACTTTTAAAGGGATTTAAAAACACACATTTGCATCATAATTTTAAATACATAAAGATGCACACTAGTTTGAAAATCGTAAGAATTACCATAGGATTGTGGATGAGTACACTACTAAGTTATGGACAAGAAACCCAAAAAACACCAGAGGATTTAGAAGGAATTGAAAAAGAAATTGTAGCATGGATGGACGCTTACCAAACAGTAGGATTATCGGTTGCTATTGTCAAAAACGACCGCCTTATTTATACAAAAGGATTTGGATATCGGGATTTGAAAGCGCAACTACCAGTGACAGAAAACACCTTATTTCCGATCGCTTCCATGACAAAAGCATTTTCAGGTTCTCTGATGGGTATTTTGGCCAATAAAAATAAACTGACACTCAAAGATAGACCTAGTAAACACCTTCCAAATTTTGAATTCTACTCCCCCACTATGAATCAGCTGATCACTATCGAAGACCTATTGAGTCACAAAAGCGGTATTGGTAGTCAAGGGGTTTCTCAGGAAATGTTTCCTACC
>JBELHA010000063.1:5230-10314 GCA_042091695.1 Flavicella sp.
GAGTCACAAAAGCGGTATTGGTAGTCAAGGGGTTTCTCAGGAAATGTTTCCTACCTATGACAAATTGGAAATGGTACAACGCTTGCGCTACTTAAAACCTCAAGGAGCGATTAAAAATAGTTGGAAATACAGCAATATTGGCTATACTTTGGTTGGGACAATTGCAGAACAAGTAACTGGAGAAAGTTGGGACAAAAACATAAGAAAGCATATTCTTCAACCTTTAGAAATGAATCGATCTTGTACGTCTTTAGAAGCCCTCCAAAAAAATGATAATCATGCATTGGGTTATGGCATACTCAAAGGAAAAATTGAAACGGTTGCCTACCAAAAGTATTATGCCTTTACCCCTGCGGGAGCCCTAAAAAGTTCAGCCGAAGAAATGAGTCACTGGATGCGTGTTTGGCTCAATAAAGGAAAATACAAGGGAAAACAGGTACTTCCGAAGTCGTATATACACCAAGCTTCTCGTCCTCAAAACATCAAATACAATGAGGATTATACTAAGGAATCCTATTTGTTTGCCGAGGGCTTTGGATGGCGCATTCGTTCTTGGAACGGACATTTCCGTTTGCGTCATGGGGGAAATACTAGCGGTTTTAGCTGTGTGACCGAACTTTTCCCTATGGAAGGATTGGGGATTGTGGTATTGTGCAATCAGCAGTCCTCCGTCCTACCCTATATTTTATCAGACATTATTTCGAGAAAATTGTTGCAACTACCTGCCGAAAAAGAATACCCAACATTGGTTACAGATATATATACACCTAGCAAAGATGCTCCTTTGAATAAAGATAAAATGCCTACCGTTGCATTGGAGGCTTATGAAGGAACCTACCATGCCAAAGGCTTTGGAGATATCAATATTGTCAAAGAAAATGGGAAATTGAATGCCCAATTCCCTAGCTTCACTTTTACATTGGGACATCTGAATTACGACAGTTTTTACCTACAAGGACAAAAAGATTTCGATAAGTCTTTTGACCCTGAATTTAGAGTTTCCTTTGATAAAGACGGAAAAGGTGAAATCCGATTTTTTAAAATACACGCTCAAAAAGAAGCTATTGTTTTTGTAAAGAAATTGAACTAAAATTGTTTAAGAGTCTTAAAGTGATTTATTGTAATTCACATAATTAATATCTCGTTATTCTTTACCTTTAAAAAAAATATTTTGCACATGAAATCTTCTTTTAACACAAAAAAAATATTTCAAATAGTTTTGATACTAGGTTCAATTAGCTCTTTGTACTTCGTGCCATGGTTGTTGGTAAAAGCCTGGATTATGCCATTGCCAGATTCCATTCAAGAACAAACTGAAAAAGCACTTGCATATGGATTTGACGGTATTGTCGTTTCTATAGCTCAAGAAGGAAAAGCTCCTCAGTACTATACAAGTGGCTATAAAAATAGAGAGACTCAAACTCCAGCGGATCCTAATGCGCTTTTTAAAATTGCAAGTATTAGTAAATTATACGATGCTGTGGCTGTAAGCAAATTGGTACACAGCGGATATCTTTCATTGGACAAGACACTAGCTGAATATGTACCTGAACTCAAAGGAAGGATTGAGTATGCAGATAAAATTACCTTGCGTCATCTGGTACAACACAAAAGTGGTATTCCAAATTTTACGGATAGTAGCCCTAACTTTTGGGGAAATCCAACCAAAACCTATGAGGAAAGCATCGCATTGATTTTAGACAAACCTGCCAACTTTGAACCTGGGCAAGACTATGCATATTGCAACACCAATTATTTGCTTATCAATAAAATCATGGACGAGGTATTGGGGTATCCAAATTTTGAATTTATACGAGATAAGATTCTCAAACCTTTAGAACTCAATCATACCTATGGCTCTTTGAAAGAGGTAGCCCTTGAGGATGTGATGAGTGGGTATCACAAAGGATATGCTCATGATTTAAAAGCAGAAGATCACGGAATGTTGGCAACCGCAAAAGATTTGGGAATTTTTATCAGAGCCCTAAATAAGGGTACTGTATTTGATTCTGGAGAACAAGAGATTTATAGCTCCATTTATAAATACGAACATGCAGGTTGGGTTCCTGGATACCAAAGTTTTGCGAGTTATGACGAAGAAATTGATGCAGTTTTCATTGAATTTTATAGCACCACAGACGCAGAGCTATACAATTGGAACCTCTCTGAAATTTTTAATAGTAGAATTGTGACTCTCTTTAAAAAAACAATAAAAAGCAATCACTAAGCGCAAACATATTACAATAACCTAGAAAAAATATCACATGAAAATAATAGCTATTCTACTTGGATTGATTGGGGTCGCTTTTGGGGTCGTGCAATTTTTTGCCCTCAAAAGTCAATGGAATATTGAAACCTATCCTTACGAGGTAACTAAATCCTATGAGAATTTTGAAATAAGAACCTATGAAGCCACTTTGTTTACCTCAGTAGAAATGTCTTCAGATGTTTATCAAAAAGCTTCTAGAAAAGGTTTTGGAGTATTGGCAGGGTATATTTTTGGTAATAATGATAGAAATGAAAAAATAACGATGACCTCTCCCGTAAGTATGTCTATCGAAGAAGACCGCATGACCATGATGTTTATGGTACCGTCCAAACTAAAAAAAGACCAACTTCCCAAACCCAATGAATCTAGAATTGTATTCAAAGAAGAGCCCGCAAAGAAGGTAGCTGCCATCTCTTTTGGAGGCTGGGCCAACGATGAAAAAATAGCTCGTTACAAAGAGCTATTGATAAATGCTTTAGAAGCTGAAGGTATCTCCTACTCCCAGAAGTTTTATTTTTTCGGTTACAATGCACCCTACGAAGTTTTCAATCGTAAAAATGAAATCATTGTAGAATTAGAATAACCCTAACTTTTTTATTCAATAAAATCCAAAAGAAGGTTCTCTTTTAGGGATTATTAAAAAAGTCGCCGTTTGATATGCAATCAAACAGCGCTTTTTTAGCAATTATTTCGTACGTTTTAATACCATTGCAAATACCAAATGCAGTACGTAAATAAGTAACCCGTAAACAGTAGTGATCAAAGAAACTTTTAGACCTCCTGCAAGCATAGCAGGAGAAATACCATTCATGGCTTCAATCATTGAAAAGGCAGAGAAAAGCCCCAATAACTGCCCCAAGATACCCACTACCAAACCTAGCGTTCCAATAGATTTTAAACTTTGAATTGTTTGGTTGGTTGGTTTTTCGGCTGCTGCTGTTTTTAGGACTGCTTTGATAAAAGTAGCTACTAAAGCAATAAAAATTAATGTCAATGTTCCCATAAATAAAGGACCTCCTTGTGCAAATAATTCAAACATAATTGATAGTTTTTGTGAAGTGTTTTTTTACTTCTGATTTATAAAATATTTATACCACAAAGCTATGCTATACAAACACTTATTTGCAATGTAGAATCCGTTTCGAAAACTGCATTCTACCGATAAATCCCTTAAATTTACTAGAAATACCTTACTTTCGAAGCATGATACAAACATTTTTAAAAACTTCTTGGTACTGGTTTCTTACAGGAATCTTATTGTTGTTGTTTTTCGTTTCAAAAGGACACTCATTTAGTCAAACCTTTTATTTTATTTCATTTCTTCTACCTGTCGTAATAGGAACTTCCTATTATGTCAATGAAAAATTGATTCCCGATGTATTGTTGCGAAAAAAGAATGTTTTATTTGCAGTATACCTTATCTACACAATTATTATTTCATTATATCTACAATATTTAGTCATTTTTTTAGCACTGTACCTTTTTACTTCATTTCAATTGGACAACCAATCCATTATTACGATGAACATAAGTAATTTGAGTCTGACTTTGTATTTAATGGTCGTGATCAAAGTGGTGATTGAAATCATACAAAAACTCAATCAAAAAGAAACGCTTATTAAAACGTTGGAGCACACAGAAAAAGAAAACCTCCCTCCTAGTGAAAAAATTCTGATACGAAGCAATCGCATCAACCATCCTATATCTCTTTCTACAATAGTATATATAGAAAGTCTATCAGATTATATAAAAGTGGTAACGGATACAACTGAAATCGTAAGCAAAGAAAAAATCAGTACTATTCTAGAGCGTCTTCCGAGTACTTTTAAAAGAACACATCGTTCTTTTATTGTCAATACCGAAAAAATAAACAGTTATACCAAAGAATTTATCACTTTGGGAGCACATCAAATACCTATAAGCAGGACTTACAAAAAGGAAATTGTCGCGTTTTTGGAGAAGTGTTGAGGTTGTAACAAAACACGAACATATTTTTCTGAAAAATAAATTATTTGTATAATTTTAATCACCGGTATCATAAAAGACAATATACATATGGAAATAGACACACTCAAGGAAAACCCAAACTACAAAACTTCCGAAAAATTAGCAGCATCATATACTCAATTCGAATCTTTTTTAGAACTTTTAAAAACCAAAGAACTATCTGAAAAAACAATTGCTTTCATCAACGAGCATATCGATACGATACATAAAGTAGGCGGTAATGAAAAAGCATTGAAAAAAGAACTTAGAAAATCACAGACAAAAATTTTGATTCATCTTGAAAAAGAATATAAAATCGTAGCTAAAAACCACTATCGAAACATGTGGATGGCGGTTGGGATGGCTGTATTCGGTATACCTATGGGTGCCGTTTTTGGGTTCAGCCTTGGCAATATGGGATTATTTGGTGTTGGATTGCCTATGGGAATGGCTATAGGAATCGGAATTGGAACTGCCATGGACAAAAAAGCATTGGAAGAGCAGCGTCAAATTGATTTTGAAATCAACGTTTAAAAAAATAAATCTCTATAAAAACACCCCCAAATAGTATCAACCTTTTCGGGGGTTCTTTATTGGTTCTATTCTACTGAATCGAGAACAACATAATTTTTATCTTCAGGATATTTCGCCATGAATTCTTCTGCTTTTTCCACCATTTTGCTACTTCCACAGAAAATAGGAACTCTTTGGTGTAATTCTGTAGGTTTTAGATCCATGATACGTTGGTAACCATCCGTTGCTTTCCCGTTGGCTTGTTCTGCCAAGAAAGCAATTGGGTTGCATTCGTACAGCAAACGTAATTTTCCTT
>JBELHA010000064.1:0-5843 GCA_042091695.1 Flavicella sp.
ATAAAATATCCAGTAGCTGTAAATGTCATTATATTGGCCTTTGTAGTTTTGGGAATACTCGGTGGTTTGGGCTTGAAGTCTTCTTTCTTTCCATTGACAAAAACCAAGTATATATCTGTAAACGTATCATATCCTGGTGCATCCCCACAAGAGATGGAGGAAGGAATTACTCTACGTATTGAGGAAAACCTCAAAGGCTTGATGGGGGTAGAGCGTGTCACTTCAGTTTCTAGTGAAAGTAGTGCACGTATTAGCATTGAAAAAATAAAAGACTACGACATAGATGTCTTGTTGGCAGATGTCAAAAATGCAGTGAACAAAGTTCCAAATTTCCCCTCGGGAATGGAGCCCCCTGTAGTTGCCAAAAATGATGGTATTCGCGAGACCGTAAGTATTATTATTTCTGGAGAAGGAGTTACTTTAAAATCCTTAAAAACGGAGGCTAGATCAATTGAAGAGGAAATCTTGGCCATGTCAGGAATCTCGCAAGTAGCCATTTCTGGTTTTCCTGCGGAGGAAATAGAAATCGCAGTACGTGAAAACGATCTTCGTAGCTATCAGATGAGTTTTCAACAGTTGGCCAGTGCTGTTAATAAAGACAAATTATTGACTTCAGGTGGTGCTGTAAAAACAAATGAAGAGCAGTATTTGATTCGAGCAAAAAACAGAGCCTACTATGCAGAAGATATGCAGGATATCGTTGTACGTGCAACTCCTGATGGAGGCATTGTGCGTCTGAGAGATGTTGCGAATGTTACCGACCGTTGGAACGAGTCTCCGTATAGAACGTATTTCAATGGAAAGCCATCTGTTCGTATACAGGTAAGCAATACTAATAGTGAAGACTTGTTGTCTACAGCCGAGAAGGTCCGTACTTATATTAGCAAGTACAATGAATCCCACGATGCTTTTCAATTGTCAATTTCACGGGATGCTTCCATTACTTTGCGTGAGCGTACCGAGCTTTTATTTAAAAATGCATGGCAGGGAATGTTGTTGGTGCTCTTGTTTTTATCATTGTTTTTACGTCCTCGTTTGGCATTTTGGGTTGCGGCAGGATTGCCTGTAGCCTTTCTAGGAATGTTTATGTTGGCAGGGTATTTCAATGTAACGATCAACGTATTGTCTTTATTTGGGATGATCATTGTGATAGGGATTTTGGTAGATGATGGGATTGTGATTTCAGAAAATATTTACCACCATTATGAGGCCGGAAAAACACCTATTCAAGCAGCTATAGACGGAACCCTAGAAGTAGTAGGGCCAATTTTGTCTGCTATTTTGACTACGATTTTAGCCTTTTCTATTTTCTTTTTTATCGACGGAAATATTGGAGAGTTTTTTGGAGAAGTAGCGACAGTTGTCACCCTTACCTTATTGATCTCTTTGGTAGAGGCACTTATCATATTGCCTGCCCATGTGGCACATTCGAGAGCTTTGGACCGCGATCAAAAACTATACAAGTTCAATTTGTACGCTGAAAAGTTAATGGATTTTATGCGGGATCGTTTGTATGCACCGGCTTTGCGTTTTGTATTGCGTCATCCTTTGTATGCGGTAGCAATACCTTTAGGTTTATTTTTAATTACGCTTGGAGGGGTGCAAGGAGGTATTATAAAAGTAACCTTTTTTCCATCCATCGCTAGTGATCGTGTGGTGGTCAATTTAAAAATGCCACAGGGAACCAATGAGAAAATTACAGATTCTATCATTAGTACGATAGAAGCCAAAGCCTGGAAGGTCGGTGATGCTTTTACAGAAAAGCAAGCAGGGAACCTACCGGTAATTAACAATATCATCAAGCGTGTAGGCCCAGGAACGTCTAGTGCGCGTTTGCGAATCAACTTATTACCAGGAGACAAGCGAGAATTTTCTTCCCGAGAAATTACCAATGCCATTCGAGATGAAGTAGGAGAGGTATACGGCGCTGAAAATGTCACTTTTGGTTCTGGTGGTAATTTTGGGGGTAGCCCAGTATCCGTATCACTATTGAGTAACAATATCAAAGAACTGAAAGCTGCCAAAAAGATACTCAAAGAAGAATTGTCAAAAAATCCAGTATTGAAGGATGTTTTGGACAATGACCCTCAAGGAATCAAAGAAATTAAGGTGAAACTCAACGACAAAGCCTATTTTTTAGGCCTGACGCTGCGTGATGTGATGAACCAAGTACGAACCGGATTTTTTGGATTCCAAGTACAACGTTTTTTAAGAGGTAGAGATGAGATCAGAGTATGGGTTCGCTATCCTTTGGAAGAGCGTTCTTCCATGCGAAACCTCGATAATATGCGTATCAATACCCCTTTGGGAACTACAGTAGCATTTTCAGAAATCGCAAGCTATAGTATTGAACGTGGAGAGGTTTCTATCAACCACCTCAATGGAAAAAGAGAAATCAAAGTAGATGCAGATATGGCCGATGCAAAGGCATCTGCTACCGATGTGCTTCGCGACCTACAAACGCGTATCATGCCTGAAATTCAAGCCCAGTACTCTTCTGTAACAGCTTCTTATGAAGGACAAAATAGAGAGGCATCCAAAGTTACAGGCTCATTACCACGTGTAGGGGGTGTGATTTTATTGCTAATTTATATTGTCATTGTATTTACCTTCCGATCGTATGGACAACCATTTATATTGTTATTAATGGTACCGTTTAGTTTTGTAGGTATTGGTTGGGGACACTGGATCCATGGATTTTCAGTGAATGTATTGTCACTGCTAGGAATCATTGCTTTGGTTGGTATCATGGTCAACGACGGCTTGGTGCTGATCAGTAAGTTCAATGGCTTTTTGAAAAAGGGAATGACCTTTGACAACGCCTTGTACGAAGCAGGACGTTCTCGTTTTAGAGCTATTTTCTTGACAACCATCACAACGGTTGCTGGATTGACACCGCTTATATTTGAAACGAGTAGACAGGCGCAGTTTTTGATACCGATGGCCATATCTATTGCCTACGGTATTGTAGTAGCGACTTTTTTAACCCTCTTGACCTTGCCTATTTTACTATCAGCATTCAATTTGATGAAAGTCTATATTACTTGGTTGTGGGAAGGAAAAAAACCAACACGTGAATCGGTAGAAAGAGCCGTTAAAGAATTGGAAGTTGAAACCGAAGAATTAAAGAATTTATAGCATCGTATGAAAAGAATTATCCTCACCGTCCTATGTGTTTGTCTGCTGAGTACAGTGACTGTATTTGCACAAGAAGTATTGACCAAAGAAAAGGCCATGGCCATTACATTGGAAAATAACTATGCGATATTGCTTACTAAAAAGAACTTAGACATTGCCAAAAACAATGCAGGTATATTGAATAGTGGTTTTCTGCCTACTATTTTTTCTAGAGCCAATTCGAGCTATAACTCTAGTGATTCAGAAGTAGAATTTGAAAGTGGCGATACGCGAAGTGTTTCAGGTGCGGAGTCTAAGAATTACAGTGCCTCGATTGGTGTCAACTATGTTTTGTTCAATGGTTTGGCACGGTATTACACCCACCAACGTTTGAAAGAAGTATACAATATTAGTAAACTGCAAGCCAGGGGTATTTTAGAAAACACCCTATTGACTTTGTTTCAAGCCTATCACGAAGTGGCTCGATTGGGGGAAAATGTAGCCCAACGTAAAGCCTCATTAGCTATATCAAAATTGCGTTTAGAGCGAAGTAGTTATGGTTTTGAATACGGACAAAACAACAAATTATCGGTTTTGAATGCCAAAGTAGATGTCAGTAACGATAGTATCGCTTATTTGAATGCAATGGGTGCATTAGAAAATGCCAAAAGAGATTTAAATCTTGTGATGGGAACTAATATAGATGCTGATTATCAAGTAGAAACATCTGTTCTTTATGCGTCTGATTTAAATTTAGAAACACTTTTATCCAAGGCAAAATCACAAAATGTAAACTATTTACAAGCGGAAAAGAATGTGGATTTGGGTATTTTTGATCGTAAAATAGCAATAGCACCATGGATGCCACAGGTCAGTTTGACGAGTTCTTATGCATGGTCACAGCGTGTCAATGACGCCACAACACCTTTTAGCCCCGTTTTAAACACCCAAAAAGGAGTCAATGCGGGTATAACGTTGAATTGGAATTTGTTTGATGGCGGAAGTACATTAACACGTACACGCAATGCGAAAATAACCGTAGACCGTCAAAAAATAGCCAAAGAAGAGCAGTGGAAAACGTTGGAAAGAGATCTTAAAAATGCATGGTCTTTGTACAAAAACGCTTTGTTTACTTTGGAAGTACAAGAAGAAAATGTAAAGACCAGTACTTTGAATTTTAAACGCTCAGAGGAGTATTACAAATTAGGTCAGTTGACAAGTATTGATTTTAGAACAGCCCAAAATAATTTGTTGAATGCCGAATTGAGCTATAGCACCGCAAAATACAATGCTAAAAATGCAGAATTGCGTTTGCTTCAATTGTCAGGAAGTATTTAAAAAAAATAATTGGTAGTTTTGTAGAATGGGCAAGCAAGGCAAAGAGAAAAACACCAAAAACAAGGCGAAACACAGCAAGCTGATGGGGCGCAAGAAAAACAAGCTCCGAGAAGAGAAGTTACAGCACGAATTGCGCTTGAAAGCTTTGGTACGCAAACATCAGGAACAACTCAAAAAGCAAGCAGAAGATGGAGACTCCTAACAATCCATGTGCCTGTGGGAGCGGATTGTCCTATATTGCTTGCTGCCAACCCATACACAATTCCCATGCCGCAGCAACTACAGCAGAAGCTTTAATGCGGTCCAGATATACAGCTTTTACCAAAGCTATGGGGGACTATTTGATAGCAACCCAACACAAAAGCACTCGAAAGCCCAAAGAAAAGTCCGAGATCGTCTCTTGGGCGCGTTCTGTGAACTGGATACGTTTGGAGGTACTGTCTTCCAACAAAGGAACTGAAAATGACACAGAAGGAACGGTTTCATTTGCTGCCTATTTTTACGAAGCAGGTCAGGTACAGGTTATCCGAGAAAACTCTTATTTCCAAAAAGAAAAGGGATGCTGGTTCTATGTAGCGGCTTTATAAGTTGAAACGACTAGAGGTAGGCACCTATACCAATCGAAAACTGCTTAAAATAGCTTCCATTGATCGCTATTCGATTGTAACCACTGCTCAGAAATAGTTTTTTATAATGCCATTTGAGATGGACATCGAATTGATTTGTAAATTTGTTGTGTAGCAAAGAGGTTTTGTAGGTACTTTCAAGACTTATGGGCGCTTCCAGAAACATGCGAAGCCCTATTTGGTATGCAGGACCGTAAAGACCAATATCCTCTCCGACATAACGCATTCCCAAACCATGCCATATACTAACGTATTTATCTCTTAATAAGTAATAGTTAGCCATGACTGCGAAATGCTCGTATTCTGTTGTTGCTGCTCTGAAGAGCGACTGCCGCAATAGATAGTAATCTGCAGTCAAACTAAAACGTGTCGCAAAATTCAATTCCCCATGTACATAATTTCCACTGACACTGTTACTTATCAGGTAGTTGTTTTCAAGTGAGAAACGTACGCGCTTTGATTTTTTTTTAACATAGTCAAAATCTCCTTCGTCAGCTTTAAAGTAGGGCGCTTTAGAAAGTCCTACTATTTTTTTTTTAGTTCTTACAATTCTTGCCCGTCTTTTTGGAATACTGTCATTGTCTTCTAATATGTGGTTTACATATTCACCCAAAAGGCCCAAAAATAAAAAAGCTTTGTCATTGTTGTTAGAACGGAACCCTGAAGACCTGTGACTGTTCGTTCTAGATCTAGTTCTAGAAGCGTTGCTATTACTTTTTAAGGATTCTTTTGCTGCTTGTAGGTTTTGACCATAAGAAGTGA
>JBELHA010000064.1:5943-10112 GCA_042091695.1 Flavicella sp.
AAGAGCCACTAAAAATACGTTCCTAGCCCCAGTGCAAGTTGGTTGAAGTGTGCTCCATTGATATTGACATGATTGTATCCAGTTGTTAGAAACAATTTGTTACGGTGCCATTTTAGTTTGGCATCAAATTGATTGACAGGGTTGTTATTGATGAGAGATCCTGTAAATACGGTTTCAAAACTCAAAGGTTTTTTAAGAAACAGGCGTAGTCCAACATTGTATGCAAAGCCGTACGTAGCGATTTCTTCTCCCACATAACGCGCTCCCAAACCATACCACAAACTGACTTTAGGGGTGCGTACCCGATAGTAATTGGCCATTGCTGTAAACTGTTTGTAGTTTGTTTTTCCCCCGCGAAAGAGTTCCTCGTTCAAATACAAAAAATCACCCGTCAAGCTGATGCGTTTTGCTAGATTTAATTCTCCTCTGAGGTGATTTCCTTGGATGCTACTGCTTGTTAAATAGCTGTTTTCGATTGAAAAACGTGCGGTTTTATCAGTCTTGTAAAAGTCAAAATCCCCTTGTTGATTTGCTGCGTAGGGATAGTCTGTAAGTCCTGCTTTGCTGTGTTGGGATACTCTTTCCCCATAGGTATCAAAAAGAATTCCACGTAGCATCCCCACTGTCACTTGGTAAAAAAATTCTCCGACAAAATCAGTGAAAATTGACGATTGTCCCGCATCGTAATTGTCATAACTACGCGAGGACCCTCGGCTGTCACTATTGCCTCTCTTTGAACCTTGTGAATGTGAGCTTGATTTGCTTATAGATTCTTTGGCACTTTGTAGTTTGCCTTGTCCAAATGAGGTTGTGCTCAATAAAAAGAATAAGAAAAAAACACGAATAGCATACATAGATTTAGTTTTTTATATAGAATCCACAAACCATGCCAGGTATTTATAGCAACCGTATTTATTTTGTGTTTTCTAAAAGTTTTATTTTCCAATGCATCCAAAAAATTACGAGGGTGTGCGGGACTGTTACGACAAATAAAATCGCAAACAAAACCGCATCAAACAGCTGGCTGTCTTTATAAAAATAATAGATTCCCAACAGAAAGAATAGGCTTATCGACCAAAATAGGATTGATTTTTTCAGGTAGGAGCCTGTTGTAGTCAGGGTTGTCGTTCCGTAGAGGTAGGCAACCTGGTCTTTGATAGAAGGCACACTGTGCCACACAATAAAATATACTGCAAACGCAATGATGAGTGGTGCCGCACTAAAAAAGATAAATAGTACCACTAAATAGAGGATTTCTTTGGCCATCCATGCAAGGTCTTTTTTTTCTCTTGTTCCTATATATAGCAAACACAATAGGGGGATGCCACTTAGCATAGAAAAAAGAATAAGTGCATTTTTTGAAAGGCTGACCCCAAACATAGATTGCAGTAGTATTTGAACTTCTTCGTGATTGGTGTAAAAAAGGATTGCAAAAAGGAAGAAACCGTAGGTCATAAAAAGTGCGTATTTGACAGTTGTGTTTGAAAATAAGCGTCCGTCAAAATGCTGTTCTCCAAAATGATAAGCACTCAATACTATAAAAAGAATAACTGCCGTTTTAGGCGATAAAAAATAAATTAAAACAGCGATTCCTATTGCAATAAGGTATACAAAAAGGATTTTTAGGAAGCTAAATTCGTTTTTAAAAGCCTTCCCAAGGATTTCAATATCATTGGCTCCATGTAAAATTCCTAGACTCAGAATCCCAATGTATGACAAGGAATTTTGAATATTTGCACCAACCGCAGCAAAAAACCAAAACAAAAAAAAGGTGGCTACAATTTTAAGATATTGAATATCAGGCATAATAAATTAATTTTTTAACAGACTTTAACGTTTTTTTCGTAATTTAGTGAGTGAATTAATACTAACCAATCAATTTTTATTTATTATGTACAATATAGTTAATATATTATCAGTGAGCAAAATGGCAACAGATGATTACGTTGGGTTTACTTTTTTTGTAGGGTGTATGGCAATGATGGCCGCATCCGTATTTTTCTTTCTATCGATGAATTCTTTCGATAAAAAATGGCGTACGTCGATTCTGGTTTCAGGGTTGATTACCTTTATCGCCGCAGTACACTATTGGTACATGCGAGACTATTGGGCAGCGCATGGAGAATCTCCAACTTTCTTTAGGTATGTCGACTGGGTGTTGACGGTACCACTGATGTGTGTAGAGTTTTATTTAATTTTAAAAGTCGCAGGTGCTAAAAAAGCAATGATGTGGCGTTTGATCTTCCTTTCTGTGATCATGTTGGTGACAGGGTATATGGGAGAAGCAGTTTACAGAGACAGTGCTCAAGTATGGGGATTGATTTCAGGAATCGCTTATTTTGTGATTGTGTATGACATCTGGTTCGGATCGGCTAAGAAATTAGCGATGGAATCTGGAGGTGCTGTATTGAGTGCACACAAGACTTTGTGCTGGTTTGTTTTGGTAGGATGGGCAATTTATCCATTAGGATATATGGCAGGTACACCAGGATGGTATGATGGTCTGAATGGACTGGATATGGATGTAATTTACAATATTGGTGATGCCATCAATAAAATCGGTTTCGGTTTGGTAATTTACAACCTTGCAGTACAACAGTCTGCTAGTAAATAAAGCATGACAACATAGTTTCCAGGGGGATACTCCTAGGAAATGCCTGAGCCTTTTTCGGTAAATACTACTGAAAAAGGCTTTTTTTTGTGTTTTTATGAGAGGGAGTATTCATTCAATAGGAAACAAACAATGGTCCTGTTTATTTTTATGAATAATTCAATAAAAAAATAGCTTTTTGCAATTCAATAATCCGATGAAAGTTGTATTTTTGCATTTTTATAATTAACCTATAAATTCGATAGCATGCAACGCGATCAGATCATATTCGATTTAATTCAAGACGAAAAGGAGAGACAATTAGAAGGCTTGGAGCTTATTGCTTCAGAAAACTTCGTAAGTGAACAAGTAATGGAAGCACAGGGTTCTGTGTTGACCAACAAATACGCAGAGGGATACCCAGGAAAGCGTTATTACGGAGGTTGTGAAGTTGTTGATGTTGTAGAACAAATTGCGATCGATAGAGCTAAAGAATTGTATGGTGCTGCTTATGTAAACGTACAACCTCACTCTGGATCTCAAGCAAATGCTGCTGTATACTTGGCAGTATTAAAGCCAGGAGATAAGATTTTAGGTTTTGATTTGTCTCATGGAGGGCACTTGACACACGGTTCTCCCGTTAACTTTTCTGGAAAAACATACCAAGCTTCTTTTTACGGAGTAGAGGAGGAAACAGGTGTATTGAACTACGATAATATTCAAGAAATAGCTTTGAAAGAAAGACCACAGTTGATCATTGCTGGTGCTTCTTCGTATTCAAGAGATATTGATTTCAAACGTTTCCGTGAAATTGCGGACAGTATTGATGCTTATTTATTAGCGGATATTTCACATCCTTCTGGTATGATTGCCAAAGGTTTGTTGAACGATCCATTGCCACACTGTCACTTTGTGACTACTACGACTCACAAAACATTGAGAGGGCCTAGAGGAGGAATGATCATGATGGGTCAGGACTTTGAAAATAAGATGGGTATCAAATTGAAAAACGGTAATTTGCGTAAGATGTCAGGTCTATTGAACGGAGCGGTATTCCCAGGAATGCAAGGAGGTCCTTTAGAGCACGTGATTGCTGCCAAAGCAATTGCTTTTGGAGAGGCATTGACGGATAATTTCTTACACTACCAAATCCAAGTTAAGAAAAACGCTGCTACACTAGCTGCTGCTTTCGTTGCGAAAGGATATAAAATCATCTCTGGAGGAACTGACAACCACTGTATGTTGATCGATTTGAGAAACAAAAACTTGTCTGGTAAAGATGCTGAGCAAGCCTTGGTAAAAGCTGATATCACTGTAAACAAAAACATGGTTCCTTTTGACGACAAATCACCATTTGTTACTTCTGGAATTCGTATCGGTGCTTCAGCCATCACCACTCGTGGGTTGAAAGAAGCAGACATGCAAGCTGTAGTTGACTTGATCGACGAAGTTATCCTAAACTTTGAAGACGAAGCTGTACTTGAAGCTGTTGGAGAAAAAGTAAATAACTTAATGAGCGGAAGACCTTTGTTTAACGCATAGTTTTTATAATATATTATTTTTTATTAACCTCTTTTGT
>JBELHA010000065.1:0-9787 GCA_042091695.1 Flavicella sp.
AAGCTTATACCCTCCCTTTTTTCGCAGCATACAACAATAACACAAGAGAAGAAAGACCTAGTAAAACAACTGGAAGCGGTGCAGTGGGGTCACCTTTTAGGTAAGAAATCAGATCGGGCAAAGCAAAAAAGCCTAAAATCACAAAAAACAAGAAAGACATTCGTTTTAAAACTGCTTCCTCCTTAAAAGAGGTAGCACCTATCAAGGCGAAGACAACTCCTGTACCTGTCAACCCAACAACCAAGGCGAAAAACTCAAACATCAGAAGTGCATCTTCAGACATGTTGGGACCGAAAGCATCAGCGGTTAGTTCTAATTTAAAAGCCTCTGAAAAAAGACTTGCATACAAGGGCAACACTTGCAACATTACAATTGCAGCCACAATCCAAAAAATAGTTTTTATTTTCATTTTTTTCAATTTAAATATTGAATTCTAAACTAAAAGAATATTCATAGGCGTCAGTAATTTATTCGATGAAAGCACTTACAAATAAGTTAAAAACACAACAACCTCCAAAAGTTGGAGGTTGTTTAGATTAGAATTTAAAGAAAATAAATTTACTCACAACTTTCTGAAATGCTTGTTTGTGCATCATATTTCCAAGTTGTAATTTTTTCCTCTGTTTCATCTTCCACTTTCACGCAATACAAATCAGGGTTGCCCTCCGCATATAAGTAAGACACTCTATTGTTATTGGAAAAATCTAAAGATGTCAAAAGATTGTTTTCACAATAAAGAAAGGTCAAACGAAACCCTGGAGACAATGCTAAAGAGGTCAATTTGTTGTCTCTACATATTAGAGTACTCATCTTGTAGGCCCCTAAAGAGAGCTCTGTAAGTTGGTTGCTATGGCATTCTACATAAAAAAGTGCATCATTGCGGCTCAAGTCTAAAGTCTCTAACTGATTTTGACCACAAAGTAGATGTTTCAAAGCAAGATTGTTGGTTACATCTAATTCCTCAAGTTGATTTTGAGCACACTCCAAGCGCAACAAACTCTGGTTTTCTGACACGTCTATTGTCTTTAGTCCATTAAAATTACAGGTAATACTCTTGACATTGGAAAAGAGCTCTACACCTTTGAGACTTGCAATCCCCAAACTATCCAAAAATAAATTACCTGAATAGGCATGTACTTCATCAATTGTAATCACACCATCTTTACTTGTATCTATATCTAGATCCCCACTTCGGATCACATTTTTAAAATTACCATCCGCTATTCTCGCCTCTAAAGCTGGATCTAACTCATATGAAAAATTCATTTCGTCATCAGCACAAGAATACAAAAGCAATGCAGCGGCGATCACTACTATTTTATCAATCATTTTAGTGTTTTTTAAGTTCATCGATTCTAAAATTAATTAGCAGTACACGACTCAGAAAAGGTAGTCTGCGCATCGTAATACCAGTTTGAAAAAAATACGTCAAAAAATCCATTCATATTACTCACACGTACACAGGTCAAATCAGGATTCCCATAAACCGATAGATTGTTTAAAGTAAAATTCGCGTAAATATCTAAAGAAGTCAATGCATTGTTATGGGCATGGACATGCAAAACACGTTGATTTTGACTAAGATCAAGTGCTGTTAATTGATTGTCATGACATCTAATTTCTTCCATCAAATGGTTTTTAGGCAATACCAACTCGGTCAATTGATTTTCCGAGCAATCTAAATAGTTCAACACAGGGTTAAATGACACATCTAAAGTCTGCAAATCATTCTCTTGACAATACAAAGTGATGATATCATCATTGGCACTCAAATCCAAGTCAGTCAATTGATTCTGGCTACAAGATAAAGTCTCCAAATTCTCGTTGGCACTAATATCCAATGATGTCAATTGATTTTCTTGACAATACAGTGCTGTCATATGCGTAAACAATTCCAATCCATTCAAATTTTGAATTTGCTTGTCAGCCAATACAAGTGCCCCTTCAAAAGCAGCTAGCTCTTCTTGACTTATAGAGAAATCAGCATCCGTATCCAACAAATAACCCATGTCAAGAATGGCTGTTCTAAAATTTTGATCAGCAATCTGATCTTCTATTGTTTCATCAATAGTATAAGATACCATCATGTTTGTATCCGAAGTCTCATTACAAGAATAAAATGTAAGGAGTACACCTAGTAAAATAATATGTTTCATCATCATTTATTCGTTTGATTCACAGTTTTCAGAAAATTCCATATAGGAGTCAAAATACCACTCATAGGTTGAGCTCCATGGATCTTGCCTGCTATTTGTTTTTATACAGGTCAATGCCCCATTGTCATTAAGATGGAGCCAGTATAATGAGTTTTGGTAAGAAAGGTCTAAATGTGTAAGTCTGTTGTCATTAATTCTTAATGTGGATAAGTGCTTTGCTGCCGATAGATCAATTTCAGATAGTTTGTTTTTGCTACAATCTATCTCGAGAATAGAAGATGACTCATCTGAAATTTCAAACGGAGGTACAATCAATTCTTTCAATTGGTTCTCTTCACAAAGTATGGTACCTAGTGCTGTATTAGCAAAAAGATCCAAGGATTCCAATTTGTTTTGACCACAGGACAAAGCTCTCAACTTTCTATTAGAAGAAAGGTCTAATGAATTCAATGTATTCTCAGAGCAATACAACCATTCTAGCAACTGATTGTTACTCAAATTTAGTGACGACAAGAGATTGTTAGTACAAAATAAATCTTCTAGATTTAAATTTAAGCTAAGATCTAGTGATGTCAAAGCATGACCAGAACAATTCAGTTCCGTCAAATTGACAAACAACGCTATACCGGTAAGATCGGTTATTGGATTTTCGGTTTGATATGAATGGGATAGATCTAATTTACCGTCATACACCTCAACTTCATCTAGTGTAATAATACCGTCATCATTTAAATCTATTGCATTCATGCCCCCTCTTTCGATAGCTTTCCTAAAATTAGCATCTGGAATTTGTTCAGCCAAGGGTTTGGATAGGCTGTAACTTTTGTAAAAATCGTCTTCCTCCTCAGCGCAAGAAAATAGGCAATAGCATAGTGCTGTAAATAATAGTGTTTTTTTCATATTTTAAATAGTGTTTTTGGTTCATTATCCCAAAACATTAGACAAATTTAATGCCAAAAAACCACTGAAAAGTTCGGATTCATAAATCGGAACTAAAAACACTAAAAAAAATTAAAAATCCCTTCTATTCATTCGGAAAAGCCCACTTGCTCCATCCGAACTCTGCTCGGATGTAAAGTAGAGATAGGATTCAAAAAAACAGACCGCTTCCAACTGCCTAGAATAAGTAGTTGGAACTTGCAATTCGTAGCGCTCAAAATTGCTATTGGATAGGTCGTGAAGATGTACAGCATCCATTGTTACCAAAAAAGGAGACTGTAAATTATACCCTATGAGTACTAAACTATTGCTTTCGGCATCGTAATCAGCCCCCGTAACAAAACCTACTATATCAAGAGTTCCAATATGCTCGGCTTCATAGATACCTGGAGTGGTAGTAATCTTATAAATGTCTGTTTTCTGGTTGCCCCAATTTTTGGTAAACACATACAAGTCACCTGCTATTACGACCAATGCCTCAGCATCAAAATTAGTTCGAAAAGGAGCTGCTATAAAACTTTCTTGCAAGGCATAGGAGAAAAAAATCGTCTCAACAAACGACTCTTGACTATTCGCTAATGTCAATTGTTCTTTGGCTATTTTATAGATTTTTAGGTCTTTTCGGGTACCGTTATTATTGCCTATATCTCCTATATATACATGATTCGCGTCTTGTGCCAGGTCTTCCCAATCGGTATTTACTGTATTGTCAATAGCGAAGGTTGTTATGATTTTAGCGGTAATAGGGTCGACACTGTACAGTGCATTTGCATTTCCAGAATCGTTGTGAGACAAGAGCTCCTCTCCAAAAGCCAACAAACCAGAACTTTCCGACAAAGTAGCCTCCAAGGGTGCTACCAAAGTCAATGCAAGAGGACCTGTTATAGGGTCAGGAAGTGTACCTCTTTCCTCATCTTTAGAACAAGACAATAAAAAAAAGAGTCCTAAAAAACACAATACACGCATAGAGTAATTTTTTTTAAAAGTACAAAAATTATGAGAGTCCCTTTTTTCCAACCCCATAAAAAAAGCACCCCTATAGCAATAGAGGTGCTTTGTTAATTATTTTAAAATTGCTTAGCTCTTTACAAGCTTTTTCACAGTAGTTCCGTCAGTTGTTTTAATTTCTATGAAGTACACACCTTTTTTAAGTTCGCTTAAATTTAAGTTATTTTCTCCTTGAAATAAAGCTCCAATTTCTAGCTGCTCTCCAAGTGTAGATAACAACCTGTAAGTTCCATTTGTAGGTATAGCGACAGATGTAAAACCTGCTGTTGGATTTGGATATACTACTATCTCTGATTCCAAAACCCCATTTGTAGCGAGTGTTGTATTACAGTTGGTATTCAATCCTTGGTCATTGACTGTCCACCCAAAATTATCTATTAACTTTTGACGTACTGATGCATCACAATGAGACAAGCTCGCATCTAGATTAACTTGTGTTTGAAGATCTAAATTAGCTATTCCCTCCAAAAACAAGGTGTAGTTTTCGCTAGAGAATGCAGTCACAAGGGTAAGCATGGCAGACATATTTGTCACCTTTGAAACATCCCAACCACTAAGATCTTGATTAAAAGCTGCACTGAAAAAAAACATATTGGACATGTTGGTAACAGCAGCAACATTCCAATTCGATATTTCTGAATTGAAACGAGAGGTGTTTGCAAACATCCAACTCATATCGGTAACATTAGCAACATTCCAGCTACTTAAATCAGCGTTAAAAACGGAAGCCATCAATCCAAAAGAGCAATCAAACATATGACTCATATTCGTGACACTTGAGACATCCCAGCCACTAATATCACTACTAAAAAATGGAGCTTTGTAAAACATATTATGCATGTCAGTAACCTTAGATACATTCCAAGCACTTAAATCGGCATTGAAATTAGAAATACCTAACAAGGAACCCGCAAACAAATCACTCATATCAGTAACGCTTGAAACGTTCCAATTAGAAATGTGTCCATAGGTAGTGATGGCTTGACTTTGATCGGAATTCCACATAGTAACAGCTGCTCTAATATTGGCATCTGTGATTGGGGTAATTTGTGCTGAAAGGTTGAAAAAAGTGCACAAGAAAAGTGCACAACTGAGTAGGGTAGATTTATTCATAGATATTTTTTTGCGCAAATAAAGTAAAATTATACCTAGTGCGCAAGTAAACCCGCAAATACTCTTTAATCAAGACTCCGATTTTAAACACAATACACCTCCACTATCAAACATCAGTAAAACTAAACCTTATGTGACATCAATATTTTTAGGCATTAAAATCTATCACTCCAAATCCTGCTTCTAATAAGTGGTCTTCAAATAAATCCATACAGTTGGCTGCAAACATTCTTTTATAGAGGTGTTTAGTAGGAAAGCTTTTGTCGTATTTACGCCAATAAGTCTCATTACAGATTAGACAATTGCTACAGTCGTTTAGGAATTGATAGGATTTCTTCTTGGTTGCCTTGCCATCTGAAATGTGCCTTGAGTTTACTGTCCCAAGTTCTAAAATGTTTTCTGCCACTTACTGCAGATGATATAGTACCACATAGTATACTTGTGGCTTCTTTAATCTGTTCAACATTATAGCCCATTTCTGAGGATTCAATTTGAGATTTACATTTACAGTCACCTGTAATGTCTATGTCTTGAGCTGTGGTAGTGTGTATACTAAATAAACAACCTAATACAAGGAGTAACAAGCGCATAATAAGTGGGGTTTGGGATTAGGTTAATTGGTAGGTAAGATTAGTATTATTTACATTTCTTACAAGTCTTTTTATGTTACCATTTCTTATGTGGACAACGTGCTTTATAGCCTTGTTCTGCAAGTTTAATTCTTTCCTTAAGCATATTGCCATTATACTCGTCTAACTCGCTTAATGTGGCTTTATAACGCTTTACAATATTTAGTAAAATCGTATCTGAAACACAGTCTAAATGCTCTAAAAATTCTTATGTATCTAAGTTGTTGAGTTGGCTTGTAGAGTAATTCATTTTGCAAAATTATATAAAAAAACCCTCCATTTGGAGGGCTTGTTTATAGTAATTAACAACCGTTACTCCTTAACTATTTTTAAAGTTTTAGAGTTATTGTTTGAGTGTATGTTCAAAAGGTAAATCCCTGTCTTGAAATTAGATAAATCTATAGTGTTGTCACCTTGTCTTAAAGCACCTTCAGCAACTCTTTTACCAAATATTGATACTAAGTTGTAGTTACCTCCTAAAGTGCTGTCTATGGTAATAAAATTATTAGCAGGGTTAGGGTAAACTTCAAAGGTATTGTTGGTGATGTCTTGGATGGATAATGCTGAGCAATCTTCTGAGAATACAACGTGGTCATCCCAATCAAATGTGTAGGTAATGTTAGTTTCATAAGGTATGTTCGCAACTTCTTGTTGTTTTTGCCAATTCCTACTTTGCGTTGGGTTGTCTACAGTAACACAACTTAAATCAGGATTATCTATAAAATTTAACATTCTTAGGTTTGAGTTGTTACCATTAGAAATATCTAAACTTGTGAGTTTATTATTTTGACATCTCAACCATACTAAAGCCGAATTGCTAACATCTAAACTTGTAAGTTGATTATCAAAACACCACACTCTTTGTAAAGCATTATTATTTACATCTAAACTTGTGAGTTGATTATCTTCACAAAACAAATGTTTTAATGCGGTATTACTACTCACATCTAAACTTGTTAATTGATTATTATTACAATACAAAATTTCTAAACTTATATTATGGCTCACATCAAGACTTGACAATGGATTATCGCCACAATGCAAACTATTTAATGCAGTATTATTAATCACATCTAAACTTTTGATTTGGTTTCTGTAACAAATTAACCACTCTAAAACAATATTATTACTAACATCTAAACTTGTGAGTTGATTATGACTACACCATAACCTTTGTAAAGCAGTGTTTTTGCTAATATCTAAACTTGTTAAGTTGTTGATTGCGCAGTTTAAATACGTTAAATTGACAAACGCCTCAATGCCTGTTAAATCGGAAATGTTTTTACGTGACACATAAATCTCTCCCCTAAACCCCTCTGCCTCAAATATAGAAATCTCACCATCACTATTAGTGTCAATCACAGGGTTGTGAGATAGTAAGGCATTTTTAAAATTGGCGTCTGGGATGTTTACATTTTGTGCCTTAATACTTACACTAAATAAAAGGAAAACACTAAGTAGTAATTGTTTCATTATAGGTCTTAGTTAAAATTTCGTTGCGAATTTAATAAAAACCTATAAAGAGTTCAAAACACACCCGCATAAGATTATATATTAAAAAATACTATGGAGTGTCTTTACTAAAATTTAATGTTGAAAATTTATTGAAAGTTTTGACAAAATTTGTAATCGTACACCTCGTACCTATTTACGAAGTACGAAAGTACGAGCTTAACAAAAGAGAGTCTTTTGAGTTTTAAAACAAATCAGTTAAAGCCAAAAAAACTAATTCTATGGATAGAAGAAAGTTCAACAAAGGCACAAAAGGTAATAAGGGAGGTAGACCTCCAAAGAACGATTCTAACGAGCTTTTAGAAAAGTTAGACCAAATGAGCGAGATGGGTATGCAAAGACTCAAAGAGGGGATAGAAAGAGGTGATTTCAGGTTCTTAAAACTATACTTTCAATACAGTTATGGCAAGCCAAAACAAATTTCACAAGTGACTGTAAACACTGAACAACCTTTGTTTGAATTGGGTAGTATCTGAATGAAAAAGCCCTCCATTAAGGAAGGTTTAGGTGTTTTAATATGAGTACTACTTAAATAAGTACTTTTTGTTTATAAAATTGTCCTTCTTTGTTTTTTGCGACAACGATGTACATCCCTTTTTTAAGGTTTTTATTGATGACTTTTTCACCTGTAAGTTTGTATACTTCCAAAGTAATTTTTTCAAGATTAGCTTTTATTACTCCGTTGTTAGAAAACAGTTGAAGTCCTTTAATTGTGAATAATGAATTACTCAGACTAGAACTCTCTTTAACTGTTGTAAAATAATAAGTCCAATCTTTACTATCATAATTTGATTTAGAACCTATTGGAATTATTAATTCTGCATTTTCTCCAATATTGGTAAAAACATCATCAACATTAAAAATGTCTACAGGAATTTCAGCTAAAGAGTTTACACTTTTTAAACTTGTACAATTTTTAAAAGCCGTTTCTCCAATAGAAGTAACAGAATTTGGTATAGTCACACTTGTTAAACTTTCACATTTGAAAAAAGCCCTTTCACCAATAGAAGTAACAGAATTTGGCATAGTCACACTTGTTAAACTTTCACATTTGAAAAAAGCTCTTTCACCAATAGAAGTAACAGGTATGGTCACACTTGTTAAACTTGAACAAGATTCAAAAGCACCTCTACCTATAGAAATAACAGAATCAGGTATAGTTACACTTGTTAAACTTGTACAATTTTTAAAAGCCGATTCACCAATAGAAGTAACAAAATTTGGTATAGTTACACTTGTTAATCTTACACAATAATAAAAAGCATAATCACCTACAGAGGTAACAGAATCAGGTATGGTAACGCTTGTTAAATGTGCACAGTACTGAAAAGCTCTATTACCAATTGAAGTAATAGAATCAGGTATGGTAATACTTGTTAAACTTCTACAACTATCAAAAGCCGATTCACCAATAAATTTAACAGAATTTGGTATAGTTACACTTGTTAAACCTTTACATAGATAAAAAGCTTCATCGCCAATTGAAGTAACAGAATCAGGTATGGTAATACTTGTTAAACTTGTACAATGACTAAAACTATCTTCACCAATTGAAGTAACAGAATCAGGTATGGTAATACTTGTTAAACTTTCACATTTGAAAAAAGCATAATCACCAATTGAAATAACAGAATCAGGTATAGTAACGCTTGTTAAAGCTGAACAAGAACTAAAAGCAAAATGACCGATAGAATTCACAGAATTTGGTATGGTAATACTTGTTAAACTTGTACAATGACTAAAAGCAAAATAACCAATATATTTAACAGAATCAGGTATGGCAATACTTGTTAAAGCTGAACAAGAACCAAAAGCCAATTCACCAATAAATGTAACAGAATTTGGTATAGTCACACTTTTTAAACTTTTACAATTATTAAAAGCAAAATAATCGATAGAAGTAACTGAATTAGGTATAGTAATACTTGTTAAACTTGTACAATTTCTAAAAGCATATTCACTAATACAAGTAACAGAATAAGACTTTTCGTTATATGTTACATCAGTAAGGATTATTACTCCTGTTGGTTTGTTAGTTATAGTTTCTATTACTTTAACCTCATTTTGAATTTCAGATGTAATTTCATACATAATATTTTGACCGTCTGTAAATGTAGTGCCAACTTGAGCAAAGTTTGTTAGGGGTGTTAAAAACAAACAAATTAATGGGTAGAGTTTTTTCACAATATAAATATTATTAAAGGTCAAAAATAATAAAAAGCCTCGAATTCTCTACTTTTAAGTAGTACATAATATGGGAGGAGATCAGAATGGGTAAGGCTACATTTTTAGGGAAGGCTACAGAATGGGTAAGGCTACACTACCATGAAGACACCTATTAATTATTTTAATTTAAGACAATGATTGACGAAATCATGAAAAAATATGGAGAGTTTTCAGACTCTTGGATTTCAGAAATATTGATGCTAA
>JBELHA010000066.1:0-5664 GCA_042091695.1 Flavicella sp.
GGAAATGGGATTTTCATTCAAAAACATGCTGAAGCGGTTGCCTTGACAAACAATGTTTATGTCTTGCATATCATTACCGACCCAAACAATACTAAAAATATTGAAATCACAAAAAACACACAAGATGGAATAACGGCTTATATTGCCTATTTAAAGCCAACCTCTAGTAATATTATAAAGTTCTTTAGATATTGGAAAGCTTACCGTCAGATCAAACGAAAAATTCCAAAAATAGACATCAACCATGTCAATGTAACTTACCCTATTGGATTGATAGCTCTTTTAGAAAAACACTTTTTAGGCAAGCCGTATATAGTTTCTGAGCATTGGTCAATTTACCAAGAACCCTTATGTAATTCTATTGGTTTTTTTCAAAAAAAGGCAACATTACTAATTGCAAAGAGCGCAAATTTCATATGTCCTGTATCCCTATATTTAGAAAAAGTAATGCAAGATTTCGGTATAAAAGGCAACTACCAATGTGTACCAAATGTAGTCAACACAGAACTTTTCACTCCTTCTACTTCTAGAGATACAACATATTTCGAGGTGACTCATATCTCTAATATGAAAAATGATTGTAAAAATATAAGTGGGATGCTCAGGACAATCTCTAGTTTATCTGATCAAATTCCAAGATTACGCTTTAATCTTATTGGAAGCAACACAGAACAACATTTAGAAGAGATTATCTCTTTGGGCTTGAAAAATATTCGTGTTATCGGACATTTACCCCATATTGAAATGGTCAACTACCTACAGCAATCGGATGTTTTTTTACTTTTTAGCAATTACGAAAATCTCCCTTGTGTAATTCTAGAGGCATTTGCATGTGGAGTTCCTGTAATAAGTTCAAATGTTGGAGGTATCCACGAGTACTTCCCAAAAGATTTTGGAACTTTGGTTCCTGCCAAAGATGAAGCGGCATTGGAAAACGCAATTTTAGCACTTTACAAATCTGAATCGCAAGCTAATCCTCAAGAAATGCATGATTATGCCGTACAGCATTTTAGCCTCAAAGCTATAAATCAAATTTTCAACAAAATTTACGAACAGTCAGACATTACAAAAACTTAAACTAACTCTGTTGCACCGCTAAAAAAGAGTATCTGTAGAAAACATTTTCTTATTTGGCCACTTCCACCACTTTTTCATAAAAAGTACTCCATCCTTTCCACTGCTCGTAATCACTCAAAACCTCGTTGTGAAACAAGACCGAAAAAGTTCCATTGACAGATCTTACTTGTCTACAAATTTGGGTAACTTGTTGCAGGGCTTTTTTAGGAGACAATTGCAATACTTCGTTGAGAACTGTATCTGAGACAGCAAAAGGAACGATTTTTAAGGGGGTTTGGATTTCAAAATCCAAATCGTAAAAATAGTAAGGACTACAAGTACTTGCACGAAAACCAATGGCATTGGGATAACCCATAGAATGGTCTTCTTCCACCTCCATATCGATTAGATTTTGATAAGTCTGCGGCAAATAGTTTCGCAACATGTGTTGTCTAGATTTACTGACAGGTGTATTGATAATAGATGCCAATTTTTGCAGTTCTTTTTTGAGCAAGACTTCATCTTTCATGGTTCCATAAGAGGCATTTAATCCTACTTTTACATAATCAGACATGGATTTTATCAGAAGAAAAAACCTGTTTTTAGTAATCGAAATATTATTGTCATAAGTAGTTGCATTCGAAATTAGAAAAAACACAAAGGTCCGTATGCTGTATTTTTTGTTGATGCGAACAATTTCGTCATAGGTATCGTAAGGGTCTTTTTTTATTTTTAGTAGGACCCAGATACGCTCAAAAAAGGCAGACAATCGAAGTGTAAAGAAATCTACAATAAACCCGGTCAATGTTCGAATCACTCCTCTAGAGCGGTAAATAAAAACCTGATTTACGTCAAAGCTACTTATAAATTGGTAGGAACGGGTTTCAGTTTCTTGGTTAGGGAAACGTTCTTTTAGTGCATCAAAAAATTTATAGGCCCATATATCTACCAAGGGTTTTTTCAAAAAATCGTGTTGGTGAGCCAAACTTTCTTCCACCGGAAAACATTCGTGTTCGTCTCTGACATGTGGCAGGTATTCTTCATATCGTGAAATTAAATAGAAACTCGCCGCAAAGATGTCAAATGGAATAGCTGATTTTACACCTGCATTGAAAAAACAAGGAATTGCTGTTCCCCATGAACTCATCGCAATTTCTACATCGTTGATCCCTTGCTCAAAAAGTAAATTATTGGCTTTGACAAAAAACTCCTTCCCAAGTGCTTGTTTAGAGTAATTCATTTTCATACCATTGTAGGCCACAAACTCCTCAACCTTAGTGGTAAAACTTACAGGGACATTTAAGATTCTCACAAATATATGTTTGAATATATAACTGAACCTAGGGGTTATTTTATGTGTATAAACTAAAATCATGTAGAAATAACGCTTATGCTTAGTACCCAAAACAGGCACTTTTAGAGACGCAATCTCCCATTTTTTTTAGATAAGATTTGCGTCAGCAAAGCTAAAATAGTCTTTTTCTGTTACAATTAAATGGTCCAAAACCTTTATATCTAGTGTCGCTGCTGCCTTGCATAACTTTTCAGTAATAGCTTTGTCGGCAACACTAGGGCGCAAACTTCCAGAAGGATGGTTGTGTGCTAAAATAACAGCTACTGCAAGTAGTTCAAGTGCCTTACTTAGAATCAAGCGTACATCGACAAGGGTAGCTGTCAAGCCCCCTTTGCTCACTTGCAAACAGAACAACACTTTATTAGAATTATTGAGAAATACCACCCAGAATTCTTCGTGTTTCAAATGAGATAAATAAGGACGCATCAAGTCAGATCCCTCCTTGCTAGATGTCACATAACTTGGAGCAATTGATTGAGATTGCGTAGCTCTTCGCCCCAATTCCAAAGCAGTGAGAATCGTAGTTGCCTTGGCAATACCTACACCTTTAAAAGCAGTTAATTGCCCGATAGACATTGTTGCCAATGCCGCAGGATTGTTCTCACAATGCACCAAAATTTTTTGAGCCAAGGTGACTGCACTCTCATTTTTAGACCCCGTACTTATTAAAATGCCCAATAGCTCCGCATTGGTCAAAGTATGTTTACCGTGTTGTAACAAACGTTCTCGAGGTCTGTCTTGACGGTCCCAATCTCGAATAGAAAGTGATGTATTTGATTTCTTTTTCATAGCCACTCAAAGATACAGGAATCAGCACTGAAATAGTCGCTTGACTCATACCACTACAAGAGTGTAAATAACGAGGAGAAAATACTGTATGTTTTTAATAGTTAGTATATTTGTAGAAAATTTGAAACCGATGAAAATTATTATTGCGGGAGCAGGAGATGTAGGATTTCACTTAGCGAAACTATTGTCCAAGGAGTCACAGGACACCTACGTCATAGACCCTAGTGCTGCGAAACTAAAATATATAGACGATCATTTGGATGTGATCACACTCAAAGGAGATGCGACTTCTATACAAACGCTCAGAGAAGTGCAGATTGAAACTGCTGACCTAATTTTAGCAGTAACCGAGTCTCAAAACACCAATTTGACCGTAGCTGCTCTCAGTAAAAAATTAGGGGTAAAAAAGACTATTGCACGTATACAAAACACCGAATTTCTTTCGACCAAAGAAATCAACTTTGCAGAAGTAGGAATCGATTATATGATTTCTCCGGAGTACTTGGCATCCAAAGAAATTGAGCTCTTACTAAACGAATCTATTTTTAATGACAAGATTGAGTTTGAAAAAGGAATCTTTAATATCCTAGGAGCCAAATTAACAAGTAACTCTCCCTTATTGGACAGAACGGTGCAAGAAGCCAAAGAAAATTTTTCAACTATAGATTTTATCACTATTGCCCTCAAAAGAGAAAATGAGTCAGAGACTATTATTCCTAGAGGTAATACGGTATTCAAAGAAAACGACCAAGTCTATTTCTCTGTTCCCAAAAACCATGTTGGCAAAATATACACTTTGATTGGAAAAGAAAAAGTAGGAATTAAAGACGTCATGATCCTTGGGGGAAGCAAGATCGGTGAAAAGGCAGCTGCCTCATTGTGTAGCAATAACTTCAATGTAAAGTTGATTGAAAGTAAAAGAGAGAAAGCTTTTGAACTTGCAGACACCTTAAGTGATACCTTGATCATTCAAGGAGACGGAAGAAATGTAGACTTACTCGAAGAAGAATCCATTTCAAATATGGATGCTTTTGTGGCGGTTACTGGAAATTCTGAAACCAACATCATGTCTTGTTTGGTGGCTAAATCCAAAGGAGTTGAAAAAACCATCGCTTTGGTAGAGAACATGGATTATATCAATATTTCTCAAACGATTGGGATCGATACCCTAATCAATAAAAAACTATTGGCGGCTTCTGCTATTTTTAAACACGTTCGAAAAGGAAAGGTCTTGGCATTGGCCAACCTTCACAATGTAGATGCGGAAGTATTAGAGTTTTTTGTCCGTAGAAACACAAAAATCACAGAAAAACCTATTAAAGATATCAAGCTTACAGAAAAAGCGGTCTTTGGGGGTGTGATTCGAAATGGAAAGGCTTTGATGACTTTTGGAAATTTCCAGATAGAAGCAGGAGACAAAGCCATTGTCTTTTGTTTGCCTGAAGCTATTGGAGAGGTAGAAAAGCTTTTTAACAGTTGATCATGGGGCGTTTGAATTATAAAATTATCGGAAGCTTTTTAGGATACATCGTAATGCTCAACGGATTGTTTATGCTGTTGTCGTCTCCATTTAGTTTTTACAATCACGAAGAAGCTGGTTTTCAGATTTTAGCAGCTGGTGGCTGCACCTTATTTTTAGGTTTTTTATTGTGGCTTTTCAACAGAAAAGCACCCAAAACAGTTCAAAAAAGAGAGGGGTATTTAATCGTAACCTTAGGCTGGGTTGCCTTGACACTAACGGGAGCAATCCCTTATCTGTTTACAGGTACTATTCCCAACCTCGCTTCTGCTATTTTTGAAACGATCTCAGGCTACTCAACAACCGGAGCTTCTATCATCAATAACATAGAGGCCCTACCGAACGGAATATTGATCTGGCGAAGTGCTACGCATTGGATCGGTGGAATGGGAATCATCGTATTGACCATTGCTATTTTACCACTATTGGGTATTGGAGGTATGCAGCTGTTTATGGCAGAAGCACCGGGACCCTCCACAGACAAGATGCACCCTAGAATCACTCAAACTGCAAAGCGTTTGTGGCTGATTTATGTATCCTTGACCATCACTGAATTTTTGTTACTAAAGATTGCTGGCATGACCTGGTTTGACGCACTGAACCATGCCATGGCAACCATGAGTACAGGAGGATTTTCGACAAAAAACACAAGTATGGCCTATTGGAACCACGCACCGGCCATCCAGTATATAGTCATTGCCTTTATGTTTATTGCAGGAACCAATTTTGTATTGACTTACTTTGCCCTAAAAGGAAAAGTTCAAAAGGTTTTTAAAAACGAAGAATTCAAGTATTATTTCTTTGGATCCATCGCTTTGACATTGGCCATTACAGGTCTTGTCTATTTCTTTGAACCTACAGATGTGGTTGCTACGATTGCGCACCCTGCACCTTGGGGAGCATTTGAAAGTGCATTTAGGCATTCTGCTTTTCAAGTAGTATCTAT
>JBELHA010000066.1:5764-9165 GCA_042091695.1 Flavicella sp.
TGTTTACCGTTTTGATATTGTTTACTCCTTATTTTTGGAAAAAGAGCTAATGGAACAGTATTTATAACTATAAAAGCAGTCTATGAAGACTGCTTTATTTTTTCTGTCAAAGTATCAAAATCCAAGCCTCCATAATTTCCAGAACTCATCAATAACAAAGCTGTATTCGTGAGGTTATGAGCAAACAGGAATTCCTGAAACTCTTTAGGATCCGTATACACTATCAAATCTTCACGCTCAAAAGCGGTCTTTATTTGAGTAGCGCTCACAATATCTAGACGTTTTAGGGCTACCGCTTCAGGCGAATAGAAAACAACCGCCTGGTCAGCTGGATTCAATGCTCCTTTGTACTGTTGAAGAAACTCAGCATTTAAGCTACTATAGGTGTGCAATTCCAAACATGCGATGACCTTTCTTTTGCTGTATTGTTTTTTAACCGCTTTGGTAGTTGCCTCTACTTTTGAAGGTGCATGTGCAAAGTCTTTGAAGACCACTGTATTTGACGTTTCTGCAATTTTCTCCAAGCGCTTGCTAGCTCCAGAGAAACTCGCAATCGCCTCATAAAATTCTTCCTCTCCTACTCCCATGTGTTGGCAAATCCATTTGGCACCCGCAAGATTTTGTAAGTTGTGACCTCCAAAAATCTCCAATGGCAAATCCCCTTCTGGAGTTTCCAAGTAGGTAGTTCCATCGATAATATTGTGGTCTGGCGTAAAATAAGGGTAGCGTTTGATGGTATGTGCACTTTCTTCTACTACCTCTTGTACATGGGTATCCTCCACATTGTAAACCATGATACCACCATTGGTCAAGGAATCTGTAAAAATGCGGAATTGTTCTTTGTAGTTTTCAAAGGTTGGAAACACATTGATATGATCCCAAGCGATACCACTCAACAAGGCTATATTGGGTTTGTAGAGGTGAAATTTAGGACGAAGGTCAATCGGTGATGACAAATACTCGTCTCCTTCCAATAGCATAAAATCATTGTCATCTGTAAGATGCACCATGGTATCAAAGCCTTCCAATTGCGCCCCCACCATATAGTCTACTTCACGATCGTGGTATTGCAACACGTGTAAGATCATAGAAGTGATGGTCGTTTTCCCATGGGAACCACCAATAACGACTCTTGTTTTATCTTTAGACTGTTCGTATAAAAATTCAGGATAGGAATAGATTTTCAGTCCTAGCTCCTGGGCTTTTAACAGTTCAGGGTTGTCTGCTTTGGCGTGCATCCCCAACACAATAGCGTCTAAATTTTCAGAAATCTTTTCAGGAAACCATCCAAATGCTTCCGGTAAAAGTCCTTTCGCTTGCAGACGCGATTTTGAAGGTTCAAAAATAGCATCGTCACTTCCTGTAATCGTATCTCCTTTGGCAGCCAAGGCCATTGCTAAATTGTGCATGGCACTTCCTCCTATGGCAATAAAATGTATGTTCATCTGAAATCAATTATGTGGGTAAATGTACTAAAAAACTCTTGTGAATGTAGGTAATCCTTCTGCTAATTGTAACGAGAATTACTTTTTACACGCGTAGGAGTATCTACTCCTTGAATGATGGATTCCGTCCCCTTAACAACGGCGTGTATAGTATGTGTTATTGTAGGGATATCTAATGTTTCAACCTCATCGTCAACGGTGTGGTAGTATGGATCTTTATCGATGGGACAGGTAGAAAAGGTATGTGCAGGTATGCCCAATTTTGCAAGAGAAGCATTGTCTGAACGGAAGAAGAGTCGAAATTCCTTGTACGGATCTGGATGCAATACAAACGCAAATCCTTTGAGATTTTTTTGAATGATTTTCCCAAAAGAAGAACTGTCAAATCCAGTTAAAAAGGCCGTATTGGGACCGAATTTAGAATGCTTCCCTATCATCTCCAGGTTGATTCCAGCGATGTACTTTTCTGGACGGATAGTCGTTCCAAAATAGTTTGATCCCCACAAGCCCATTTCCTCGGCGGTAAATGCTATAAAAATAAGCGTGCGTTTGTTGTTGGCCTTTTCTGTGTAATACTTTGCCATGGCCAAAACTCCAGCTACACCTGAAGCGTCATCGTCTGCACCATTGGCTATGCTATCACCATTTTTGGTTGGAAGTATCCCCAAGTGATCATAGTGTCCCGAAATGACCACGAATTCTTCTTTTTTAGTAGTTCCCTCCAACACTCCTATCACATTGAACAAATCCAAGCCACGCTTTTTAAAACGTTGTCTGTAATCTGAAGCACCTTGAAAGGTTTTCAAACCCAAGTGTTTGAATTCACTCTCAATGTATTGTGCCGCTTTTTCAATACCCTCTGTACCTGCTTTTCGGCCTTGCATTTCGTCTGAAGACAAGGTCGTTATATATTTTTTCACTAGAGAGTCCGTAATGATTGCTTCAATTTCAGTCTGACTTGTACCCCCATAAAATGAAAGAATTGCCAATAGCAATATATATTTTTTCATAAAATAAATTTTATTAAAAATACTGTATTTAATGGAATTTGTAAAATCATTTGCCCCGAGATTGGTGAATTTTTGGAGCAAAAGAAGGGAAACTAGCAATAATATTTGATTGTGAAATGTAAATTGAAAGCCTATCTTTGCTCAAAACATTTTTTATGGACTTACAGAGCATTCCAAAGCTTAAACATACAGACAGTGGTAACTTTTTTCTTTTGGCAGGACCTTGCGCCATCGAAGGAGAAGAAATGGCCTTACGCATCGCAGAGCATATTTTAAAAGTAACTGACAAACTCAAAATTCCTTTTGTGTTTAAAGGTAGTTTTAAAAAAGCCAATCGTTCTCGTATCGATAGCTTCACTGGAATTGGCGATGAAAAAGCCTTGAAAATCTTAAAAAAGGTATCTGATACTTTTGACATCCCTACGGTTACGGACATCCACACCAACGAAGATGCTGTCTTGGCAGCGAAGTATGTAGATGTATTACAGATTCCAGCCTTTTTGGTACGTCAAACTGACTTGGTGGTTGCCGCAGCAAAAACTGGAAAAGTAGTCAATTTGAAGAAGGGACAATTTATGAGCCCTGGTGCCATGCAACACGCTGTACAAAAGGTAAAAGACAGCGGTAGTGACAAGGCTTGGATTACCGATAGAGGAACGATGTTTGGTTACCAAGACATGATTGTAGATTTTAGAGGGATTCCAGAAATGAAAGCCTTTGCTCCTACGGTATTGGACGTGACGCATTCTTTACAGCAACCCAACCAAACGAGTGGTGTAACTGGAGGAAGACCTGACATGATTGAAACCATTGCTAGAGCTGGTGTCGCAACTGGAATAGACGGTTTGTTTTTGGAAACACATTTTGACCCTACCAATGCAAAATCTGATGGTGCCAACATGCTTGACTTGCAACATTTGGAGAAATTATTGACCAATTTGGTGGC
>JBELHA010000067.1:0-5559 GCA_042091695.1 Flavicella sp.
ACAATTCCGCGCTCGCATTTTTGCTGAGTATAATTGCGCATGCCTGCACGGATTTGCAATCCGCGCTTACATGTTTACTTCACTTGAAAGCTTGAAAGCACGGATTTACAATCCGTGCCATTCAAACACAGTACCGCACGGAATACAATTCCGCGCTCGCATTTTTGCTGAGTATAATTGCGCATGCCTGCACGGATTTTCCATCCGCGCTTACATGTTTACTTTAATTGAAAGCGCGGATTTACAATCCGTGCCATTCAAACACAGCTCCGCACGAAATACGATTCCGCACTCACATTTTTGCTGAGTATAATTGCGCATGCCTACACGGATTTACAATCCGTACTTACATGTTTACTTTACTTGAAAGCTTGAAAGCGCGGATTTACAATCCGCGCCATTCAAACACAGCTCCGCACGGAATACAATTCCACGCTCACATTTTTGCTGAGTATAATTGCGCATGCCTGCACGGATTTGCAATCCGTGCCATTCAAACACAGCTCCGCACGGAATACAATTCCACGCTCACATTTGTAGGGAACTCCCGTGTTTTGTACAAAATCTGCGCAAAAAAAAAGCGCTAGAACGAACTTCTAGCGCTTTTTTTTACTTTCATTATTATTTTACTTCAGTAATTTTTTCTTTCCTGAGGTAAAATCTTTGGCAATCACTGCCCGATCGTATTCATCTCCTAGAGCGGTATAAGCTACATAGGTTAGTGTATTGTTCTCGATGGTTATCACTTGAAAAAACTGCGTTTGTTCAGCAGCATTGTCTAGCTTGTACCCATCTTTCTTGTAGTCTTTCATTTGTTCAGCATCAAGGCTGTATTGTTTCGGCCCGCTTACAGAAGTCACATAGACCGTGCGCAAATCATCTGAATTCTTCTGATCTGAAGACCTTACAGGAACATGACCTCTGGCATAGGTATGGTCATGCCCATTGAGCACCAAATCCACATTGTACTTGTCCAACAACGGTTTCCAATAATCTCGTGCATACTGGAAATTACGACCTTTTGCAGGAGAAAACACGGAATGGTGACAGGTAATAATATTCCATTTTGCTGTAGAATTTTTCAATTGCTTTTCTAAATACTTGGTTTGTTCTTCAAATCGATCGTTTGAGTTCAACACAATGACTCTAACATCTTGGTAATCTACTGTATAGACTGTTTCATGCAAACTTTTGTGCAATTCATTTTCAACAGGCAGCGTAAATTGGGGCCTCCATTGAATAGCGAGTTTTTTCGCCTTTCCAACTCCCAACGGTCTGAATTCATGATTTCCAACCACTGGAATCGCGGTCCATTGACTATGAATAAATCCTCCGGCTTTGTACCATTCAGCCCATTCTTGATCTTTATGTGCTTTGTTAATCAAATCTCCTGCATGAATCACAAAAGAAGATTTTGGAGCCACTTCATAGGCTTTTCTAATCACTCGAGACCAATGTGACAACACATCATTTTGAGCATCTCCAAAATACACAAACTGAGTAGGTGCATATGCTAACTTTGCCGTTTTAAACTGAATCCACTCCGACCAATGTTCATCGGCATTTCCTACACGATATACATATTGAGTGTTTGGTTTTAAACCGTCAAAAACAACACTATGATACTTTACAACCAGAGAAGCATTTGACTTGTACAAGCCTAAATCAAAGGGTTCAGTTGTTGCTGCTATGGTTCTTGCATTTTTTGTAAATTTCGAGTTTACGGTCGCCTCTGCTATTTGAGCAACAGCCTGATCAATACTCGCATCGGTTCTCCAAGTTACGGCTCTTTGTGTTGCAGGAGCTCCATAAAAATTCAACATAATCCTATCTGGATCTTTGCTTGGGATTTCCCAATGGTGTAATTCCTGATCGTGTGTATGATGCTGATCATGTGAATGATGTGTCGTTTCTTTTTTCGCTTCGCAAGCAACGAACAGCATGCTTGTAAATGTGAGTAGACAACTTATACTTATTTTTTTCATATCTTTTTAGTGCTTGAAATTTTTATAGAGCCTTCAAAAATACAAAGAAAATTTTACTGAATACGCCCTATATGAAGTGTTTTCATTTGTTTGGTCTATGTACAATTGAAATGGTCTAAAGATTTAATGGAATGTGCATTTCAATTCTATGTCCGGCTCCATAAAATAGGCAAACATGACAGTGTTCTTTTGAAAAGGCTGTGCCAACTTGAATTCAAGAGGAATCGTCAAAGAAGATTCGTTTCTATGCAAATACAGATCGTCATATATGTGTACTTTGGTATCAAGGCGCATTTTTTCATAGTGTTCCATGCGCAAGGAGTTCAGATTGATTTTATACGCTGGGAATTGTAAGAGCGTGTTCATTATAGTGGCATGAGAAGCGATCGCTTCACGCACATTAAAAACACTCCCTAGCTCCAGTACTTTTGGTGTTTCTTCCTTTTTAGTCGCCTGCAAAAAAGAGAGTTCCACGGTCACATTTTCTGGAATTACCAAGATGTCTTTACGAAGTTGCGGGAGCAAGTTGCATAAAATAGGTACGTAACACTCACGATACAACAAGGCGTCTAATGTTTCACTAATTAGAATATCATAGACCTCGGGTTCTGGGATTTTAAAGGAAACAGCATCTGCAACATAGGTTTCTTTTACGTAAGCTGACAAGTTCAATGCATGGATACACTTTTGAGCCAATCCCATAGATTTTTTATTAATTTCTATGAGTGAAAACTGCACTTCTTTTGGTTGAAAGAATGGCGCTATCAAGGTGATAAATGGTGCATAAGGTCCACATCCTGCATACAAGACATGAATCACTTTGTTTGGTTGCTCCTTTCGCTTTTGTTCAATAGCGGCTCTGGTGGCTTTTAAAAACCTTATCGTTCTTTGATAGTCTAGTAAGCATTGCGCCGCATGATGCAGTCCCAATGCCCTGCCTTTGGCTGCAGGAATTGCTGCTAAGTTTTCAACTTGGTACTTTTGTGCATCAAGACCTGTTATTGTTTGGAAATGGGTGTTGATCTCATTTAAATATTTTCTTACCTCAAGAGGTTGTGTTTCCTGCTGAAGCAGCGAGTAAGTCAATTGAGATATGTGGTTATTCTGCATAATTCCGATCATTGTTTTGTGTTTATTCATATTCACTCCCGCCCACATACCTCTCCTATTTATTTTTTTAGCAAGTGCAACATGCTTTCCAAGTGGTGTACGATTTTCAGAAGCATTTCAGGGTGATCTCACTGCTATATTCCTTTCAGCACTATTTGAAATTCGCTTCTCGAAAAGTGATATTGATTCTTCCTTTTTTATAGCTCATGTTTTGCGGCAAGCTATGGGTATATCTTTCTTGACAGTGCACTCCCATCACGAGCATGCTACCGTGCGCCAAATCTAAGCCATATTCCTCATGGTTTTCCTTATGCATAAAATGAAACTCACGAACTTCTCCCAAACTAATCGATGGCAAGATGGTGTCTGCGCCAGAGGTCTCTTGATCACTATGATGAGGCGCGAAATAGTTTCCATTGGGATAATACAGACACATCGCAAGTGGAAACTCTTTCTGTAATTGTTGTTCTACTTTTTCTTTCAGTGCACGCATGGCTCCTGTAAAAACATGCGAAGCGCCATGTATTTCTTTCGGATGACTGTTTTGTAAAATCAACTCTTCCGAAGCAAACAACAATTTAAAACTATCTGTTTCTATCGTCTCACCTCCTGCTTTTATGACAAGTCGGGCTTGGTCTATTTTATATGTGTCCATTAAACTTGTGTAGAGCGTATTGGCCTCCTTCTCAGTCAAAAAATCTTGCACATAATTCGCATTGCAATCTAGGGGTAGTTTCATCGGTGTATTTTTCATTCTGAACCGTGCAGTTTACATAAGCACATGAGGGGTTAGTCAGTTGTTTTTTCACCATGCATACTTGAAAAAACAGCCCATCGTGTTAAAAGTAGTAAAATTAAATGAATGTTTTCAACACTGCCTGAAGTAAGTGCAGGAAATTCCTCCTCATTTAAGAGAAGTACGTTTGTATTGCCGCTTTGTGCGCATCGGTTTTACTGAATTCTTTTAAGAGATTAGCTTCTCATTTTTTTTATGCAAGCATCGCATTTTGAGGTTACCCATTACATGATTCTATGCAAACAGCATTACTGCTTGTAGTTAGAATCATGATGCGCTGCAATTTGCTGTGCTATTTCATGGAGATCTGTCTGAAAACCTGTTGTATAGTTATGAGTACTCAAATCTACATCATAGAGACTGCTTAACCAAAGTAGCCCTCCGGTAACCTTCACAATTTCTCCTTGATGTCCTTTTTCATCTGTAAAGATTGACGTTTGTTTGGGTCCAAACAAGGTTATTTCGTCTAACAACTGATTGTCTTGCTGCATTTGCGCTACATTGATTGCCGCCCATCCTGTGGGAATTGTAAAAATTTTAGTTCCTGGAAATTCAGCTCTCAGGCCGTCTACCATGATGGTATGTACATGGTCATTCACAAAATAGGTATAGAGTTCTTGAATTGAATCGAATCCATACTCTTGTGCACGCTGTCCCCAATCTTTGGGAAAATCAATGGGTGGTATTGCAATAAATACCACAATATTTGGATTTTTTTGCAAAGCGTATTCAATCCAAGCACGATGTCCCTCAATTGGATCGTCTGCATCGTGTCCGGGAGTCATCCCAAAATAGGCAATATCCCCTTCATCGAGTGTTGCTTTGATCAGCTGATGTTCTTTTGATGTTGCGTCATTCCAAAAATTAATAGGTCTCCCATTGTCTCCACCCCGAAAAACAAGGGTACTGTTATGATCTTCAAATCCGGCATCCAAAGCCATCTCATCCAATTTTTGAGCATAGGGCTTAAAAAAGCTATTTCCTATGAGTAACATTGTTGCTCCTTCTTTTGGTTGTGGTTGTACAAAAGATTCTTCTTCTGAAGTGCAAGAAATCAGCAGTAATAATACGAGTAGCCAAGATATTTGTTTCATGATTTTTTGATTTACATCTGTCTCTTGGACTTCATGTTGCGCTTTTGGTTTAATCAGTTCCTCTTTTTTTATTCAAGAAACCCCAAGGACACTTTTCACGATACCATGCATATAAGTTCAATTTACACTTTTCCAATCGCTTATTCTCCACTACCCAAACACACTACAAATATCTAACAAACAAATAGTTAACTTCAATAGAAATATTTTAGTTTGCTGAATTATGCATGTTTTTTTTAGGAAACACCCCCAAACGTATGAACACGTAAATAACAACATTATGAAATCACTTATTTTAATGCTTCGTTTGATTGCAATTGCATCTAAAGAAAGTAAACCTATAAAATAGAAGCTCTTTTTGCCAAAGAAATGGTACTTCTTATGAATTACGAGTTGGACAGTATTTCATTAGAAGACCATGACTTACTTGGCGCTGTTGTGGCACCTAACTTTGTTGCCGATAGTATTCGGGGCTTACTTGGGAAATCATTTATTGGCAATGTAACACGTGGTGTTTTTGGAGGCCTCTATTATTTCGCTTCCGAAGCGGCAGTCACCTCCTACCTTTCTTCTG
>JBELHA010000067.1:5659-8907 GCA_042091695.1 Flavicella sp.
AAAAGGACAGTGTCTATGGTAGCGTCTATTACTTTGAAAATACAACAGCTATTGATGCCTATTTGGCCACCGACTTTTGGAAAGATTTTGAGAAGAGTGCCGGCATTGGAATCTTTAAAAAAAGACCGTTATGATGTTGCCTCCATTTCAGCCATTTCCAATGGAATTCCAGTGTAAGACTAGTTTACTTATGAGGCTCTGGGGTTTATCGAATCATAATTAAAAGCAGTACTTTGGTTTTTATGCGCTTGGTAAAGGTTGCGTGTTTCCTTTTTCTTGGCATGCTCAATCATGAAATGTACTGCATAGGATTTTATACTACCCCGCTTGAATACACGTTTCATATGTTGTATATTTACTTGTTTAAAGCAGTCCTATCAAACAATAACCACTACCTATGCAGGAAAACAAAACCTTATCAAAACCCATGAAAATAGTCGTGATTTTACTCGGGATTCTCGTACTCGTTTTTGCAGTGATACAGCTGTTTGGCTTGTACAGTCAGCACAATATTGAAACTTATAGCTACACCATTGAAGAAACCTATGAGAACTTCGAAATTCGCAATTATGATGCGACCTTGTTTACTTCTGTAAAAATTTCTTCTAGCAACTACAAAGAAGCTTCTAGCAAAGGTTTTTCGGTATTGGCGGGATATATTTTTGGTGATAATGATCGAAATGAGAAAATAGCAATGACTTCACCCGTTGCGATGTCATTAGAAGATAGCACAAGGATGTATTTTATGGTGCCTAAAAAATTTCAAAAGGAAACATTGCCAGCACCTAATCAGTCGGGGATCTCGTTTACAACAGAACCTGCAAAGCGCGTTGCTGCCATTGGGTTTAAAGGCTGGGCAAATGACGAAAAAATTGCAAAGTATCGGGCAGCGTTGACAGCTGCTTTGGACAAGGCAGGGATTTCCTATACTAACCGATATTACTTCTTGGGTTACAATGCCCCTTATGAAGTGTTTGGTCGAAAGAATGAAATTATTGTAGAACTGCCCTAAAATAGGCGTTCAATTGTAGAGATTGCACTTCGCGAAACAATAATTTCATTTCAGCTGAATTTTCAAATACAAAAATATAATCCAAACCATTGCGGTTGCTCGCTTCAATTTCTCTGTAACAACCGCCCTCCTTTTTACCGGTAAACCCTATATTTTACTGTAGCTCGTCTTTCCACAGTTTTAATCATATATTGCAAAATGTGTACTTACAGCTCCTGTTGAGATATAGTATCCGTATCCCCCATTTGGCAAATCGTAATTCTTGGAATAATAATTAAGTCCTCTTTTGCCCAAATCAACATCCTTTGCAGCATCTATTGTAATGGTGGTACTCGATGTTCTTCTGACCGAGTTGCTAAAATCAGCAGCCGTCTCAAAAGCTTTCCCAACTTTTAATGCATTGGATATTTTGGTGGTATTTGTGATACTGATGGTGTTGGTAGTACTTTCCTTAACCACAACGTCATCATGTTCAAAGACAGCCATGCTTATGGCATGTCCATATTCATTTCCATCCCAAGTAGAATCGGGAGTCAGGTCTAAGTACCTTGCTTGTGAATAGATTTGTTCCTGGCTCATATCTACGGGAATGTCATAATAGATGGGAATACTTTTTACATAATAGTCATACCAGAATATCTTTCCAATGAAGCTCACATTTTCACTATCTTCGGGAACGCCCCAATGCAGTTTCGTTTCAAAAAAATCTTCAAACCTTCCCGGAAACACCAATTTCCAGTTGTTTGGCGGACACACCTGCGTTGCTTCCAAATCTCCACACATAGAAGCTACAGAAAACTGATAATGCAGTGTGAATACATCTTCTCCACCGGGTTGGTTATTGATGGCTAATAAACATGCATAATTCACAAATTTCATTCCTTCAATGACATTTTTCTCACGCACACAATCACGCTCATATTCTTTATCGCAATCTTCATTCGTTTCATCGATCACAGGGTCTATTGCAACAGTGCAGAGTCTCCTATTCATTAAATCATCATGCAGTCGCATTTTGTCTATAAAATCATATCCATGCGTACTGAACTTCACATAGGTTGCGATGTTAAACGCTGAACACCCTTGCAGCACTGGAAAATGATCTTCGATAAGATCATCTCCCCACAAGGTAGTAGTGGTATTCATTTTCACAGGAAGTAGGGTTTCGCTTTCTTTGATTTGTATGGGTACATAGTCTGCTAGTGTTTGCATTGAAGTATGCAAACTATTTTTATATTGAAAAGAAAGGTCTTTTGTATTGATTCCAGGGTAGACTGCATACTCCAAGTTTTCTGCCGCTATCGCTTCTAAAATGACTGCTACCCAATCGGGCATTTTTATAACGAGGTTGGGTAAAATAGCATCTGCTCTTCGAATCAAATCAATTCTGTGTTCCTTTTCTGCAGTCGTTCCTTTCTCTTGAGTACTGCTTTCAACATGTTGAATGAGGATGTTTTCTAAGGTCATGTCTGAAGTATCGCTTTTAGCGCTCTTGTTTTTCAGGAGTACATTTTTGTGGGTCGCGTACACCAATTCATTTACCTTTTGACCAGCTACCAAGGTATTTAAAAAGCTTTGCGCATATGCCCTATCAGCAATGAGTGCATTTTCAAGCGATTCGGCCATGGCTATTTTCAGTTGATCTTGTTCTGAAAAAGAATTGAAATCATAGGCAGTTTCGAGTCGATGAATTACAAAATCTTGACGGGTCGTTTCTAGGTCTGTATTTTCTACAGCTACTTTTTCACAGGCAAGCATCAGGCCTATGAGAAGAATTGTTAGCAGAGGTTGTACATGTTTCATAACTATGTTTTTTTATTTTCAGATTCCTAGCTTGTACATCCATGCGCATGAACGATGACCATCCGTTTACAGAGAAAATTGATGGTACTCATGCTGTGATTATTGGGGTTTTCCTGCAGCTAACCAATCCTGTCATTTTCAAAATAAACGTTTTTTAACAGCTATCAGTTTCAGCAAAACAAAACAATACAAAACAATACAAAACAGCTCAGCGCATTGCAAAGCAAAGCATAGCAATCATGATGTTAAAAAGGAGTAAGGGTGGGTGCATTCGGTTTGCATACTGAATAGAAGGGTGAGCTTATGCAAACGTATACGGTTCAAGGTAGGGAAATTTCAGCACAAGGGCAACAAGTACTTCTCGACATTTATGAATATCGTGTGCATTTTTAGGAAAAACCTAATGACGCGGATTTAAAACCCGTGTCTCTCT
>JBELHA010000068.1:0-8629 GCA_042091695.1 Flavicella sp.
AGGCTGACGCTCTACCAACTGAGCTACTTTCGCGGTATTGCGAGGCAAATATACATTGTTTTTTAGATATACAATGCTTTTTTTTAATAAAACTCGCCATCATCTCGTAACACCTTGATAAAGTGGAATCCATAAATTTCATAACCTTCATTGTTGTAAAATTTATGTGATTTTCTATTTCCAGAATAGGCATTTAACTCACTTGCTTCACAACCTTTTTGCTTTGCGTAGTCGTAAATCCATTCGAATAGTTTATTACCGAGTTGTTTACCTCTGTATGCAGCGGTTACAATCACGTGGTCAGGTTCCATTACCCTGCCGATATAATGTCTGGTCATGGTCCAGAGACCACTGATAGCAATAAGTTTCTCCCCGTGGTACATGCCAACACATTCATAGTTTTGTGTGATCATTTCAGCGAGCCTCTTTTTTAAATGTTCAAGTGGTGTTGTGGTATTTAGTTCCTGGAGTAAAGGAAGAATTGTATGGATATTTTCTTTTTTAATTATGTTGATTCGGATATTTTTCATAATTCAAATATAAAATATTCAAATAAAAGTATAATTGTGAATTGGTGTTTTTGTTTGTATACATCGATATTATTGCAGTTTATGTAAGGTTATTTCAATTACACGTATTTATTTTTTAAAAAAAAATAAGTTTTGTTAGGAATGTTTAAATTATGTTATATATTTGCTGCATATTACAATTACGATGACAACTACACGCACATTCAAAGGTTTCTTTTTCTTCTTTTATTTTTTTAAAAGATAGGGGCTTTCGTGTGTTATATATACAAACAATAACAAAAAGAAAGTCCTGATAAATCAGGGCTTTTTTTTGTGCCAATAATTAGTAAAATGAATATTGCAATTCAAGGAATAAAAGGATCATTTCATCATATAGTTGCTGAGCGTTACTTCGGTAAGTCACACCAACTGTCTGAATGTATGACTTTTGCAGAAATGCCTGATTTAGTATCAGAGGGAAAAGTATCTGCTGCTGTGATGGCTATAGAGAATTCAATTGCAGGTGCAATTTTACCGAATTACGCACTCATAGATGAGTCTAATTTAAGAGTGACAGGTGAATTTTTCCTTCCGATCCATCATAATTTAATGGCTTTAAAAGGACAAAATATAGAAGACATTAAAGAGGTGTATTCCCATCCTATGGCCTTGTTACAGTGTCGAAAGTTTTTTAGAAGATATCCACATATACATTTAGTTGAAGATAAAGATACTGCAGATGTAGCAAAGCGAATTCAAGAAGGAAAACTAAAGGGTATTGCAGCAATTGCAAGTGATATGGCTGCAGATATCTATGGTCTTGAAATTCTTGCCGCTGATATTCAGACGATAAAGGACAACCATACACGTTTTGTAATCATAGAAAAAGCAAATAATAAAGAAGGACTCGTTCCCACTAAGGCTTCCTTAAAATTTGTGTTAGAGCACACCAGTGGTTCTCTAGGAGAGGTCCTTATGGAATTGGCAAAACACAAAGTAAACCTTTCAAAAATACAGTCCTTACCAATTATAGACAAACCTTGGGAATATGCATTTTTTGCAGATTTGGTATTTCAAGATTACGAAGAGTATAACAATGCTTTGAATGATTTAAAGGCAAAAGTTTCTAGTTGCAAAATATTAGGAGAGTACGTTAAAAATTAAAAGAAGGCACAATCAGATACGATTCTGAATAATACAATACAATGATGATTGCAACAGCAGATAGATTAAAGGAAGTTAAAGAATATTATTTCTCTAAAAAATTGAGAGAGGTAGGTCAGTTGATCGCTTCGGGGAAACCTATTATCAGTTTGGGAATCGGAAGTCCTGATTTGAATCCTCCAGAAGCAGTAATTGCTGCACTCAATAGTTCATTGTCAGATCCTATGGCACATGCTTATAAAAGTTACCAAGGAATTCCTGAATTGAGAACTGCGATTGCAGGTTTTTACAAAACAAATTACCATACTGATGTAGACCCTGCGACTGAAATATTACCATTGTTAGGTTCCAAAGAAGGTATCATGCATATTTCTATGGCCTTTTTAAATGAAGGCGATCAGGTGTTGCTTCCAAATCCTGGGTATCCAACTTATAGCTCTGTGACAAAGTTAGTAGGAGCAACTGCCTTGCAGTATAATTTGACTGCAGCTTCAGGTTGGGCGCCAGATTATGAAGAAATTGAGAAGAATGACCTTTCAAAAGTGAAGTTAATGTGGGTGAACTATCCCCATATGCCAACAGGTACTCCTGCAACAGATTCACTGTTTGAAGAATTGATTGCTTTTGCAAAAAAGCACGATATTTTATTGATCAATGACAACCCGTATAGTTTTATTCTCAATGACAATCCTAAAAGTATTTTTCAATACGAAGGAGCAAAGGAAGTAGCGATTGAGTTAAATTCTTTGAGTAAGTCTTTCAATATGGCAGGATGGAGAGTAGGGATGGTATTAGGAGCCCAAAAATACCTTACAGAGATTTTAAAGGTGAAAAGTAATATGGATTCTGGAATGTTTTACGGCATTCAAAAAGGGGCTATCAAAGCCTTGGAACTTTCTTCAGCATGGTTTGATACATTGAACAAAGTTTACTCCAAGAGACGTGCATTGACATGGTCAATCTTGGATGCCTTAGACTGCAGCTATAATAAGAACAATGGAGGGATGTTTGTTTGGGCAAAATTACCCTCTGGAATTACATCAGAGCAGATGACAGATAAGATGTTGTATGAAAAAGATGTTTTTATCACACCTGGAACAGTGTTTGGTTCAAATGGCGAAGGTTATATACGTTTGTCTCTGTGTATACAAGAAGAAAAATTAGAAGAAGTATTGCAACGTGTAAGCAACTAAGGTGAGTTTTTAGGAGAAAGTATAGAATTTAAAGGAATGAATAAAAAAGTAACAATAATAGGTTTGGGGTTGATCGGAGGCTCTTTGGCATTGGAACTCAAAAAGGGTTTTAACTGGGAGGTCTATGGAATTGATGCAAATCCCAATCATGCTAAAAAAGCGTTAGAATTGGGAGTTGTGAAGGGTATTCAAACCTTAGCATCTATTAAAGATTCTGATATTGTTGTTTTAGCAATTCCAGTAAATCACGCACCTAAATTGGCCGTTCAAGTATTGGATTTGATTGGAGAAGATGCTTTGTTTTTTGATATGGGCTCTACTAAAGAAACTATTTGCAACGCCTTATTACAGCATCCGAACCGAAAAAATTATGTCGCTGTTCATCCGATAGCGGGTACAGAATTTTCAGGTCCTGAAGCGGCTATTTACGACTTGTTCAAAGGTAAAGTTAATATCATTTGTGATAGTGAATTGAGTAGTCCGATCGCGATTGAAAAAACATTGGAAATTTTTGACACACTACAAATGAGGACAATTTTTATGGAGAGTGATGCCCATGACAAGCATATTGCTTATGTGTCACACTTGTCTCATATCAGTTCTTTTATGTTGGGGAAAACTGTTTTGGAAATAGAAAAAGAAGAACAAAATATCTTCGATATGGCAGGCAGTGGATTTGAATCTACGGTACGTTTGGCAAAAAGTTCTCCAAAAATGTGGTCGCCTATTTTTGTAGAAAACAAAAAAAATATATTGACATCATTGGACGAATATATTAAAAATCTAAACGAATTTAGAACAATGATTGCTGATGAAAGAACTGCAGAATTGCAAGATTCAATGGCCGAAACAAATTATATCAAAGAAATATTAAAAGGGATAAAAAAATAATCACGTAAAAGTATATATTAGTAACTCAAAGAACAATTAGAATACCATGGAAAACACAAAAGAATTTAGAACTTGGTTAGACGATATGCAACTGGATCACCCACTGGTTATCGCAGGACCTTGTAGTGCAGAAACAGAAGAGCAAGTATTGAAAATTGCACACGAATTAAAAGATACAGATGCAACCGTTTTTAGAGCTGGTGTATGGAAACCTAGAACAAGACCAGGAGGATTTGAAGGAGTAGGGGCTGTTGCTTTGCCATGGTTGCAAAGAGTAAAAAAAGAAACAGGAATGATGATTGCTGTCGAAGTAGCAAACTTGGCGCATGTCAAGTTGGCTTTGGAGGCTGATGTTGACATCCTTTGGTTGGGAGCTAGAACTACAGTAAATCCATTTGCGGTGCAAGAGATTGCTGATGCTTTGAATGGAACCGATAAGATTGTATTGGTTAAAAATCCAATCAACCCTGATTTGGCATTATGGCTAGGAGGTGTTGAGAGACTACATACGGCAAATATCAAGAAATTAGGAGTAATTCATAGAGGTTTTTCTTCGTACAAGAAAACAAATTATAGAAATGTACCTCAGTGGCAATTGCCAATTGCCTTGAAACAAAAATTCCCAGATTTACCTATAATCAATGATCCTTCACATATTTGCGGTAACAGAACAGGAATTGAAAATATTTCTCAAATCGCATTGGATTTGAATTTCGAAGGTCTGATGATAGAAACACATATAACACCTGACACTGCATGGTCTGATGCTGCACAGCAAATCACTCCAGCACGTTTGGTTGAAATTATGGACACTTTGAAAGTGAGAGAAAAAACTGCCAAAGGAGCAGCTTTAGATAAATTACAAGGTTTGAGAGCTGAAATTGACGTCGTTGACAATCACATTTTGGATACTTTGGCAGAAAGAATGAAGATTGTAGAATCTATAGGTGCTGTTAAAAAAGAGAAAAACATTGCCATTTTACAAGACGACCGTTGGGCAGCTATCTTGGATTCGGTAAAAAAAGAAGGAGCTACTAGAGGATTGAGCGATGCTTTTGTAGAGTCGATTTTTAAGTCGATTCACCAAGAATCTATCAATAACCAAGAAACGATTGTATCTTCGAAATAATCGTTTTCATTAGCTTGAAGATTTAGAGTAAGAATACCACAATTTTCTCATAATAATTGAGAGCATTGTGGTATTTTTGTGTTTTAATAGATGTTTTTTTATGAATGGAGTTGTAATTAAGTCTACGGGGAGTTGGTATCTTGTGAGAACAAAGGATACCACAATCTACAAATGTAGGATCCGAGGGAAATTTAGGATAGAGGGTATTAAAAGTACCAATCCGGTTGCCGTTGGAGATCACGTGGATTTTGAATTGGAAACTCAAAAGGATACTGGTGTCATTACTAGTATTCATGAACGTAGCAACTATGTGGTTCGTAAATCTGTCAATTTATCGAAGAGAACGCATATCATAGCTTCTAATATAGACCTAGCTTTTTTGGTTGTTACGATTGACAATCCTCCAACATCTACAAGTTTTATAGATCGTTTTTTAGTGGCCGCTGAAGCTTATCATATACCTGTAACCTTACTTTTTAATAAAGTAGATTCTTTTACAGAAGATACTGCAGACATTCACGAAGAACTCAAAGAAATTTATACGGATATTGGTTATGATTGTTTGGATGTTTCTGCCAAAGAGGAATACAATATCGAAGGGGTAAAAGCCTTGATGAAAGATAAGGTAACCCTATTTGCTGGGCACTCAGGTGTTGGGAAGTCGACCTTGGTAAATACTATAGAACCTGGCTTAAATTTAAAAACACTCGAGATTTCAGAGCAGCACAAACAGGGACAACACACTACTACCTTCGCAGAGATGCACGCGCTTAGTTTTGGTGGTGATATCATTGACACTCCCGGAATTAAAGGTTTCGGAATGGTCGATTTTGAGTTAGAAGAAATAGGAGATTATTTCCCTGAATTTTTTGCCTTAAAAGGGAAATGTAAGTTCCACAACTGCATGCATACGAACGAGCCTAAATGTGCTATAAAAGAAGGGTTAGAGAACGATACAATAGCTCCTTCTCGTTATTACAGTTACTTGCAGATTATCAAAGGAGAAGACGAGCATTTTAGGCCCGATATTTACGACGTTACAAAATAATGATTGTATGAAAGTAGTACTGCAAAGAGTGGCAAAAGCCTCTGTGACTGTGGCAGACAAACGCGTTTCTGAAATTAGTTCTGGATTGTTGGTTTTGGTTGGTATAGAAGATACAGATACTACTGACGATATTGAATGGCTCACAAAAAAGATTGTCAATATGCGAATTTTCAATGATGCCAATGCTGTAATGAATTGTTCCTTGCTCGACGTTGATGGCGAATTATTGGTGGTGAGTCAGTTTACACTTCAAGCGAGTACTAAAAAAGGCAACCGTCCTTCGTATATAAAAGCATCTAGGCCTGAAGTAGCAATTCCAATTTACGAGAAATTTGTAAAAGCTTTGGAAACAGCATTGAATAAGAAAATTGAAACTGGTATTTTTGGAGCTGACATGCAAGTTGCATTGCAAAACGACGGTCCTGTAACGCTTGTTATAGATTCTAAAAATAGAACATAGGTCAAATCGCAGTTTTTTTATTGCTAAATGTTATTTTGAGTAGGGGTAAAGTGCTTGTTTAGAGTTGACAACGTTTTTTTTAGTTGTGAGAAAACTATCTTTCACTATGTGTTATAAAATCAGTACTTTTAAGCCTTAATATTGAAAAAAATGTTTTCATGAATTCTGATTCAAACAGTCCTCTTAAATTATCACTGACAGAGGCATTATTTCCAGTACTTATTTTAATTTGTCTATTAGCATATAATATCTTTCTAAAAGACGGGACTTTTTTAGGAGATTATTCCAACCAATATATATTGTTAATCTCAGCTTTTTCAAGTCTTTTAGTTGGTTTAAACAAAGGTGTTGCTGTTCAAAAAATGGCAGTAGAAGTAGTGGCTAATCTGAAATCTGTGTTGGTACCTATAGCCATCTTATTTTTAGTAGGAGCATTGTCAGGAACTTGGTTGATCAGTGGAGTTATACCAGCAATGGTTTATTACGGTTTACAGGTCTTAAGTCCTGAAATCTTTTTACCAGCTTCTGTGATTATTTCAGCAATCATCTCTATTGCAACAGGAAGTTCATGGACGACTTCAGCAACAGTGGGTATTGCTTTGGTAGGAATCGGAACTGCCTTAGGAATCGATTCCGGAATGATAGCAGGTGCTGTGATATCGGGTGCTTACTTTGGAGATAAAATGTCTCCATTAAGTGATACAACCAATCTAGCTCCAGCCATGGCTGGAACCGATTTGTTTACGCATATTAAATACATGAGCTTTACTACGATTCCTTCATTACTGATTACATTGCTATTTTTTACAATTATTAGTCTCAATACAGAGACAGACGGAAATACAGACTTGAGTAGTATGTTGGGGGGGATTGATACTACCTTTGCCATATCTCCTTGGTTGTTTCTTGTTCCTTTGACAGTGGTTGTGTTGATTCTCTTGAAGACAAAATCATTGTTAGCTCTTTTATCGGGAGTAGTATTGGCTGCATTGTTTGCTTTGTATTTTCAACCGAGCTTAGTTGCTAATTTGGGAACTTCTTCTTTAAACACTTTGTATACCGCTGTTGTTTCAGATATTCAGATACAAACAGATAACGATGCTTTGAATGAACTATTTAGTTCAGGAGGTATGCTCGGTATGTTATGGACGGTCTTATTGATTATATCTGCCATGATATTTGGTGGTGTTATGGATGCTATTGGTGCCTTGTCAAAAATTACAGCAGCACTTTTAAAAATAGCAAGTTCTACTTTTGGTTTGTTTGCAAGTACAGTATTAAGTTGTTTAGGACTGAATATTGTAGCCTCAGACCAGTATTTGGCTATTGTTATTCCTGGGAAAATGTTTAAAGACGCTTATAATGATAAAGGTTTGGCTCCTGAAAACTTGAGTAGAACACTTGAAGATTCTGGAACCGTTACCTCAGTTTTAATACCATGGAATACTTGTGGAGCTTATCAATCATCTGTATTAGGTGTGTCCGTTGCAGATTACGCGATCTATGCTATTTTCAACTATGTGAGCCCAATCACAACCTTGCTATTTGCAGCGTTCCAAATAAAAATAAAGCAATTGGTGACAAAATAATTTCGTTTGCTATGAAGTTTTTAAAAGTATTTTTTATCCTTTGTGTTGTTCAAATTACCAACGCTCAAGAACACCTTGTTCAACCTACAGCCAATCGCTACCGTATCAGTTGGGAAACATTGGCCATGTCTACAGAACCAGATTTAGGCTTTGTAGGGGTTGGTGTTGATTTGTTCAATTTTGTAAATAGTTCTTCTACGGCTTATGTTGGAATCAATTCTTATTCTGCCATGTCAGGAATGCGTCCTGGGTTGATTACCCTTGGAATGTCTGCAGGGTGGTGTCCGCAGTTATTTGATAGTGACTTTTACCTTGACCTTGGTGGTTTTGTTGGAGGTGGCGGCGGAGGTGGTGCCGATGATGGAGGAGGACTTATTTTACGTCCCCATATTGTACTGGAAAAAAAATTAGGTGATATAGGATTGCGATTTGGTTTTTCTCGAATCGATTTTCCCTCAGGAGCGATTACTGGAAACCAGTTCAATGTCGGTTTGAGTCTTTCTGGAACCAACTATTTTAAGAAAATGAAAGCTTCAGGAGTTTACAAGCAGCTAAAAAACCCTACTACTAATAAATTACGTGTCGCCATAGTTGGTACCCAGTATTTTAACTTAAAAGAGGGTTCGGTTATCTATCCTGATGTAAC
>JBELHA010000069.1:0-8471 GCA_042091695.1 Flavicella sp.
TTACTTAGTTTTTAACTACTTTAAAAGTACCTTCAACACCTCCAACAACGGCTTTAGCTACATAGACACCAGCTGTCAAGTTAGCAACATCAATTGAAGCACTCTTAGCAGCAACCACAACTGACTTTACCAATTGACCTGTCAAGCTATACAAAGCAACCGATTGAATATTTTCAGAAGCACTTACTTGCAATACATCGTTTGCAGGATTTGGATATGCGCTGAATCCGTATGCTAGTAAATCATCAATCGAAGCCGAATCTTCATCTTTTGTCATCGAAATTTCAGCAATTAACAAATCGTCGTCAGTATTTGATCCTGCTTTTGGTCTTCTAACCTGAATCACAACACCTTCATGATAGTTAGCTGTTCCAGTATTAGCATTTCCATCAGTACCATTCGAACCAGTATCTGAACCAACAGGTAATGAAGCAGGAGTTGTAAACCCGAATTCAAAAGTTTTGTAAGCATCTGTAAGCTCAGTTGCTGGTATTTGTACATTGTTACCTGCTAGCACCAATGCACCTCCATCAGCTACAGAAAGTCCTGGCACAGTAGTTGTCAAGTTGTCAATATTCCTGAAAGAAAACTCAATAGCATTAGCATTAGCACCAGATGTACCTCTCTTACGTACACGAAATTTTACTGTATAGTTTTTCCCTGCTTCCAAAGCATCTCCGGCAGTTGACTGGTTTGAGATTGTTTGACGAATGTTAGGAGTTTTGTTGGTAACACTAATTAATACTGCCCCTTCAGCACCATCTTGTTCAGTTGTAACACCTCCACAATAGTACCATGAACCATCATCTGACACGACTTTAGCTCTTTCTGGTTTATCAGTATGTGCTTCACCTGACATACAGCTTGAAACTGCTGCTGCACCTTCGAAATCTGAATTTTGAATTAACTGTGCTTGTGCTGTATAAGAAATTACTGCACTTAAAATAAGTAATGTTTTTTTCATTTTGATTTAAAGTTTTGTTGTTAGTTTTTTATTTTAATTCAACAAATGTATACCCCTAAAGCAAATAAAAATTGTACATATTGCACAAATACTAGTACAAATATCACTCAAAAACATATTTAAGTGCGCAATCTAAAAAAAAATGCCATTTCAAAATTTGAAATGGCATCTAAAAAAAAAAAAAAAAAAAATTACTCAACAAGAATTGTACGAGTATGATTACCGCTTTCTGTGATGACGTTTAAAACATACAAACCACTTGGCAAATCGGACAGATTTAGAGCCACTGAGTTACTTTCTACTGATTTGTGTTTGACAGTAACACCTAGAGAGTTGATCAATCGAAGTGATTGAATATTTGATTTCGCCTCAACATGAAGCATTGCATTTGTAGGATTTGGGAAAACACTTATTAATTTGGCTAAAGTATTGCCGTCAGTAGCAGTAGCACTTGACATATAAATATTATCAACATACATGACATCGGCACCAGAACTTCTTTGTAAACAAATAATATACTCATCAGTTGATGCAGGTGTAAATTTTGTAGTAAAAGTTTGTGAACTCGTATTAGTAGGTGTTATCTTCCATTTATTATTTGCATCAATAACACCATCGACATCAACTGCCATACCGGGTTCACCATTAGAGCCGTCTATAACTATGTTTCCAGGATCTTTGACAAAAAAAACTAAAATAGGTTTTGTAACTTCATTAGGATCATCCTCTATCCACGCATCAAAACTAATCGTATACTCAACATCTTGCGTCAATGCAACTTTTTGACGCAATGTCGGGCCTTTGTTACTAGTGTACTTTGCCGCTCCATTGACCAACTCTAAATAACCTGAAGCCCACCAAAACCCTGTGTTTTTATCCCCTTTTTGAGAATTTGGTCTAATTTGATTTGTTCCAGTTTTTAAATCAACGGCATCTATACCATTGTCTACTAGTTGCGCATTTGCAATGATTGAGAAAATCATCATAGAAATAATTGTAATTTTTTTCATATTATATTTTTTAAAATTAATAAATCGTGTAATAATTCAATCGCTTTCTGAGAACAAACAAATAATTGTTGTAGTTACTTAATTATAATTTTATGAGTACTAGATTTGGTATCTGATATTAAATTAAGCACATAAAAACCATCCGGAACTTCCCCCACTTTAAGTTGATTGTTGGCTCCTGATAAAATCCCAGAGGCTAAAATTTTTCCTTGGGAGTTTATTAAAAAAGCAGAGAAAATTTCTGTATTTGTATCTACATGTATAATATCTGAAACTGGATTTGGATAAACTTTAGAAGTTGCGCTACTCGATAAATTTGTCGTCATCGTAGTTTTTTCCACAATGGAAAAATTATCTAAATTAAAAACTCCTGGAGTTGTCATTTTACCAACTGAAACAGCGGAATAAACTTGTGACCCATCAAAACTAATTGGCACATTGAAATCAAAAGAATAGGTTTGCCACGTTGAACTTACATCTGATTTTTTAATTTTGAATCGCACATTTGTAGCTACCACCTGCCCACCAGAAACAGCATCAGCAAGCAAACCTCCATTAGAATTATCATTCAAAGCAATTGTCATAAAATCAGGTCCTGACTTGCTATTCACAAAAATATCCTTTGACTCACCACTTTCTTTCTTTACGTCGAAACTCACTACATAATCACCAGCAGTATAGTTTTCTCTTATCACAAAATTTGATGGCTTGCTAGCATTTGGTAGCAATTTACCGTAACCATTTTCGGTAGTTACCGTTGCACTAGCCCCATTCCATGTATACCATTTATTGTTGTGTGAATTATCTACATTCGAAACTTCAGGTATGGCTGCTGGAGTATTTGCAAAATCATTGTCTATAATTTGAGCATGTGATGACATACCTGATAGGAATACCATTGATAAAATAAACAGTTTTGAGAACTTCATATGATTTAATTTTTATTGATTTATTAAATATATAAAACACAAAAAAAATGAACCATAAACTATCGACCAACAACGTAAATGCTTAGATAAAAACAAAAAAACCTCTACAATGTAGAGGTTTTTCAATTCGTTATAGTTTAACCAACTATTCTATAAGAACTTTTTGAGAAATGGACACTTCTACTGTAACTATGCATACACATAAATACCTTATGGCAATGAAGCAACATCATTTAATGAACTGTCAAAATCAGCAGTAACTGTTTGATAAATAAGCTATTGGGTTTTAAACCTCCCTGAACAGTTACATCTTATAAATAAATTGTACAATCTGTTGGATTTTCATCCTTTTTAACTTTACGTTTTAGCTTAGCAGATACCATACCTGTTAGTTCAGTTGTCATTTAAGGTAAACTTAAATAAGGAAGCACCTGACATAATAAATAGCGAAGAACATATAAAATATCCTAACTCATTGAAAGTTAAAGCAAACAAAAAAGCCTCAAACATAATAGTTGAGGCTTTATATTGTAAATACAGTATTTAGATTAGTTTACTACGACCTTTTTAGCAGCCGTAACATCATTAGAATCTACCAATAGAATGTATACACCTCTTGGCAAGCTTGACACATCCAATACTCCATTTGAAGCACTGAAAGCTGCACTAACATTTTGTCCCAAAGCATTCAAAACAGAAACTGAGTCCACTCCATTTGGAGCCGATACAAGAACAACATCAGAAGCTGGATTTGGATATACTTTCAAACCTTCAATAATATTATCAGCGATAGATAAGTTATTTGTTTTGTCTGAATCATACACTAAAGAAAAATTATCAAAAGAAAATGAACCTGCAGATATCAAGTTTTTAACCGCATTGAATTTAAAGCCATAGTAACCCGGAGCATCAAAATGAATGTCAAATGTCACAGCTCCATTCGCAACATCAGGAGAATACCCAGTACTAGTGTACGTACCTGCTTCAGAAGCAAAAATACCAGCTACTTTATTACCTGCAACTTTTACGTCATCTTTAAAGAAGTTAAACTGTAATTTATTGTTGACCGTTTCTCCATCTACCATTTTTGTACCTACTACTGCATCAGCAGAAAGGGATACATCCACTGAAAATGTATAAACACCAACTGTTTCTACCTGTACATTTTGATGCAATCCATTTACTTTCGAATTAGAACCAGCAATACGGCTTATCTTACCATCTTCAATAGTAAAAGGCACATTGTCACCTTTAGCTGCATCTTGTTTAGATGCTGCAGAATTTTGATACCAAACTCCTAGGTAGTTTGGACCAGGGATGTTGTAACTATTTACAGCATCATCTTTTACTTCTCTCAATTTGATATCAGCAGTAGTTAATCCCGTTAGTGCTCCATCAGAAAATAAGTTTGTCTGTCCAAAAGACAAGGCAGTCACAAATAAAGTTAATAATAATGTAATTTTTTTCATAATTGATTGTTTAATGTTTGCTTAAAAATATTAATTGAAAACATCAAACGATAACAATAAACTCACAAGTAATGACATACCTGTAACACAAAAAATTGTTACACTAATGATACAACACTCTTTATGAAATAAATACTAAAACAAACCCCCTAAGAAAAAAAAAGCCCCAAACCATAGGCTTGGGGCTAGACATAAATTGAATACAATATGCTATTGAACAAAAACTTTTTGAGCAGATGATTTTCCACCAGCTACAACCGTCAAGATATATACACCATTTGTCAATGCAGAAACATCGACAGAAGCTCCATTAAAAGGTGCAGTAACTGCTTGTCCTAGAGCGTTTACCAAAGAAACAGACTCTATAGATGTAGCAGCAGACACATATACAACATCAGTTGCAGGGTTAGGGTAAATAGTTAAGGATGCGTCAAGGTTGTTTTCGTTACTTGCAGTAGCTGCACTAACTGTGAAATTATCAAAATGAAAATCACCACCATTCTTATCTATCGCATGTGAAAACATAATTACTTTTCCGTCAGAGGCATTAGCAATTGTAGTATTGAAAGAAAAGGTTTTTTCAACTCCTAATTCGAATTGACTAGCAGGAATTCTAAACTTTTGATATGTAACATTAGCTTGATTATCAGTAGCAGTCTGTAGTACACCTCCATTCGAGTTAGAATTTAACGCAACATCTTGGTATGAAAAAGTCTCTGAACTATTATCTCTAACAAAAACAGTAAAAACCCTTTTAGTTCCAGACACCCACTTAAAACTAAAACTAACAACGTATTCACCTGTAGCAAGTGGATTTTTAATATTCAAAATAGATTGTGTAGTTTCTGGAGGACTCATAACTGCGTGACCATTTTCAGTATCGATGGTAACATAGTCAACTTTTGTGGACCATGTATACCATTCATTATTTCCAGCGGAACTTGGCACAGCTGATTCCGTAATGTTTGAAAAGTCATTGGAAAATTGAGCGAATGACATTGAACTAATAAATAATGTCATAATAAATGTAATTTTTTTCATAATGTAAAGTTTGATTAAATTTTGTTGAAACATCCATTTTGAATGTAACACAAAAATAATAACACAATTAGGCATCAAAATAACACATACGTATCAAAAAGTATAAAAATACTGTAGAACTTGTAAAAAAAGTAACAAAACAGCGATAACAATACAGAAATCACAATGAACACCTAAAAACACAAATTTAAAGGTTTTCATAGTAACTATATTAAATAACAACACGTCTACAAGAACTTATTGAGAAGAATATTATACACTAAAGGAACAGTTAAAATACATGCCTTCTGTCAATACAGCAATAGCAATAAAATACGATTGAAAGGCGCAGTAAAATAATTAGTTATATCACAACAACAAAAACCTCAAACACAAGGTTTGAGGTTTATCTAAGTAATTAAAATACTGTAACAACTACTATACAACAGCTTTTTGAATAGATGAGTTACCTCCAACTACAACAGTTAAGATGTATAAACCGTTTGAGGATCCAGAAACATTTATAAAAAGTACCATTGAAATGAGCAGCAACCCCTTGTCCAAAACAATTTATTAAATAAACTACTTCAATTGTTTCAGGGGTAAAAATGTAATGTGTATCCGATACGGGGTTAGGGTACTTTTAATGAAGCGTCAAATAGGTTAGTAGCACTTGCAGTAACTCTATTGACTGCGAAATTATCAGAAAGAAAACACCACCATCTTTATCTATCGTATTTGAAAACACAATCGCTTTTCCATCAAATCCACAGGCAATTCTAGCATTGAAAAATGTTTTTACACCCTCTAATTCAAGTGTAACAGATGGAATTCAATACTTTTTAGTTGACTGCAGTAACTGCGCTAACTGTTAGATTATCAAAATAAAAAACACCACCATCCTTATCTATCATATGTGAAAACATAATCGCTTTTCCATTAGACACATCCGAAATTGTAGTATTGAAGGAAAAGGTTTTTGCAACTCCTAATTCGAGTTGACTCGCAGGAATTCTAAACTTTTGGTATTGAATATTATTTTGATTATCAGTGGAATTCCAAAGTACCCCTCCATTAGAATTAGCATTTAACGCAACATCTTGGTAAACGATACCATCTGAAGTATTATCTCTAACAAAAACAGAAAAAACTCTTTTAGTTCCAGACACCCACTTCACACTAAAACTAACAACATACTCTCCAGCTGAAAGTGGGTTTTTAATATTCAAAATAGATGTTGAATTTTCTGGAGGACTCATAACTGCATGATCATTTTCAGTATCGATGGTAACATAGTCAACTTTGGTGGACCAAGTATACCATTCATTATATCCTGCGGAACTAGACACAACTGAGTCTGTTGTATTAGAAAAATCATTGGAAAATTGAGCGAATGACATTGAACTAATCAATAATGTAATAATAAATGTAATTTTTTTCATAATGTTAAATTTAATTAAATTTTGTTGAAACACTCATTTTGAATGTATTTATAAGTAATAATATAATAATAACACGTATATATCATAAAGTATAAAAATTTAATCCGTAAAAAACAAGTAATAAAACAGTGATAACATTACAGAAATCACAATGAATACCTAAGAAACAAATTTTAAGGTTTTTCATAGTAACCATATTTAAAATTTTGACTCGTCTACAAGAATTTATTGCGTAGAATAGTACACACTAACTATAACAGTTAAAATATATACCTTCTTTCAATACAGCAATGGCAACAAAATACGATTAAAAGTCGCAGCAAAATAATTAGTTATATTACAACAACAAAAAACCTCAAAACTTGTGTTTGAGGTTTATCTAAATAATTAAAATATTGTAACGACTACTCTACAACAACTTTTTGAGTAGATGAGTTACCTTCAGCTACAACAGTTAAGATGTATAAACCGCTTGGCAATCCAGAAACGTCTACAAAATCACCATTGAAAGGCGCAGCAACTCCTTGACCCAATGCATTTGTTAAAGAAACTGCTTCAATTGTTTTTGAGGAAGAAATGTAAAGTACATCCGATGCGGGGTTAGGATATACTTCTAAGGAAGCATCAAATAGGTTACCAGTACTTGCTGTAACTGTATTGACTGTGAAATTATCAAAATGAAAAACACCACCATCCTTATCTATCATATGTGAAAACATAATCGCTTTTCCATCCGATACACTAGCAATTGTAGTATTGAAGGAAAAGGTTTTTGTAACTCCTAATTCGAGTTCACTAGCAGGAATTCTAAACTTTTGGTATTGAATATCGTTTGCATTATCAGTGGCATCCTGTAGTATACCTCCATTCGAGTTAGTATTTAACGCAACATCTTGGTAAACTAAACCGCCTTGAGTATTATCCCTAACAAAAACAGAAAAAACTCTTTTAGTTCCAGACACCCACTTGACACTAAAACTAACTACGTATTCACCTGTAGAAAGTTTGTCTTTAATATTCAAAATAGATGTTGAAGTTTCTGGAGGACTCATAACTGCGTGGTCATTTTCAGTATTGATGGAAACATAATCTACTTTAGTGGACCATGTATACCATTCATTATTTCCATATCCAGAACTTGGCACAGCTGAATTCGTAGTAGTTGAAAAGTCATTAGAAAATTGAGCATGTGAAATTGATGAAAGTAGCACTATCCATATAAATGTAATTTTTTTCATAATTAAATAATTGATTTGATTGATTTTAGTTAATGATACAAATTTATATTTTTTTAAAAATAACAACTAAATAACATATTAAAAGCTCAATTATTCCAAAATCAGAAGCATATATAGCACATCCTAGAAACACATGTGCCCCAAAAATTACAAATACAGTCTCATTTAATTATTTTACAACAATTATTAATACAAAAACAACAAAAAAGCCCCAAACGCAATGTTTGAGGCTTGTAATCGTAATTAAAATGTAGTAATTAGTCTACAAGTACTTTCTGAGCAGATGATTTCCCACCAGCTACAACAGTTAAAATGTATACACCGTTTGGCAAAGCAGCAACATCTACAGATGTTCCATTGAAAGGAGCAGCAACTGTTTGTCCCAATGCATTTACCAAA
>JBELHA010000070.1:0-8264 GCA_042091695.1 Flavicella sp.
ATTTGACCCACAGCATATCGAAAAATGATAACTCTGTATCCAGATACACGAGACGACGTATAAAATCTTGAAACCTATTTTTCTCTGTGTAGGAGAGTTCACTAATGTTTTCACCTGCATAACAAGCATTAAAAGCAATCCAAAGACTAATAAATTGCAGGTCAGCATTGTCTTTTTGGTCTTCGGCACATTGCAACCAACTGATCGCACGATGCAACCTTATCATGTGTTGTTCATCACCAGTCGGTGTTTGTTCTTTCAATTTTTTTTTGAGGCTAGATGCGGTAATTTGACGCAGCTCTTTTGTATTTGAAGTCATAGCAAAAATTAGGGGTAGTCAAATATATCTAAAGTTCTTAAATAAATTAGTCTAATTATGCTGTTTTTAATTGAAAAATTAACTGAACCTCGTATTGAATCATAGATAACATCAATAAGTTGAATTTTCTATACAGCATGAATATAATAAGTATTATAGAATAGAAAATTAATGGATAAGTCCCAACAAACCATTTAGTTGCGTATTTAAGCAATAAAACGTATGTATTTTAAAGGACTTAAAAAATTATTGTAGTAATGGCACCTATTTGAGCATAACATTTATTAATGTAAACAAATTTATATTTGAAAATTTCTTGTTTGTTGAAAGCTAGGTTGTAGTATAAAAAAATCCAGAAAGAGTTACTTCCTGGATTTTTCAAATGGTTCTATACAAAACCACTATCAACTCAATAAAAGAAGACAAATCATTTGTGGATTCGAACTCCATTAGTTGTTTGAATGATCTTTCTGTCAGCGTCCAATATTTTAAATACCAATGGTCCGTGTGGCAATTGTTCCGTTTCAAGTTGTAAGATAGCTGAAAAGTTATGTTGAGCTTCTAGTAGTAATCTTCCTTTTAAATCTAAAACCTGCACCGTATAAAGAGTATTCAAACCATTTATTAGAGATGCTATATTGACTTTTGCATCAAAAGGCATTGGATAGATAGTGAGACTTTTTTGATTCGCTGTAGAAGTCAAATTAGCCAAATCTAATGTCGTGCTAAAGACAAAAGGCTCTATGGCATTTCCATGATTTTTGTCAATTGAGAATTCCATTGTGTTTTCTACATCTAGAATGGTATCCAAATTACTGTTGTATACTTTAAAAGAAAGTGTTTCACCTGTTGTATTGGCATAGACTGACAAATAAGAAACATACTTATCTACAATTGTATTGTATACCACATTACTCACTCCTCTACACTCTCCATTTACAAAAGCCGCGACTTTATCCATTTCACTGATCAAAATTTGATTGTCGTTGGACAATTCAGACACAAACGTCATAGAGTACTGAAAATCACTTGAATTCACTGACCACTGCTCCAATTGTGCATTGCTAGTAAGACAGTAAAGAAAAAAGAATACTTGAAAATATAATTTACAATTCATAACTATAAAAGCTCCCCCAACAACATGAAGGGGGAATTTGAGAATTTTAATTTTTAATTATTTTAACCACTTCTGTTTGTTCTGAAGTCTCGATGTGTAAAATATAATACCCTGACGCTATGTTTGGCTCTAAAACAATTGAGTTTTCACCTTTCTTCACGCCAAAAATTCTATCTAACACCAAGCTATTTGTCACTGAATATAATTTTACAGATACAGCCTGATCACTATCAGAAGGAATCGAAATTACAAGTTTATCATCAAATGGATTTGGACTTATAGCAATTTCAGTATTTACAATTTTTAATTGCAATGGTTCAGAAATAGATCCCAACACTTTATCACTTTGAAAGGCAACCACTCCGGCACTTATTTCCGTTCCTGATGCACCGACCAGTTTTAGAGTCAACGCTTCTTCACGGTCACCATATATGGTAATAAAACTCAATTTTTTGCTACTGAGTTGTTGTACAGATGCCATTCCTTTCAATGTACCCTCCTGATCGTACACTTTGATTGCATTGTAACCAAACGGTATTTCAACCACTGCATTCATATTGGATGCATACGTTGTAAATACCTCTAGTGTATTTAACGCTTTTGCGAAAGATGTTGTACTCGTTTTATTTAGATTGTCAGCATCCAAATAAGAAGGATATGAAAAAGACTGCGCCTTTTGTATGTAAGCCATATAACCTTTAGAAGTTTCAAAATAAGTCAAAGGTCCAAACCATTTTCCTTCTCCTGCGTCATACATCGCAAAACTAGATTGTGATTTGATTACATCACTATCCGTTGCCTCTAAATTGGCAAGAGCAGCATTGATATCTACATTATTTCCAATTGGGAAAGGCAACCAATTCCATCCTGATTGCATGGAAAAATTAAAACTAGATATAGCTACAGCTTCTCCTTTTAGCGACCATTTTTGACCTTGACTTAATTGTATCTTGTACATCTTGTCAGTAGCCATAGTACTCATATTCGTCGTGTCCCACATGTTAAATTCACCTGCTAAATAACCTATACGAGTTACGGCAGCTTGTCCTTCAAGATTGATGATATTGGTCTTGATTTCATCATCTTGTGCCAACACCAACGCATCGGTCAAAGCATTTATATCATTTAAATTTTCATCCTCTACATTCAAAGAAACCCAGGTCCATCCTTTTTGCAAATAGATTTCTTGGTTCAACAATGAAGAATTTTCAAAATAAACAGGTTGGCTGAAGGTACCACGAATTTCATTAGGAACAAACTTAACAGTTGTTGCTGTATCCAAAGTTCCTTCGAGAATTTTCCCTACAGAGGCATCCCATATATTGAATTGGATGTCTTCATTGGACGTATTGCTATACACAGTGAGAAAGGCGAAATATTGTTGCTTGCTTTGATTCCATTCAAGGTTTGCTACTCCTCTTACTTCTCCATCGTAAACTGCTACAATTTTATCAAATGTATCGTCAGAAATCTTTCCGTCAACTTTAAGAATTCCAATGACATTCATAGACATCTCGAAGTTATTTGCATCAAAGGTCCAATCTGGCTCTTGTGCTAAAGAACGAACTTGTAAATTTAATTTTTGGTCAAAACCAAAGTCTGTTTTTAGGTAGAGTTCTTGATTGTAGACTCCAATTGGTAAGTTATTCACAACTCTCGCCGTGATAGTCTTCTTTCCGTCTGGAGCAATTTTACCACTGTAATCAGACAATTCCAACCAGCTAGGCACATTCGTAATTTCAAATGCTTCACGTGTTCCTCCTTGGTTGAGTAAAGTAATGTCAAACTCAATTTCTCGTCCGCTTTCTTTAATAAAGTTTACAACCTCATCATATCCATCTACAAACCAACTTACTTGGTTTTTCTGAACGTAAGCAGTCCAAGTAACCGGTGAGACTTGCTCGTTGTTGGCACTGTCAAACATACCTGCAACTGTAATATCCACAATTTGACCTTCCAATGCTGCCCAACTTGATACTACTGGCTCCAAAATCATCTCATCTTGATTGATTACCTTATTGATTTGTAAATTGATGGTATTGCGACCAGGTTTTAATTTCGGGCTGTCATTACTATACGCAAGTGCTTTTCCGTTCAACTCACAATTTTCCAAAGTACTCACACGGTCACTTCCTGTTACGTAATATTCTGGTCCATTAGAATTGGTCGCTCCGTCACTGTTCGGTTCATTCAATTGGGTATATACGATGAGCCCAAGACTTTCTTTAGCGACCTCATAAAAACGATCCCTATCTATTTGCGTCTGATTCCTTACTGTATTCCAAATGCGAACCTCGTCTAAATGACCGTTGAAAACATTTGTTATTAAAGGATTTACCTCAGCATTGTCTCCTTTGGCTCCCAACCAAATGGTATTTCCTAGGAAACCTCCAATAGTATCAACTGCATGTACAAAAATTTGTGCACCATCCACATAAGTATTCATAGCACCATGCCTGTTGATTGTAAAGGCAATATGATGCCATTGATTGTCCGCTACAGAAGTTTGAGAAATTGGATAAGCAACTCCTTCACTTAGTAAGGTAATCAATCCTTGTGTATCTATATCTACTGACCACTTGTTTTCAAATGTACTATTTGAGTTTTTCTCAGAACCGTCTGCTTTTCCATTAGAAATTAATGTTGCAGCTTGATTTGTAGCTGTTTTCATCCAGAAACTGACAGTAGCATCCATTTCTGATGTCAGCTGTGCCTTTCCAACTTTATCAAGGGTCAAATAATTAGATCCGTCGAAAACATAGGAGTTTCCTTTAGGCTTGATGTCCCAGTCCGCAGTCAAGACTGCATGTTTGAAACGCGCCTTGTCTTTAGCTAAATTACCTCTTCCTTCATTCATAGGCCACAAACCAATCAATGCAGGTTCGTTTCCTTGCAAAGTAGCATACATATTGGCATAAGCTTCTGCTTTGTTCAATCCTTTTTTCCAAAGTCGTACATCGTGGAGATTTCCAACAAAACCTTCTCCTCCAAATATCAAATCATTGCTATTGTCAAATGATAAAGTCGATGAAAGTAGTATTTCTGTCTCACTTTCATTTTCAATCAGCTTCAAACTTTTTTCTTCTTCATTGTAAGAAAATACATAATGATTGAAAACATTGTTGGCTAGCAAAGCTCTTTCAATGGTTTGCCCTCCAAGAGTAGCTTTTAGAGAACCGTTTTCAATTTGGATACGCAACCCATTTTCTTGACTAACAACTGTAGCATTGCTAGTTGAATTTGAAGCATCCCATAACATCCAGAACTCTAGAGATAAATCTCCTGTCTTGATATTCGGTTTTGAAATGGTCGCATTGTTACTAGCACCATCAAAATGTAAGGATACCGAATGATCAATTTGCAATTGATTGGTTTGTCCCTGTATTTGAAGTGTTGTCAATGCTGTATTGTAGAAAACAGGTTCGTTAAAACGCAATTTTATATCCTCACCTACCCCTAAAATTCCATTCGCTGGCAACGGTGTTCCAAAAAGCAAAGGAGCATTGAGATCTACTCGTCCTGAACATATTTCAGAAATATATTCTGTATCGTTTGAACAGTGACTTACAGCTCGAATTTCGTAGTTTCCATCTTGTAAATTAGCTCCTACTATATCAAAGGCATAAGCTATTTCTTGTCCATCGATAAGTGATTTTTTATTCGACAAAGTTAAATCGTTTTCTAAATCTGACTGCGATGCAAAATACGTTTGCAAACGTTCCCAAGAAGTACTATTGGCATTACGGTACTGCAAATCTATTTTTTGAAACGATGCAAAACTAGTATCAAAACCATGCAAAATAATAGGCAAGGTATTGGTCGTTTGTTCACCATTTGAATAAGAATAGGCCGCAAGTTTGTTGAATACCCAGTTGGTCTTTGGACTTTTGACCAAAATTTCAGTACATGATGGCACAAATGTAGCTGATACAGTAACGGCATCACTTACAGCAGCCCCATCACATTGAGACTGTAGCACGATTCGAATGTCTTCATACTCAAAAACATCTGCAGTTGCTTTGGATAAAGTCAGTTTGTAAGGTACTTTTTGTCCATAAGGTACCGTCACCAAAGTTCCATTAGGTTCTATATTGATAATCGCATTGTTTGGATTGCTTACATTATCTACTTTTAATACAAATGTAGCATCACTTTCAGAAAGGCTATTGTTTTCTAAAATCAAATCAAACTCAGCGTTTCTTCCTTCAAGTATACCAGATTGCGAATTGTCCTCTATAGAAATTAAAGGAACTTCTACATTTTGAGTTGCGGCGCTTAGTTCTGCTTTTTCATTATTACTATCAGCAGTTATGGCGTCCTGAAACAACTGCTCGTTCAAATCAACGATAGCATCTTTTAACTGAGAAATTTCTGCTTTTAATTGTTGTTTTTCATCACCAAAAAGCCCCCCCGGTAAACTGTAAAGTCTCATTTGTTTGTCAAATAACTCATTGTTCACATCAAAAAATGAATCGTAATAGTCTTTGAATACAGATGCATCTAAAAATAAAGAAGTGGTTGCCCCCTCATAGGGACAAGAAGTTCTTCCTCCTACGGTTGAAAAGACAGGTCCATGTCCATTGAAAGCATTGAAAACTTCAACATTCAGCATGTTGTTTGGATCATTGTCCTTCAACACATACGAAATGTTTGTTGTATTGGATGTTTCAGTCGCATTGGATTCATTAATTTCCTGAGAAAAAGCACCTTTTATGTTTACAACAAAACCAGTTCCATTAAATGTAAAACCAAATTGTTTTGCTATAGTTTGATTCCACTTGTGATTCACATTAATACTTGTAGAATTTACAACAGCAGTTTTATTAACCATTTTATAGGAACCTAAACCTGCGTCAAATGAAATATTTTCTTTACTGCTTTCATCAATCAAGTTCTCGACCGCCTCAGCCTCCAATTTTCTATTGGCATATGCTGTTAACACCTCTATCGATAGGGAATCGTTCTCCACTTGTATATTCACTCCCTTCTTAAACAATGTAATTTGATTTTCAGTATTAGCTATATAATCTTCCCAACGGTTTTTTACAACATATTTGTCTTTTTCATTCTCAAAAATCACACGATACCATAAATCAATTTGGTCTTGATAATCTTCTTTAGTCATAACTATTGGACTATCTTCCGTATCTTGAGCTGTACTTTGCTCCTCTGTTGGCGCATTTAACTTTAATACTAATAAATCTGGAATCAATGTCTCTAAAATATGTTTTTGAGAGTACATAAAGAAGGTTCCTGTTGCCTCTTCATTGATTGACAATGCTTTTTGTCTACTGATATAGTAAGTTTGCCCATCGTTTTCAAACGTACTGTATTCATCAGTATTCATAGGTATTTGATTCCCTTCACTGTCTATTTTATTGGGAGTATCTAAAGAAATCTCTATAAAATTAACAGCACTATACACTATGTTTTTTGAAGCTCCAATATACAAATCTCCATCACTACCAACATAATTAGGATTATTTGAAGTTGAAATTGTTTTGTTAAAAGTATAACTACGCTTGGATGAACTAGTATTCTTTGCAGAGTGTGTATATCCAATACCGACTTCAAGATTGTTAATTGTCTGTGATTTAAACACTGGGCCTCCCAATCCACCACCTGTTTCAACTACAACGCCATTTATCATCTTTGTATTTAGATTCACAGACTCATTATGTGAAAAAGAACTAGACTTGTTTACGGAAATCGTTGTTCCTTTTTCAATAGATGCAAAACTGTTTGAACCAGGAGGGTCTCTGAGTATAATATCCGGATAATCAGGAGCAAAAGTAGTGAAGTTTTTGGGCTCACCTTCACTATTCCCAACACCCAAAATAATTCCTTCTTTTTTATAATTACTTGCTTCGTAAGTAATTCCAGCTATCTCAGCCTCAATTTTTATTGTTTTGGTAAAAGGAGGGGATATACTCGAAATTCCTCCTTCAAAACTATAAGTATAGTTACCCTCAGAGCTTCTTGAAGTATCAAAACTTTCAGTCCCTTCCAATGCCAAATTGTTGGTAATGGTAAAATTAGCATCTGGAATAGCAACTTTCGAAATTTCTACCTGCTCTAGATTGTCCTTATTTTCATAAGCTTCAAAAGTAGCAATATTTATATGATACGGTTCCTTTTGATTGTAAAAAGGAACTGAAATATCTTTATCGACTTCAAAATTTACAATACTATCTTTTTTAGCCTCCCTCCTTATAACCGACTGAATATTAACTGCTTTTGTTTGAGAAACTACCTCAACTGTAGGAGAAGATCTGTGTGTAAAACTCTTTGTATAATTGTAAGGCAAGCCAAAAATTTTGTCACCTTGAATCGTATATGAAGATTCTGCGCCTTGAATCACATATTCATTTTGAGGAATTTCCAATTCTGGATACATCAAATCTGTAATCTCCTCAAAATTGAATGTTTCTTTTTCAGAACCTAGAAGTTTGTTGTGCAAGGCTACATTGCTAGGTATTTTTAAATCTGAGTTTTCTACGCTGTACTGCAACGGTAATAAAGACGTACGATACTCCCCAGAAGATGGGTTCGTCATAATAGTCAACTGGGTAGCAGGAGTGATATTTCCAGCTGCTGGTTTGTAACCTAAAATCATGTTTGCAACCCCAATATTATTGGCTGAAGAAATTCGTTTGGTCTTTGTAAACCCATCGACTTCCTCTTCCAATTGAAAATTTCCCTGGTGCCCAAAACCAATTTGCTTTGATGCTTCTATAGCCCCTCCAACGACACGTCCAACAAGGGTTACACGAGTACTGTCAATAAAAGTGTAGACCTCTTCTCTATCCTCAAAAAACTCAGAAGTTG
>JBELHA010000071.1:0-8252 GCA_042091695.1 Flavicella sp.
CAGCAAACGAAGGGAAGTTTAAAGTTGAAATACCCGAAGTTCACGAATTAGCGAATATCATGGTGGCCATTTCTAAAGTAGGACAAATAGATTCAAATATGGTGGACATGACTACTAAATACCATCAAGAAGTACTGGACTATTTCCTCAAGTACAAAAAACACCCTGCAATAGATACCATTAATAAATATATTGTAAAGCCACTCGACAATGAGAGCTACTACTATTACTATGCTTTGAAAATGAATGCTTGTGGGTATTTTTTTGACGAAAACAATAAAATTATTGACGATGGAGTGATTCATAATATGGGGTTTGAATCTCCGAAAAATCCTTTTATTTCAAATAGTGATTTATTTGAAAATTTTTCGAAAACAACCAATTTTAGAGCTTTTTACGTTGCTCATAAAGATTATTACAGTAGTTTGATAACTGATTATAAAACGTTGAATCCTATTGATAAAATGCAGCAATGGCTTGAAAAAAAGTTTGGGTTTGTATACGGAAATTACTCTGTGCTATTTTCACCTTTGGTCGGAGGTGCCCATGCCACAAAAAGTTTTGAAGACAATGGGTTTGAACAAACAGTGATGTATGTGTGTCGTTCGGAATATACAGAGGGAAGTTCAAAAACAATGAATGAAATACGTAATGGTAGGGTTGTGTTTACTGAAATAGATCATAATTTTGTCAATCCTGTATCTGATACTTATTCCAATGAAATCGATTCTGCTTTTAGCAATAGAGTAAAATGGGTCAATGATTCTAAAAGTGGAGCTACAGCTTATGGTACTCCTTATATGGTATTCAACGAGTACATGACTTTTGCATTTTATTCCTTGTATTGTTTAGATCGCTATTCAAAGGCTGATTGCGAAGCCTATTTACCGGATATGGAAGCTTTGATGGTTAAAGGCAGAGGCTTTGAAAGTTTTGAAAATTTCAATCGATATATGATGCAGTTGTATATTGATAGACCTGAAATCTCAGTGAAGGAGCTCTACAAAGAAATGTTTAGTTGGAGTGAAAAAATAAACCTTAAATAAAAAAAAACAAGTTGTTCTGAGAAGTTAGTGAATAGGTTTTTAAGAGGGTATTCTTCACTCCAGTAGCTTTCATTTCCTCAGACAAACATCACAAATTAAATTACTAATCACTATTACATGAAAAAAAAGGTTTTTAAATTTATACTTAGGTTTTTAACAGTCAATGTCATTTTGTATTTGATCGCTTCTTTTGTACTCATCAATTGGCCAAAACCAACTATAGAAAGTACCGAAAATTACGATTTCTAATCTGTGCGGAAAAGTGCTAGTGCGGAAGGGTTTTCAAAGGAGTTGAATATTCCATTAAGAGATGGCAAACAACTTTTCAGTCGTATGTATACAAGTGATTCAGACAGGGTATTGATTTTCTTACACGGTTCAGGTACTGATAGTAGGTATTTGAGTCAGGCAAGTCATTATTTTGCAAACTCCAATTTATGTTCTGTAATCACCCCTGATTTGAGAGGGCATGGAAGAAGTGCTTTCGGAAATAAAGGAGATGTAGCCTATATGGGACAATTGGAAGATGATATTGAAGATGTAATTCGTTATGTGGAAAAAAACTATCATCCCAAAACGATTTTGTTGGCAGGACATTCCTCAGGAGGTGGATTGGCATTGCGATATGTTTCCAACAAAAAAGTCACTCCTGTAGATGGTGCCGTGTTGTTCTCTCCTTACCTCGGTTATAAATCACCTACGATCAAACCTGGTAATGGTAATTGGGTCACCGTATCTATCAAAAGATGGGTGGGCTTGTCGATGTTAAGTAATATCGGAATTGAACAGTTTAATGGGCAGCGTGTATTATTTTTCAATCGTGCACAAAAATGGAACGATAGTTTACAGGTAGCTGATTACTCTTACAGAATGGTAAATAGTATGGATCCTAAGGATTATCAGGAAGATATTGAAAATATAAATAGCCCAACTCTTGTGATGGTTGGAAGAAAAGACGAAAGTTTTTTTGCCGATAAATTCAAAGAAGTTTTTGCAGTATCGAAATATGCCACTACAAACATTGTGGAAGAAGCTGCTCATTTGAATGTAGTAGACCATCCAACAGCACTCAAAATTATTGAGAATTGGTTGGTGGATTTGCAACCTAAGCAAGCAAATGAAAGCTAGTACCTTAGTATTCAAGGTGATTAAATTCTAAACGAATATATTTGCTTTGATACCGAAGTCGCTACCCAATAAATTATCTAAAAATAGTTCAATGATAAAAAGCCATAAGAACTCTTGTTCTTATGGCTTTCGAATTTAAATAGCTTCAAAGTTTAGACAGATCTACCTCCTAAAACAGCTTCTAATTGCATTTCTTTCAACACATCGTCTTGTATAGACTGTGTCAATTCATTGATTTTATCAACATTCCAAGTTACTCCTACTACGGTACGAGTAGGTCTTTTTCCGAATGGCAACTCAGCTAATTTCAAATAAGTATCAGCTACCCACTGAGGGTCTGGAGCGTCTTCACCTTGTAACATTTCTGCAAATCCTTCACCCATGGCAGCTGGAATTCCTGCCATATCACCGTAAGAGGCGAGTACATTAGTGTGAGCTGGTTCTTGACCTGATGCCAAAAGTCCTGTTCCAAACGGTCCTGGCTCTACCAATACTACGTCTACTCCCATTGGAGATAATTCGTAACGCATTGCCTGAGAGTAAGCCTCTAAAGCGTGCTTGGCTGCAGTATAAGTTCCAAAAAATGGTCCTGTAACACGTCCAAAAAGTGATGAAGTATTGATGATCAAACCTTCTCCTGCTTCACGCATTCCTGGTAAAACTGCTTGCATGGTACGAATTACACCGTAATAGTTGGTTTCCATTTGTAGGTTGGCTTGTGCTACACTAAATGCTTCCGTAATTCCTAAGTTCATGATACCTGCATTGTTCAGTAGGATATCTATCTTTTCTGTCTGCGCAAAGATACTTTCCATAGCTTTCGTTACAGATGCGTATTCAGTAATATCCATTTCCACAACCTTAATGTTGGCTGAATGTGCTTCTAATTCTGATTTTATTGTTGCGTTTTTCCCCTCAGGGTTACGCATGGTTGCAAATACTTGGTATCCCTTGTCTGCAAAATCCTTTGCTGCCAAAAGACCAAATCCGCTACTACTTCCTGTGATAATTACATTCTTCATTTTTCTGTATTTACGTGTTATAATCCATTAATTTTTTTTGAAATATTACTTTCATTTCGCAAGCAAAATTACATTATTAATTGCAATATGCAAGTAAAAAATAAATATTTTTTTGTTTTGTCTTGATTTATAGTGATTTGTAGGTTGTTTTTAGAGGGGATGGGTGATTTTTTGAGTAACCAATATATATCCAATTGATCCGACAGTGGCTTTCAATTTCAATTGTTGTAATTTTGTACAAATGCGACTAGATGTCTATTTGAGGCATGAATTTTAAAATAAATAATACACTAGAAAGTAAAGCATATGAATTCAGATGTAAAAGTACCTGTTGTGATTCTTAACGGTTTTTTAGGATCGGGAAAAACAACTCTTTTTAGAAGTTTACTCGCTCAATCTAAAAAGAACAATATTCGTACCTATGCAATTGTCAATGACATGAGTGAATTGGATGTGGACGGTGCTTTGATAGCGAATACGGTGGCCGTAGAAGATGATAATAGCATTTTAGAATCCATTTCCTCTTGTGTACTCAGTAGTACAAAGGGAATTCAAAAATTAGAAGCAGCTATTCAGAAGCTACTGTTAGGAGGGTTGCCAGAGTTGCTAATTATCGAAACATCGGGAAGTAGTCATCCTATGCCACTCATTCAATATTTTGAGCAGCAAGAAAACTTGAAATTGACTGGGGTATTTGCATTGGTTGACAGCTTGATGTTGGCACATGATTACGAATATGGCGAAACCTTAGTGCCCCAAATGCAGCAGAAACTTGCTTCTGGAAAACGTGGTACTGTTAATTTATTAGTAGAGCAAATCCTATTCTGTAGTCATTTAATTTTGACCAAAGCAGATCGTATCGAAGAAGACAAATTGCAACATATTGCTTCATTTATTCAAAATATAAACCCCTATGCCTCTACACATTCTGTCTTTTTTGGTAAGTTGAATATCCAGTCTTTGTTTGATATTCCAGAATACGATTACTACCAGGTAGCACAGTTGGTAGAAGAATTAGCACCTGAATTGGCTGCTGAAGAAAAGGCAGACAAACCCTATGATATGGAGACGAAAGTCATCAAAGACGAACGTCCCTTTCATCCTCAAAGGCTTTGGGATGTTTGTCACGAATACTTAGACAAACGCATTTACCGTAGCAAAGGTTTTTTCTGGTTGGCTACAAGACCCAAATATTCTTTGCTATGGAACCAAGCTGCTGGAGGAATCAATCTTGAATTGATAGGAACCTGGAAAGCGGGAATTGTAGAAAGTGAAGACCATGGGATTACACAGATGGAAATAGATATTTTAAAAGAAAGACTCGATGCTATGGAGGGGCGCTTTGGAGATCGTTATTGTGACTTGACGGTAATCGGCGATAAAAGTCAGGTTGGGATGTTTACAGAAAAGTTGCAATCCTGTTTTTTGACAGAAGAAGAACTTATACTATGGGAATCTGGATTTGATTTCGAAGATCCATGGCCTACAAATATTGTCAAAATGAAAAATTAATGTTTCAGAATATGTAGCTAAAATCTATTGCATAAACATGCCATAACTGTAAACAGTACCTATTTTTTTAGAAAGTAAATGCAACCTTGTTGCATTTGTTGAGGGTTTATGTAAATTTAAGCATTCATAAACCAAAAAATAATTTTAGTATGATTACAAAAGATCAAGTAATAGCAGCTCAAAACGAATGGGGTGCAGGTGTTGTAAAAGTAGGTTTTTTAAAAGCTGATAGAGCGGCTTGTGAGCAATTTACAAGTGAGTTTTTAGACAAATTGTACGCTTTTGATATCAAGGCAGTTTTGTTCAAACCAACAAAATGTGCTGAGATTCAGTTCAGAAAAACAAAAGCAGAGGCGCTTTCTTATTTTATAGCAGGAGAAGGCCGAGCGTGTTCTGAAGATAAAGGGTTTGCAATCAATCCATGGACAAAAGTACGTTTTGAAAATTCTGATATTATCTTAGAAGAGGAAAGAGCCCTTGCTATGGGTAACTACTTTTTTACGGATTTAGAGGGAAATGAAGCCAAAGTAGAATATACATTTGGGTATAGTTTGCATGAAGGAGCTCTGAAAATAGATTTACATCATTCTTCTTTTCCTTATCAAGGCTAGTCGATACGATTGCTACAAATATGATATACTTTTCAAAACCAGAAGCAACTATATTTCTGGTTTTTTATTTCTAACAATGATTTTGTGAACTTAAAATCCTATTTGTGCTTATTCAAACTGGTTTTGGCATTTTTTTTGAACTGTACATTTCAAAGTTGAATGTATCATTTCAAGTTGTATACTTCAATCTAAAATTACTACGATGTTTAACTTAAAAAATCATTAGATATGAAAATTAGAATTTTATGTTTCTTAACCTATTTATGTGCATTTTCAATATATGCTCAAAAAAATGCAAACCTAATAAAGGTGCAAGGGAATGCTCAGTTATATGATACGCCCGAACTGTTAGTAGTCAATATGTCTTTAAAATCCAAAGCTTTGCAATACGACGAATGTTCTGATCAACTTGTGTCAAATTACAACCAATTGGAAGCGGCTTTTCAAAAAAGTAATTTCGATAAAACAAAGCTAAAATCTTCAGGAGTAAATATCAATGAAAATACTACTTGGTATCAAGGAAAAAGTAAAAAAGAGGGATACAATGGGAGTATGTCTGTCACTTTGGAAGTGCCTTTTGCTAACAAGTCAATAAATACTATCATGAATACCATAAAAAAGCTAGAGTTTTCTGTTCCTTATTCTTTGAACTTTAAGTTGAGTGAAGCGCAAAAGAAAAAACTATTGGAAGAGACGATTGCAATGGCAGTCAATGATGCCAAATCAAAGGCTACACATTTAGCAACTGCACTAGGAGTCAAGCTAGGTAAAGTCAAAGAAGTTAACTTTGGTTACACCAATTCCAATGACAATATTCTAGTTCCTGAGTACAGTAGAATGGAGTCAGTAAATATGAAAAGTGGAAAAAATCTCAACCTAAACCCTCAAAAAATACAAATTAAAAAATCAGTGGGAGTGGTGTGGAAGATTGAGCAGTAAGAGAAATATTATATTTTCATATTGTATCTGAAAGCCGAAAAGCTTACATGTTACAAGACATGCTTATATTGAATTTTCAAAAATAGTATTGCGTTTTTACAGTACTTATTAATGGGTTTCTAGGCAAGTTACATAGTTTATAAAATTTTGTGGTATTAGTAATCTCTTTATATTGCGTACACCAAAAGAACGAACATTAAATAAGGGAAGTTTTTGAAGAAAATAGTCATAAAAAAAGGACAGGTATTACAACGTGCAGGTGAATTAAAGACCAATGTGTATAAAGTAGAATCAGGATTATTACGCAGTTACACGATTGATGCCAAAGGAAAGGAGCATGTATATCAGTTTGCTCCAGAAAATTGGATCATTGCAGATGCTGTGCCTACAACGAGTTCGGGAGAACTGTTTATCGATTGTTTGGAAGATGCGGTTGTTATTGAGCTGCCGAAAGATTTTGAAACCCTATTTCAAAACGCTGAAAAAGTAGCAAGACGCTTTGAGGTATTTCAAAAACGTATCATCATGTTGATGAGTGCTACGGCCTCAGAACGTTATGCCTCTTTCTTAGAAACCTATCCGAGTATTGTACAGCGTGTGCCTCAGAAAATGATCGCTTCTTATTTGGGGATTACACCAGAGGCTTTGAGTCGTATTCGAAAACAAAAACCTAAAAATTGAACTTTCTTTTTTTTGCTATTTATTGACCTACATCAATGCGGAGGTTTTGTGACTGAGCTATTTTTGCCACGGTTTTAATTTAAAAAAAATATACAAATGGCAAGATATCACGAAGATCACATTGGGAAAACACAAAAAATTGTAGGATACGTACTTTCAATTTTATTCAGCTTCAATATTTTTATGGCAGGTGTTTTGAAAGTAATTCAGGAAGCGGGTATCGTAGAGCGCATGAATAATATCAAAAACTGGGGAGACAAGTTACTATTTGTAGGGATATTAGAATTGGTATTGCTCGCTTTGTACTGGATACCAAAGACACAAAAATTGGGGTTCTACCTGTTGTGTTCTTTTGTAGGAGGAATTATTGTTGCTGAGGTAGTAGCTGGTACTGCTGAAGGTATGCCTCCAGCTCCTTTAGCAGGAATCATTACCGCTGTACTACTTTATGCAGGTACAATTTTGAGGAAACCTTCTATGTTAGAGTAATTTTAAATCAAGGGCAGTAGCTCATTTATTCAAACGGTTTGGGTTCACTTCCAAGCCGTTTTTATTTTGTGTATATTGATGGTGAATACAAAGCATTGTGCTGTAATTCTGTAAAGAGATATTTCCTATGAAAAAACTTCAATTTTTACTTTTTATTACTTGTCTTACTTTCACTTTACATCTGAATTCCCAAGGGAAACATCTTTTTATTTTGTCAGGACAATCCAATATGGTACGCCTAAAGCCTGAGCTTTCATTTGAACCTGCTTTGCACACCAAATACGGAAAGGAAAAAGTATTGGTGGTCAAAGATGCCCAAGGGGGGCAACCCATCCGTCGCTGGTATCAAGATTGGCAGCCTGCTGAGGGAATCGTTTCTGAGAACCGAGCAGATTTATACAAAAGATTAATGAGCAAAGTACATGCGGCGATTGAAAACCAAAAGATTGCAACCATTACTTTTATATGGATGCAAGGCGAACGAGATGCCAAAGATTCACATGGAGAAGTCTATGAAAAAAGTTTGTTGGGACTCTATGATCAATTGTCAACTGACCTACATAGAAAAGATATTCATTGTGTAATAGGGCGTTTGAGTGATTTTGACCTGCAAAATAAAAAATATCCACATTGGACAATGATTCGAGAGGTTCAAGTAAAAGTTGCCCAATCCAATCCTCTTTTTGATTGGGTCAATACCGACGACCTGAATGATGGCTTGGACAAAAAACAACGACTCCTTAAAAATGGGTTACACATGTCTATTGAGGGTTACAAAATAATGGGATCGCGTTTTGCTGAAAAAGCAATTGAACTTATTGAAA
>JBELHA010000072.1:0-7878 GCA_042091695.1 Flavicella sp.
AGTGGTACGAGTTTAGCATTTTACAACACCCTAACAGACGCCCAAAACCAAAACATTCCGATTGCTAATACAACTGTTGCACCAACTATTGATACTGACTATTTTGTAATCGGAACCAGCGCTGACAATTGTTCAAGCAGTATTGAAACAATCAAAATCACTGTCAAAAACAGTCCAACTATCAGCAGTAGTGATGCTAGTATTTGTAAAGGTCAAAGTCTAAATCTAGGAGATTATGTTACCGCCGATAGTGTCACTAGTTTGATGTTTTTCAACAACCTAATAGATGCTCAGAACGAAAACGATCCAATTGCAAACACCACTATAAGTCCTATTACTAACTCTGAATATTATGTGGTTGGTAAATATGTAAATGAATGTAAATCAAGCATCAAAAAAATAAATGTCTCGGTCAACAGCTACCCTACAATAAATACAAGCGAAGTAATTATCTGTGAAGGTGAAAGTATAAACCTACAAAACTACGTAACAACTGAGAACACAAACCTTATTACTTTTTACACAAAATTATCAGATGCTCAGAATGGTATAAATCCTATAAATGGAACTAATATAACTCCTACAACAAACATATTGTACTATGTAAATGTTACAAATACTCAAAACTGTACTGAAATTGCAAATCTGTATGTTAGTGTAAGATCAATCCCTAATAAAATTATCGACAATATCGAAGTCTGTGGGAGTGTTGAAAACAATGGGATCTATGAAATATTTGACCTAGAGGAAAAGAGAAATAGAATCCTTCAAAAATATAATTCAACCGTACGTGTAAGCCTTTTTAAAAATAGCGTGGATGCAGAAAATAATAAAAATGAACTTAAGTCTTCTACCTACAAAAATGAAAATCCTTATACCCAAACACTATATGTGCGCCTAGAAGACATAACAACCGGCTGTGTAAACACGAATATGAATTTTGATTTAATTGTACGTAAAACACCTAGTTTTGAGACTCCTAAAACTGTTGAAATATGTGAAAACTCAGACAGCTTCATAGCGTTAAGTGTAAGCAATGCAGGTGAAAATTATTATTATGAATGGTTTGCGAAAGATGGTTCCTATATCGGCAATGGAGACAGTATCTCTGTGAACAAAGCTGATACGTACACTATCATCGCTTACAATGAATTTCTAGAAAGTTGTACTACTTCCAAACAAATAGAAGTGATCTATTCAAAACCTCCTGTATTACAAAGAATTATTGTTAATGATGGTAATGAATTGAATCGTATTGAGATTTTGTTGGAGGGAAATAATAGTTATGAATACCAAATAAATAGTAATGGATATATAGATGACAATTATTTCGATAATCTTGGTCCAGGAGTGTATACTATCAGTTATAGAGAAAAAGGAGGATGTCATACAGCCGTTTTAGAAAACATTACTGTATTGTGCTTTCAAAAATATATGTATCCAAGAGGAAATGGAAAAAATAAAAATTGGTATTTAGACTTAGGAGAAGAGGCGCAGCAACAATACATCTCAGCTCGCGTAAAAATATTCGACCGTCAAGGAAATCTCTTAAAGATATTAAACCCACTATCACTAGATCCTTTTAAAAATTCTTGGAATGGAGTTAACAATGGGGTACTATCGTCTAAAAGTGATTATTGGTTTCATGTAGAATTAGTCAACTCAGATCAAAAAACAATTATTAGGACAGGACATTTCAGCTTGTTGAGATAAATGTATTGAGAGATAATTAAAAGCATAAATCAGATAACTACATCCATTATTGAGACTCCAAAATCAATTATTTCTCTTTTAATCTGGTAAAAAAAAATAGATGTAAAAAAGAAAAAACACCTCCAAAAAACCAAGTAAACAACTAACAAACAACAATATAGCCTCTAAAAAAAGAATTAGAAACACCTCTTATAATTGGAGGTTACGTTTATTTTCACTATATTAAAGCTATAGGAAGATCAAATAATCTTATACCCCCCTATACTATGTTCTACAAAGAAAAAAAATACCTCGGTGTGTTTTTATTGTTCTTTGTGCTTGCTATTAAAGTAAGTGCTCAATTCAGTAAAACGCATTTTATCCCCCCTATTACTTATCGCATCGATAACAGTACAGGTCTTGCCACACCTAGAGATCAATACATCTATATTTCTACACCAAGTGAAACACCTGTAGACATAAAGGTCATAGAAATTGGAGGAGCTACCTTTGAAGTTCAAGCTTCTAACACCATGCCTTACCGACATACAATAGCTAATGATTCTCCATTTTCCCAACTAATAACGCTTGAAGGTGACACGCACAGCGTAATGAACAATAAAGGGTATCGTATTGAAGCTGAAGACTTGGTATACGTTACTGTGAAATTAAATGCTGGAAACAACAACCAACAAGCCGGAGCCATTGTAAGTAAAGGATTGGCTGGACTAGGAAAAACATTTAGAGCTGGAGCCTTTAACAATCCTGCAAATCCTACTGTTTCTATGAATTTTATTTCTATCATGGCTACAGAAAACAATACAACAGTAACTATAAGTGACTTAGATCCTGGAACCTCATATGTCAACGGTATGAATGACCAACCTGTCACCATAAATCTAAACGTAGACGAAACGTATGTAATGGCTACGCATATCAACTCAAATGCAGCAAACAGAGATGGTTTAATTGGAGCTTTGATTGAATCCAATAAAAATATAGCTGTCAACTGTGGGTCAGTCAATGGTTCTTCGTCTGCAGTATCGAGTAAATTGAGAGATTTTGGAATCGACCAAATTGCACCTATTGAAAAAATTGGCACCAAATACATTTTTACAAGAGGATATGGAACTGACGATATGGAGAATGCAATTATCGTTGCTCATGAGGACAATACTGAAGTCTACCTAAATGGGAGCACAACAATTTTTGCTACTATTCCCAACGCAGGAGATTATCTATCCATCGAAGGAAACAATTACAATGCACCTGCCGCATTAGGTTCTAATATGTATATAGAAACCTCAAAACCAGTCTATGCCTACCAAGCTATTGGAGGAACAACGAGTGCAGCAAATCTAGGGTTGTTTTTTGTGCCACCCCTGAACTGTGGTACGCCTAGTAGTGTAGACAACATCCCTTTTATCAATCAAATTGGAAATCGAAATTTCACAGGGGGTATGTCAATTATCACTCAAGAAGATGCACTCATAACCATCAATGACACCCCTATAACTGATCTCTACGGAGTATATACAATTACAGGTCCAACGGTAGTCGGTGATACAGGTTTTGAAACCTATCTGATACGAGGACTGACGGACAATGTGAGTGTAGAAGCTTCCTCTGACGACCCTGCTGATAACAACCAAGTGTATATAGCAGCTTTTGGATCTAATGGAGTAGCTACTTTTGGGGGCTACTACTCTGGTTTTTCTTACAAACCTGAAGTACAATTCAATGCAGGAATGACCGGTGCTCAATTTTGTCTACCCAATGTGACTTTAAGTTTATCTGCAGTGACTAAATACGATGCCTTTGAATGGTTTAAAAATGGGGTTTTAATCCCAGGAGAAAACTCAATCAATTACCAACCTACAGAACCAGCCTATTACAAGGTGGAAGGAACAATCAACTGTATTCCCACAAAGATTGAATCTGATGATATTCCGGTAAGTTATTGTCCTAATGACTTTGACAATGACGGAGTACCAGATGCCATTGATTTAGATATAGACAATGATGGAATCGGAAACTGTACAGAATCTATGGGAAATGATGTTTTTACACTTCAAGACCCTAGCCAAGGATCTTTTATTGATGGTAGTAGTTTTACTGGAAACATTGATATCATCGATACTTCAGTTTCTTTGCCATCTCTCCCTTTTGTAGGAAATGATGACGGTAGATTTGCCATGAGTGTTGCCGCAGGAGTTACAAATGCAGTTCGATATAGCACCACTTTTGACGCACCTCAAAACATCAAACTTAGCTATGCAACTTCAGAATTGATTCCCAATGCTCTTTTGACTAGAGATGAATCTTTTAAAATCAAAGTGCCTTTTGAAAGTACCGTTACGATTGACAATAGAGACAACCAACTACTGATTGACACAAATTATGACGGTATCTATGAAAGTGGTGTATTGACACATTCGTCTTTTGACGTACGCTTTATGCTCAATGGAGATGCGATGGCACTTGGCACTGGTACTTTTTCAATCAATGCACACCAGGTTGAAGGCTTTGAAATCATCTATAAAAATGACGTCGATACAACTCCCAATAGTGTGACATTTCAATTGACAGCATATTGTATGGGCTTGGATTCAGATGGAGACGGTATCACAGACGATTTTGACATAGACAGTGACAATGATGGTATCCCTGACAGGGAAGAAAACCTTACAAGAACTGATTTTTCAGACACCACAGACAGCAACAATGACGGGTTCTACGACGTATTATTTGCAAATAGAAACAACCCTGTAGATACAGATACTGATGGTATTTTTGATTATTTAGATTTGGACAGTGACAACGACGGTATTTATGATTTGGTAGAGTCCAACTCCTCTGCGACAGACCTCAATAAAAACGGTATTGTTGATGGGGCTGCAATTAGTTTTGGAAATAATGGCCTTAGCGATACGCTCGAAAATGGTAGCGACAGTAATCAATTGAATTATATATTGGGAGATTGGAACAGTGACTTCATACTGAACAGTGCTTCTTTGGATAGTGATGGTGACTTGTGTTTGGATGTTTTTGAAGCCGGTTTTACAGACACAGATCAAGATGGGCAACTAGGAACTAGTGATAGTGTCAACAATATACCTAGTACCAATAGTCGAGGAATCGTTATCGGTGCTTCTGATGGCTATACCACCCCTCACTTAAACTATAGTGTTGGCGCTCTTATTGAAATCACAGCACAACCTTCTTCTTTTGAAATTTGTGAGTATGCGAGTAAAACACTTGAAATTAGCTCTCCAACTACAGGTATTGTATGGCAATGGGAAAAAAGTTTGGACGCCACAAATTGGGAAGATCTCTCTGACAACGCTACCTATGAGTTTACCAATAGCAAGCGTTTGGGAATTATTAGTATTCCAGAAGAGAACCCTGTTATATATTACCGTGCAAAACTTTCAAAAGCTGGAAACAGTTGTATTACTTACTCTGATATTTTCACGGCAACAGTGGTGCCCTTACCAAACTTATCTGAAACTAAAGTTGAACTTTGTAAAGGAAGTTATTTTGATTTGAAAAATTTAGAAGAAAACACAACATCAACAAGTTCTAATTATAGTTATTACGACACTTTTGAGAATGCAAGTGCTGGTACTCCTGAACTAACAACTACAAATGTAAGTCCCGAATTTACGAGAAGCTACTTTGTGAAATTGGTAGAAAATGACCCTACGAAAAATACAATTTGTGAAAACATTGTCGAAGTTGAATTGCAGGTGAACATTTTGGAACCATTGGAAATTTCTAGTGGAAGAATCTGTTATAGAGAGGAAATTGACTTGAATTCATTGGTTACAAATAGCAATACCTCACTTCAATTTTTCACGACAAAAAGTGCTGCTGAAACGAATGGTTCTCCAATGAGCACATCAATCGTTAGTCCCCCCGTTGGGAATAACACATATTATGTTAAAGCAATCGATACTGATACTAGTACTTCAACAAGTTGTTACGAAATTACAAGTATACACGTAGAAGTTATTGCCCTCCCTAATATTACGGTAACGGATACTGAAATTTGTCAAAGTTTTAGCATTGATTTAAGCACTCTTATTACAAATCCAGATGCAAATACAATACATTATTTTGAAAGTGAAGCAGCAGCTCTTGCAGGTTTTCCTATGATTGCTAATACCAATGTAAGTCCCTCTACAGATACCAACTACTACATAAAAGCCACAAATAAAGAGGTTGACAATGCTTGCTTTGATATCAAGGAATTAAAAATTATTGTTAACCCATTACCCCTTGTTACCACATCAGATACAAACCTTTGTTTGGGTGAAACCATAGACCTCTCTTCTCTAGTAAGTAACACAAGTCTATTTACTTTAAATTATTACTACCTCACAATAAATGATGCGCTTTCAATAGGAGGAACACAACTGAGTTCTACTGAGGTAAGTCCTAATCAAACACATACCTATTACGTAAAAACAATTGATACAGATCCTACTAAGAATACAAGCTGTGCAACATATAGTTCCATCAGACTTACTGTGAATCCACTTCCTGAATTTAATATTCCTGTGAAACAAATATGTATCGGAGAGACTATTGACATCTCCAGTTTGGTTCCTAATGCAGATGTGTCATTTAAATTTTATGAAAAATTCTCTGAAATAGAAGTTGATATTCAGATGTCTACCACAGAAGTAACCCCTACAACTATTGGAAACACCACTTATTATGTAAAAGCCACAGACACTGATAGTACAACACCTACTAGTTGTACTGGTATTTCCGAAATCACGATTCAAGTAAATCCATTGCCAAATTTAATCGTCAACAACGTAAGTATTTGTACTGGTGATAGTGTTGATTTGAATGCTCTTATAGGAACAACCACATCAAACACTATACGTTATTATGAAAATGAAGCAAATGCACTCACAGAAATAGGAGCTTTAAGTTCCACTGTTGTAAGTCCTTCAGCAGATAGAAGTTATTTTATTGTAGCTACTGATAATGATGTTACTTCAAGTACAGCCTGTAAAGTTATCAAGGAGGTAAAAATAACTGTCAATCCATTGCCTATTTATACTATAGCCAATAAAGAGTTGTGTTTAGGAAATAGCATTGATTTAAAAACACTCGTAACTGCAAACCCTCAAACATTACAACTTTTCTTCAATAGTTTTGAGGAAGCTACTGTTGAGGGAGCTACTGGTATATCTTCAATAGTTTTACCTTCAAAGGATACCGATTACTATGTAAAAGTAATTGATACTGACCCGAACACTCCCACAGCATGTGCAGCAATTAAAAAAATTAGTATCACAACTAAAACCCTTCCTTTTTTCGACATTCCTGTTAAGCAAATATGTATAGGTGAAACTATAGATATTGCAACATTGATTCAGGCTCCAAATATGCAATTAACTTTTTACAAGAGTGAATTAGAGGCCACTTTAGGTTTTGAAATGGATACAACAGTTATAGCTCCTACAGTCAATACAGTTTACTATGTAAAAGCGATTGAAACAAACGTCAGTTCATTAGAATGTGAAGCAATTTCAGAAATCAACATACAAGTAAACTCTTTACCCTTAGTAAACACAACAAATAAAGAAATATGTATGGGTGAAAGTATTGATTTGAGTGATCTAATAGACACCTCGTCTAGTAATAGATTAACCTATTACACCAAAATTCAAGATGCAATTGATGGTATCAATAGTATGAACTCTGTTAACGTAACACCTAATGTAACCACCAACTATTTTGTAAAAGCAACCGATGTGAGCAAGACTACTTATTGCAGTAGTATAGAATCTTTGACTATCACCGTAAATCCATTGCCAACAGTAACTGTACTTCCTGCAGAAATCTGTTTTGGAGAATCAGTAATACTAAACAGTCTAGTGAGTGCAATTCCTTCAATAAAGCATGAATTCTTCACTTCAGATCCAACATTGAATACTAGCGCACCTCTAACATCGTCCTTTGTTCAACCTTCAGAAAACACTGTCATCTATATCTTAAGTACAGATACAGACCCAGCAAACCAAACACGTTGTACTTCTATCAATCAGGTACTGATCAAAGTAAATCCTTTGCCAACACTTGAGATACCTACTCAAGAAATATGTGTGGGGACTTCATTAGACATCGCAGTTCAAAATTTAAACGGTATTAGCGCTACATACCACT
>JBELHA010000073.1:0-7591 GCA_042091695.1 Flavicella sp.
AGGTTATAAAAAGAAAAACACAAATTTAGCGTACAATAATAGATTCCTAAAACAGTACAGGTAAAAGTACGTATTTTTAAAAATCAGGTATATATACGCGTATTAGGACTTTGCCAAACAGCTATCTTTGATTACGTCAAACCAAGTACGACTGATTCTACCCCTTTTAGTCACATTCGAAAGTCTCCTCTTATGAAAAAGAGGGGGCTTTTACTTTTTTACAGCAACACTTTAGCATACAAATGCGGTTTAACATAGTATAGATCGTGATGCAATCCTGTACTAGAGGAGAAAAGAGGGAACTAGTAGTGTACAAAAGAAGGTAAATAGCTACTGGACTGCAAAATAGCTCCCTAAAACAGCATAGGTATAAGTACGTGTTTTTAAAAATCAGGTATTTATACGCGTGGCTACAACAATAAATAGCTCGATATTTGATATATCAAACAAAGCAATTACAGTTCACAGTTATAAATTAGTTAGTAACATTAGAAAGTCTCCTCTTATGAAAAAGAGGGGGCTTTTACTTTTTTTACAGCAACACTCTAGCATACAAATGTGGCCTAACACAATATAGATCGTGATGCAATCCTGTACTAGAGGAGAAAAGAGGGGACTTTTAGTTTTATAGCCCCCTTATTGATTAAAAATTAAAATAATAACTTGCTTGTGAGTGGTCAAACAAATAACTGGATGTCTTCCACTTTTACATAGTTGTTTTGAATGGCATAGATGACTAGTCCCGCTATGTTTTTAGTTTCTGTTTTTAGAAATAGGTTTTTTTTATGACCTTCCACTGTACGCTTGTTGATAAACAGAATATCACCTATTTCTTGAGCTGTTTTTTGATGGCAAATGAGTTTTAGCACCTCCACTTCTCTTTCAGACAGTATATCATCTGTGGTAAGCGATGGCTGTGGTACTCGGGAAGAAACCTGTTCGCGGATCACGTTCATTTGCTCCTTGTCAAAGTAAAACCCTTTGTGAAAGAGTTCGTGGACAATTTCGAGTAAATTTTGAGGAGATACTCCTTTTGGAATAAAAGCAGCGGCGCCTGTTTTGAGTACAAAACCAATAAAAGAACTGCGGTAATGGGAAGACATGACGATGGTTTTGATGTCAGGATACTTTTCTTTGAGGAACTGCAGTACATCTACCCCTGTCATTTCTTTCATTTTCAGATCTAAAATCAGTACGTCGGGTTGTTGTTTTGAATTTTCTAACTGTACTACACAGTCCTCACCACTGTCGGCTGTAAAACATACTTCTATGTCTTCTTGAGCAGCAAAAAAGGTACTTAGTAGGGATACGATGAGTGTTTCGTCATCTACGATTGCAATTTTTATCTTTTTCATGTATCAAAAATAGACTTAAATAGCAGGAAAAACAAACAATGCAGAAGTTCCTTTCCTCTGTACGGACTTAAATTTAAAATGTCCTTTGAGATAGTCTACTCGTGTTTCAATATTGGACATCCCCAAACCTCCTTTGCTTTGATCCACATCAAATCCAACACCGTTGTCACTCAATTTTAACAACGTGTAAGCATTGGTTTGTCTAAGGTGCAGGTGTAGCTCCGTGGCCGCCGCATATTTGTCAGCATTGGTCAACAGTTCCTGTACGATTCGTAGGCATTGAATTTTAAATTCACTGCTATGGAATTTGGAACTGCGAATGTCGCAATGGCAGTGAATATCATACTTGTCTATACGTTTTTCCATGGTCTCCTTAAGAAGCTCCGACAAGCTAGAAAACTCCAATAAGGGTGGCGATAGATCGTGAGAGATACGACGTGCAGTTTGTATGCTGTCTTGGATCATCTCCAACGTATTGGTATCTGTAGGGTGGTATACTTCTTGTTGCAATTTGACGACAGAGAGTTTGCCAATCAAATCATCGTGCAAGTCGGCAGCAAAGCGTTTGCGCTCTTTTTCTTGGGTGGCAACCGAGTTTGCCAATAGGTTTTGCTGGTATTCTACTTTTAATTGGGCTTCCGCAACCTTGGATGCTACTATTTTTTTGATGTACATACTGACCAACAAAAATAGGAAAGCAACAAACAAACCAAAAAAGACAAGCGCTATCAACGTCCATCGAAAGATGGTTTCAGGATTTTTCCAGACTTCCATATGTATCGAATTAAATAACCGTAAAAAAAAAGTGCTACAAAAAGACGTATCGTGAAATATAACAATCTTTTTTGAGTAGTCTGTTGTATCCAAAAATTTATTGGCAAAAGGAAAACAAACTCAATAATAAAATAAAAAAGTAATACAAAATTTAGATTTAGGTCTTCTATTTTTTTATCCCGGAGTAATTGTTGGAGTAAGTATACCAAAACAAAAATAATAACGAGAAAAGAAGAAACGACTTTGGCATAGGGTTGAAAACTGATTAATTGAAATGGTTTCACATAAAAAAGTTCAAGAAATGAATATAGAGTTCCTAAAGTAGCTAATGTTAAAACAAATTTTTTAAATTTTATTTTCCTGAAGTACACAGCAGAAAAAAATATGATTTCAACCATACTTAAAATATTAATTAAAATAAGGTTGTTTTTATAAACTAACTTCATTATTCGCGCCGTAAAATCAATACCCAAACTTAGAACTAAAAAATACAGTATAAACTTGGGAATAGGATCCAATCTTTTATATACTGAAAACCCCATTACAATTCCTATTAGGAGTTGAAATGGGGTAATGAATGTCAAATAATTCAAAACAGTCATAAACAAAGCATTATAACTGTGCCATATCTTTTGATGACATATTCAAATAGGCTGGGTATGGAGGTACTGGTTGCGTCAAGTCTTCCAAATTCCCTTTTGCTTTGAGCGTCAACAGTTCTGAAGTTTCAGTGTTCAAGATAATCAGGTCTGGTTTGTAGGCAACTGTTATTCCATTTTCTTTAACATCCCTAAGCGCAAGATAGCATCTGTGGCGATCTCCATATTTAAAATCCAATTTACTGATGTAGAATGCAGTAAAAACTTCGTTTTGTACATCTTTATTGAAGTTGCTATCGATCCACTGGTTTCTTTTAGCATCATCTCTCCAATTGTTGATACGTATGTTGGCTTCATTCCAACCAATAGCATCCTTGTTATTTTCAGCAATCGTGTCCATTTTTGGCAATTTGATTTTTTGAGACTGTAGCTTGGCCAGAGCAATACATGTCGTATTCTCAGGAGTGTCGCTATTGGCTTTGATCATCGTAAAGCTCAATGAATTCGTAGTCACATCATAACCAATGTGCGCATGAGTTGCAACATTGAGAGAGTCTACTTCAAATTCAAAATAGTTTCCAGCAGCTGCAAATTTTTGTTTTACAGAATCTGCATTGGAGCGAATGACCTTCCAATTTTCAAAAAGACTTTTGTCTACTGTATGAATTTCTTCTGCTACCTCAGCAACTACATCTTGAGTGTTACTTATAGCCTTCTTTTTCTGTTTACAAGCCACAAAAGTAGTTGCTACTAAGATTCCGGTTGCAAAAAGAAGACTCCCCCTTCTTTTTACAGTTGTAAAATTTTTCATAATTGTTGTTTTTGGTTAGTGCTTCAAAGCTACACAAGGATTTGTAAAATAGAAAATATATTTGATGCAATTTCTGATAAAAAATTATAGGTAACAACTAAAAAAACAAGCTCAATCACACCTCGTAATTCGCATTAAAAAACCCAAAAACCTAAAAATATGGCAACAAAAACATGAATTTAAATATAATAACACTCATTATACTGATTTTGATAGAAATATGTTAACGTTTTGAATAAGTGCCTTCTATATTTGTTTTTATATTTTCTATTCGAATGTATAATATTTTAATTGGTTTAAAAAGCCCCTCCATTAAGCTTGGAGGGGCTTTTTTTACTGTTATTTCGTTCGCATTTATAAAACCGAACTAAAGTGCTTGTTAATTGTTTAAAAAAGAGAAAAAGTGTATTTATTTTTGTAAAAAAAATTGAAAACTACACTGTATGAAACTGTTACTTAGATTTCTACTCCTCTTTACTTTATTTTTGACACATAGTTATTTTGTATGCCTGCAAAGCTCAGAAAGCCTCAACGACGAAAATATTCATGAGGCTGTTGATTTGTGGATCTCGAACCCTGAAAAAGCTGAGGATACCTACGGTCATATTTCAAACTGGGATGTCAGTGCTGTGACAGATATGAGTTCCTTGTTTTATTATGCAATTTATTTCAACGATGACATAAGTAATTGGGATGTTTCGAATGTGACATCCATGTACAAAATGTTTGCGCATGCGCACAAATTCAATCAAGATATTAGTGAGTGGGATGTAAGTAAGGTAAGCAATATGGAGAAACTCTTTCGCAACAACTTGAACTTCGATCAAGACCTCAGCAGTTGGGACGTATCGAATGTAAGCAATATGACCGGCCTCTTTTTAGGGGCTGCTGTTTTTAACCAAAATATTGGAAACTGGAATGTTTCGAACGTAACAAATATGAACAGTTTGTTTGCTAGAGCTTTAAAATTCAACCAAGACATCAGTGGTTGGGATGTCAGTAATGTCAAAGTTATGGTGACTTTATTTCAAGATGCCGATGCCTTTAGCAACGAAAACTATGACCGGTTTTTAAAAGCAATCAGTTCTTTGAGTTTACAGAAAGGTGTTTTCTTAAGTGGCGGTCCTGCATACTGTGAACCTCAGTACAGACAGCAACTTATCGATCAATTCAATTGGGAAATATCTGACCAAGGTAAATCAGAGGATTGTGATTTGTCTTTGGAAGTTCCAAGCCTTACTGAAATAAAATTAGAAGTTGCACCAAATCCTACACGAGATTACCTAAACATCACCGTAGATTCGTATGTACATTATACTTGGTTTGACACCCGTGGTAAAAAACTACAACGTGGTTATTTAGAGAAAGGAAAGCACTTCCTCGATATTTCGGATTTTCCACAGGGCACTTATATGCTGCAACTTGTGTTTGACTCAAAAATTGTGACTAAAAAGATTATAAAAAACACTTAAATTGCTTCCAAAAAATTCATGTCCAAAATCGAGATCATATCCATTGCTGCTAAGGACACACTCAGCATCAGACAGCAAGTAATGTGGCCCGATAAAGACATCTCCTATGTCCAACTTCCTGAAGATGCTGAAGGGCTGCATTTTGGATTGTTTGCAGACGCCACTATGATTTCTGTAGTATCGCTTTTTGAAAATAAAGACGGTTGGCAATTCCGAAAATTTGCTACCCTCCAAAAAGAGCAAGGAAAAGGCTATGGAAGTAAGCTACTTAGCTATATACTCACTGTTGCAGAAAGAGAAAAAGCCAATAAAATTTATTGCAACGCTCGAGTAGAAAAAATCGATTTTTACAGAAGTTTTGGATTAACCCCAACCGACAAAACATTTGTAAAAGGAGGTATTTCTTATGTGGTGATGGAGAAAAAAGCAACCCGCATCAGTTAACTAAATCTCAACAGTCGCTTTTGTAGGCAACACTTTACTGACAATTTTGGTTTGATTGGCGACCATTTGTGCTACAGGACAAGCTTTGGCTTGTTTGTAAAGTGCTTGCATTTGAATTTCTGAAATGTCCTTTTCTACCGAAATTTCTTCGTGTATGGTTTTTTCTATACCCGAAGTTGTAAACCTTGTTTTTTCGGTGACAGTCACATTGATTTCCCCCAAGTCCCATTCTTTTTTTTTCGCAAAAACACGTAAGGTAATCGCTACACAGGTTCCGATTGCTGTCAAAAAATACTCCACAGGAGTCGGCCCTTGGTCCTTTCCTCCTTTTGCTATAGGTGTATCCACAAGGTATTTGTGTTCTCTACTTTTGGCTTCAGCTGTATAATTATCCGTAGAAAGGGTAATGGACGATATGGGCATGCCTCTTATTTTTTAAAATTGGGTGCTGCAAAAATACACAATAAAATCACACAACTCATCTAAGGATCAGCAACTCTAAAAAATAGAGAATTGAGATTGGGTGGTAAACTCCTCTAGGAATTTCACCCCTTTGTAAGAATTTCCTTTTTTATTGAGTTTGGGGCTCCACACTGCAATGGCATAATGTCCGGGATGCACTGCGATGATCCCTCCTCCGACACCACTTTTTCCAGGCAGTCCTACCTCAAAGGCAAACTCACCAGACTCGTCGTAGAACCCACAGGTTTGCATCAGGGCATTGATACGCTTGGCCTGGCTTTTGGTCAGTACCTGACTAGGAACTAGCACACGAGTTCCCTCATTGGCCAAAAATAAAAACAGACGCGAAAGGTCTTTGCAACTCATTTCCAAAGAACACATGTCAAAGTAAAACTGCAATACATCCAAAGCTTCGTTCTTGATATTTCCAAAAGATTTTAAAAAATAACAGAGCGCAGCATTGCGATAGCCCACGTCCATTTCAGAGGCTGCTATTTTAGCTGAGTAGTCGATAGTATCATTGCCAGAGATACTGCGTACAAATTCCAAAAAGTCTTTTTTAGGATTTTCTAAGACACTGTACAATATGTCGGCTACTACAATGGCTCCTGCATTGACAAAAGGGTTCCTCGGAATTCCGTTGTCAGATTCCAGTTGTACCAAAGAGTTGAAAGCAGTTCCCGAAGGTTCCACCCCTACACGTTTCCAAATATCTTCTCCCTCAATACTATAAGCTAGGCATACAGAGAGCACTTTAGAAATACTCTGAATGGAAAATTTCTCATCACTGTCACCGATACCAAAACTCCCCTCTTTGAGGGTGGTGATATGCACTCCAAATTTTGAGGGATTGATGTTGGCCAATTCAGGTATATAATCTGCCAAGGCCCCTTTGCCTTTGAGCATCTTTATCTTTTGGTAGGCTGCTGTAATGATTGCTTCTAGATTCATGTTATGTGTTGTGTCTATTAGTGTATTAAAATAATAAAATATCTATAAAAAAACCTCAAAACACAGAAGTGTTTTGAAGTTTTATATCCAATGAAAAATTCTCATTCAAAGGTAAAGTGAACATAGGTCCAATCCCTACATAACTAATTTTTACTTTTAGATTCGAATTCTCAATTTCATGACTTGATGAGGACCAATTAAATACAATTCCTAATCGTTTGGAAAAACGATACCCGAAAATTATCATACTAAATTTCTCCCATTTTCAAAATTTGAAGTAGCATCTCCTCCTAAAGTTGAGGAACCAAATGACATCCCCAAATAACCTTTTGATTCTTGAGCATTACCTGTAAATGACCTTAGCACAACAGCAGCCGCCATAATAACTTTTTCCATAATTACTTCTAATTAAAATTGTTGGCTCAAAAGTAGTATTCGTTTGAATGCTCAAAGTTCTGATTTACAAATCAGAAAAAAATTGAAAAGGTAATTATAAAATAATCGTTCTTTATATGATCCGTTACAGAATTATTGTACACACAGTTTTTGATGTTTTACCACAAATTCAAAAGAAATATCTTCCAAGGTTTTTCCATTAAAAAGAGCCTTCCAAGCGCCATGTGCATACTTTTCACAGGGATAGTAAGCATAGGGAACTCCTGTCTTTTTATAAAAATCTCGTAACTTCTTTGCTTCTGCAAAAGGGACCACTGTATCTTCTAC
>JBELHA010000074.1:0-7272 GCA_042091695.1 Flavicella sp.
CCATCCCCGTATAGGAAGTATAGCTTTAAAAACCTAAAATCACCACTCTCAATCCCCTCTTTTAGTCTTCGAATACCCATCTCACTCATTGGGTCTAATTTATCATTTAATAAATTACAAACACTTTTGCAGAGCAATTCATCTTTGGTGTTTTCTTATTGGTATTTACTTTGTAATTGTTAGGTTCAAGAAGTTACATTAACCTGAGTTTCTGATAGAGTTAGCCTATGTAAAAATAAAGAATTCAAGATTGCTTTATTTTCAGTTAAAACTTCCTTTTTCACCACACAAAAAAAACACATAGAAAGGCATTTGTAAAAAATACTCTCAACCCTTTTACTACGATTGTAAAAGAGTGTTAAAACTAGTTGTTTTCTTTAAGTTAAAAAATTATTATTATTTTAACAACTAAACCAAACCAAAAATCATGAAAAAACTACTCCTCTCACTACTATTAATAGGTAGCGTTCCACTACACGCACAACTGAAAACAGCGGAAGACTATTACAATAGCGCATTGAAATACGATGCCAATCACGAAATAAAAACAGCCTTAGAATTGTATTCCAAAGCCATAGAGCTAGATCCAATTTTTACAGAGGCCTACATTAAAAGAGGACTTTTAAAGAGATTTAAAGGAAAATATGAATCCGCTATGAACGACCTCACATTGGCCATAAAAATAAAACCAGATAAAGCCGACACCTATGTAAAAAGAGGAAATCTAAAAAGGCAATTGGGCAATACAACTAGTGCATTACAAGACTATAACAAAGCGATTGAACTTCGTACAACCTATGCAGACGCCTATTTGCATAGGGGAATTGTACAGCAGAAACTCCACAAAAACAAAGAAGCTTATGAAGATTACAATTTAGCCATTGCGTTTAACCCATCACTAGCAGATTCCTATTATTATAGAGCCACTTTACACGAGGCAGAAAATAAAACTCAAAAAGCTATTGACGACTATAGCAAAGCTTTTGAATTGAAACATAACCATCTCGCCGCATTGACGAGAAGAGCAAATCTTAAAATAAAAATCAATGACATTAATGGAGCTGTTTCAGATTTTACAATAGCGATTGAAATAGCTGAAAATGATAAATTCTACCTACGAAGAGGAAACCTAAAAGCTAAATTAAAAGACTATTTAGGTGGAAGAGAAGATTATACCAACGCTCTTAAAATCAATTTTAAAAATACTGGCGCATTTATCAGAAGAGGTTTTATGAATTACAAGCTAAAAAACTATAAAGATGCAATCGAGGACTACAGCTCGGCAATTGAACTTGAACCTGAAATTGCAAACGCCTATTACAACAGAGCACATTCATATATAAAATTATTCAATTATCAAAAAGGCATACAAGACTTTTCAAGTACCATCACATTAGATCCCAGCAATGCAAATGCATACTTTTACAGAGCTACACTAAAAGAAACACTCGATGATTACGAAGGAGCATTGACTGATTATTCTTTAGCATTTGAATTGACCAATAAACATTCAAATGAACTTTCTAGGAGTGCAGCATTGAAAAGAAAACTAAAAGATTACAAAGGTGCCCTAGAAGACTACACAAAAGCGATCAAACTTGATAAAAAAAAGGACTTATATCTTGAAAGAGCTGCTTTAAAGATTGAATTACAAGACTACCAAGGTACAATAGAAGATTACTCAAAAGTAATTGAATTGAAACCCGAATTGGAAGTTCGAAACGAATCAAATGAAATCACAAATCAAATTGAAAAAGAATTTGACACCACTCATAGAGATGAAAGCATAACAACAAAAGTGCTCGTTGAAAACTACTAAAAATTAACTAGAGAACTGCATGCTAAAAAACGACATTACACAATAGAAATTAATGTCGTTTTTTAATTGTATCAAATTCATAACTTAGAAAAAATATACAGCATTAGATTTTCACTTCAAAACAAATGACACTACCAATCAGTATATCAAATCTCGCAATCGCTTCGCCGCCAATTCTGCAGTAATATCACGCTGAGGAGAACCAAACATCTCGTAACCAACCATAAATTTCTTAACCGTAGCACTTCGCAACAAAGGTGGATAAAAGCTCATATGCCAGTGCCAATGGGCATTGTCTGCTCCATCAGTTGGAGCCTGATGTATCCCACTTGAATAAGGAAAAGAAGTTTGAAACAAAGCATCGTATGCTTTGGTAATCACTGAAATCGCTGCAGCAAAATTCTCTGTTTGCCCCTCGTCCATCAATGAAATGTCTTTTTGGGCTTTTTTTGGTACAATCATCACCTCAAAAGGCCATACCGCCCAAAAGGGTGTCAACACTACAAAATCATCATTCTCGTAAATGACACGTTCTTTGGCTACTAACTCTTGTTCCAAATAACGTTTTAACAACGACACCCCCTCTTTATCAAAATAAGCTTTGAGGTGTTTGTCCTTTTTGGCTACTTCATTAGGCAGGGTGGACTGACTCCATATCTGCCCATGTGGATGCGGGTTGCTACAGCCCATAACCGCTCCTTTGTTTTCAAAAATCTGTACGTAGTCAATACCTTCGATAGCCCCGAGTTCTAAGTATTCTTTTTGCCAAACCTTTACTACTTTCTGAATGGCTGAAACGTCCATATCTGCCAAACTCTTTGAATGATCAGGACTGAAACAAATTACCTTACAAATCCCAGTCTCACTCTTGGCTTGTAACAAGCCCTCTGAAACTTCAAAGGCAGGAGAATCCTTTTGCAAAGCCGCAAAATCATTGGTAAAAACAAAGACATCTTTGTAATCTGGATTGACCTCTCCGTTCACTCTAGTATTGGTAGGGCACAGGTAACAATTTTCATCGTAGGAAGGTCTTTTCTCCATAGAAATTTCCTCGTTTTGCCCTTGCCAAGGCCTTTTGGATCTGTGTGGAGAAACCAACACCCATTCCCCTGTTAGCACATTCAGCCTTTTGTGTGAATAGTCTTGTAAATTTGAATTCATAATTCTTTTTTAATTGATGATACGGGTTCCATCTGACAAAGCTACTTGATAGAAAGAACACTCTTTGTGAAATGTTTTTTTATAATTTTCAGAAACTTCTGTTACAAAATCAGATATCTTTGACTTTAAAACCAAGTTGATTGTACATCCTCCAAAACCACCACCCATCATTCTAGCTCCTATTACAGCTGTTGTCTTTTTTGCCATTTCTACTAGATAATCCAACTCCAAACAGCTGACTCTATACTTAGTACTCAAACCATTGTGTGACTCATATAACAAAGCACCTAAAAGAGAAACATCCTCCTTTTTTATTGCCTCGGAGAAAAGTCCTACCCTAGCATTCTCTTCAATAACATACGCTGCTTTCTCAAAATCCTCAGTTGTAACACGATCCCTAATATGTTCTAAATCCTCAAGTGACGCATCACGCAGAGCCTTTACTCCTATCAAGGATGCAACAGATTCACATACTTTCCTACGGTTGTTATAAGCACTTTCAGACAAATCATGCTTGACATTGGTATTGATCAACAACAAACCATATTCTTTAAAATCAATAGGAAATGCCTGCGCTGTTGTTGTTCTACAATCCAATAATAATGCATTGTTTTTTACACCATACATACTGGCATATTGATCCATAATTCCACACTTGACCCCCGCAAAATTATGTTCTGCTTTTTGAGATATCAAAATCATCTGTTCTTTGGACAAACCTAAATCAAACAATTCATTCAATGCAAAAACAACACTATTTTCTAATGCTGCAGAGGAAGACATACCCGCGCCACTAGGAATGTCACCAGAAAAAACCATATTAAAATTTCCTATAGAAAAACCCAATCCTTGCAACTCTGCAACCACACCTAAAACATAGTTCTGCCAACCTCCCGCTATCAAAGGCTCCAAATCTTCTAAACCAAAAGAATGCAGTGCTTCCATATCCAATGCATAGGCATCACTCCAACTAGCATCGCTCTTTTGGATTGCCAACACAATTCCTTTGTCGATAGCTGCAGGAAACACAAATCCTTCATTATAATCTGTGTGTTCTCCTATCAAATTTATCCTTCCTGGTGAAAAAACCATCAGAGGATCTCTTCCAAAACGAGTTTCAAAACTTTCTTTTACACTAGCAATTAGTTGTCTATTCATTGTCCGTATTATTTTTTGTGAAATCTAGCGTCCATTTTACTGAATAACATTCTCCCGAATTTAGGATTTGCAATCCTTGTCCATTGTTAAAGCTATCAGAAATCCCCGTCATAGGTTCGATGGCTATTTCATTTCTATTTTCTGGGGTGTATAACTGTAAATAATTTTCTTGTGTATCTGTTTTTACTTCAAGTTTGTATTCTGGGGTAGTAAAAGCAACCGTATCCGTTTTCAAAACAAAGGAATCGTCAAGTTTTTTATCGGCTACTACAAAAGGCATTAACTCTTCACAAGGAATCAAACTATCAGTGATCAAATTCGCATCAAATTGAATTTTGTGAGAACTCACGAAGTTTAAAAAACTCTGCTCCAAATCACTCGTATAAAAATAGGGATGCCATCCCAACGTAAAAGGAAATTCCTTAGTGTCGGTATTGCTGATAAATATTTCAACGGTAAGGGAAGTTACTGTCAACATATAGCATACTGAAAAATCATAGCAATAAGGAAAACCCTTATTGGGTTCAGATACCTGATATCCCAATGTTACAACAGCACTGGACTCAGATATTTTTTGTGACAAGAGCTCAAAAGACTTATCATATACCAATCCATGCAATGCATTTTTACCTCCATTTTCATTGCATTCTAACTGGTAGTTCTCCCCTTTAAAAGTATAACTCCCACCAGCAATTCTATTGGCAAAAGGGAACAATAAAGAAGAGGCATAACTGTCTTTATAAGCGATACCTTCTTGCTCCTCAATGACTGAAACACCAGCAAATACAATAGTTTTCATTCGCGCGCCTTCATTTAGAGCTACTTCAGCATATACAGAGTGATCCGCATTTTGTAGCGTTATAAGCTGCTCCTTGTTAGCACCTGTTTTTTTGATTTCAAACATTTATAATGATTTTCTTAGGATAAGACTAGATGGATTCTCTATGTGTTCTGTTTTATTTTCAAGAATCATTGTTGCTAAATTTTCTCCCATCAACTTAAAATCAGTTGAAATCGTAGTGATACCTCCCTGTACAATTTCTTTGAGTAAAGTTTCGTTGTAAGAGATGATACCAACATCTTTTAGTAACTCCAATCCCACTTCTTGAATTTTTTTAATGATTCGAATTAAATTTTTATCATCAAGTACTAGATACATTTCTCCCTTAATCGGTTTTCTATCGTCCAAATCAGAAATTACTTCATAATCCATATCTTGATCTTCACAAAAAAGTGCCACCCCCTTCAAAAATCCTTGGGGTTGTATCCTAGTATCGTACTGCATTACTATTTTACTATAAGACTTGATTTGGGAGACTCCCGCTGTCAATCCCTGGTATATATCCTTTTCAAAATTTTGAAACACTCCAGGATACTGCTGCAAATCTGGATGCATCTGATCTAAAATGTAAACAGGCTCCTTACCCAAAGACTGTATCGCCAAACCCGAATCTTTCAAATTGGCTGGCATGATTGCATAGGCATTGTAACTACCAATATTGTCATTGATCAACCTTCTAAAAACACGCATGTTAAAATGATGAAAAAAGATATCGACTTGAATGTTTTCACCCAATGCACTGACAAAGGAATTGTACAAATCCTCTTTAAAAGAATTGAACTCGTCAAACAAAAGAAATATTTTCTTTTCTACTACTATATCTTCAGTTGCAACATAGTACCCTTTTCCAACAGTTGATTTTATGATACCCCTGTTTTTCAATTCATTAAAAGCATTCAACACAGTATCTCTCGAAAGGTTGTTTTTATTTTTTATTGCATTCAATGAAGGCAATTTATCTCCCCTCCGTAATTCCCCTGAGACAATTGCTTCCTCAATAGTCAATACTATTTGTTTGTAAATAGGGATTCCTGACTTTTTTTTCAATTCAAATACTTCCATAAGACAAACATACAAAAATATTTTTAAAACATACCTGTACCTACCGGTTGCTTATTAGTTTTCTATTTCCTATATTTGATACCTAATCAATGTTTTAAACTATACTAATCCAAATAAAGGTCTAATATTTCACTACATTAGACAACTCAACAAACTAAACTAACTATGCAAATTTTAACATTCTTAGGATTTACAGCTCTGGTCGCTGTGATTTCTTATCTCGCTACGAGAAAAACAGAGGAGACTTCTTCGGATGGCTACTTCTTAGGAGGTAGAAGCCTTACAGCTGGTGTCATTGCCGGCTCTTTACTACTAACAAATTTATCGACAGAGCAAATTGTTGGTCTTAACGGATCATCCTACGCTAGTGGCTTGTCTGTGATGGTATGGGAAACACTTGCTGCCATCGCTATGGTCGTGACTGCCATGTACCTTCTACCTCGATATTTAAAAGGAGGACTTACAACGGTACCTGGATTTTTAGCCAAACGATTTGACAAAACCACCAAAACATTGACTTCTGTTTTGTTTCTTTCAGGCTACGTTGTGGTGTTGTTACCAGTAATACTATATTCTGGTTCTCTAGCTATCAGCGGTATGTTTAACCTACCTGAATTGCTAGGAGTTTCTCACACACAGTCGATTTGGATTTGCGTCTGGGGTATTGGAATCATCGGCTCTATTTATGCCGTATTTGGAGGTCTGAAGGCCGTAGCGGTTTCTGATTCTATCAATGCTATTGGATTGCTCTTAGGAGGTATTTTGATTCCTGTGTTTGGACTAGCTATGATTGGAGATGGCAGTGTGCTGGACGGTCTTAATATATTGACTACCGAAAATCCTGATAAATTTAAATCAATGGGAGGTCCTACTGACCCTGTCCCATTTTATACCATATTTACTGGTATGATGTTGGTTCAACTCTTCTATTGGGGTACCAACCAGCAAATCATTCAAAGAGCCTTGGGTGCAAAAAACCTAGAAGAAGGGCAAAAAGGACTACTACTAGGATCTTTTATCAAAATCTTAGGGCCAATCATTGTAGTTTTACCTGGAATCATTGCTTATCACATATTTGAGGGGAATTTAGAAAATGCAGACAGTGCCTATCCAATGCTGGTAAACAAAGTGTTGCCAGATGCCTTTGTAGGATTCTTTGCTGCCGTCTTATTTGGGGCTATTTTGAGTTCTTTTAACAGTGTTTTGAATAGCTCTGTAACCCTTTTTGGTA
>JBELHA010000075.1:0-3340 GCA_042091695.1 Flavicella sp.
TAATGTTCATGTTTATTACAAAATTAAATACCTGGCATAATAATGCGACAGAACCGCTAAAAATCACTTAAAATATATTTCACAAATCCTCAAATTTTTTAATAAAATTCTGATACTTAATTTTTAATTATGAAGTATCTTTATGACATGGAAAAAAAGGTAATCGTTATTGGTTCTGGTATAGGGGGACTATCTACAGCCATTCTTTTGGCAAAAAAAGGATATGAGGTTACTGTGCTAGAAAAAAATGAGAGTTTTGGAGGTCGTGGTGGCGTATTTTCTGCCAAAGGATTTCAATTTGACATGGGGCCTTCTTGGTATCTTATGCCAGATATTTTTGAACATTTCTATTCTCTTATTGGAGAAAACATCAAAGACTACTTCACACTCAAGCGACTAGACCCGTCCTATAAAATTTGGCTTGAAGAACAGAAGCAACCCGTTGAAATGACTTCTGATCTAAAGAGAGATGCGCTACTCTTTGAGTCCTATGAACCTGGAGTGATGCAGAAAATCAACATTTACCTAAAGGAAGCGGCTGCGAAATACAATATTTCTAAGAATACTTTTATCTACAAGCCTTTTAACAATGTTTTGGACTTTTTTGACAAAAAAACGCTGTTTCTCTGGACAAAGTTTTCCGTGATATCCTCATTCCACAAGCATATTGCGACCTATGTAAAGCACCCTACCATAAGAAAAATCTTACAATACCCATTGTTATTTTTGGGAACCTCTCCCTATAAAGCACCTGCTGTTTACTCATTAATGAATCACATTGATTTCGAAATGGGCGTGTTCTATCCCATGGGAGGAATGACAAAAATATTCGAATCAATGTACAGTATCGCCATAAAAAATGGTGTAGAATTTAGGTTCAACACTCCGGTGGAAAAAATTCTTGTAGAAAATAAAAAAGCAGTTGGAGTGGTTGCAAATAAAGTGAAGCTTTCGGCAGACATCGTTGTTTCGAATGCAGATTATCAGTTTACGGAAATGCAGTTACTCGACAAAAAAAACAGGCAGTTCTCAGAAAAGTATTGGAACAGTAGAGTGTTGGCACCGTCTGGATTTATTCTTTATTTGGGTGTTGACAAACAATTTGATTCGCTACAACACCACAATCTTTTCTTTGCTGAAAAATGGAAAGAGGGATTTGACGCTGTTTTTAGCGGTAAAACACTTCCCGAAAGTCCGTCCTACTACATTTGTGCACCGAGCAAAACCGATCCTTCTGTAGCACCTGAAGGTTGTGAAAACCTCTTTGTTTTGGTACCTACTACCACCAACCTGAAACTGGATGAAACAACCATCAAAAGCTACAGGGACAAAATACTAAAGCACATGACCAAAACCATGGACTTAGATGGCCTAGAAGATCATATTATTTTTGAGCGTATTTTCACAGGCGATGACTTTTCTAAGCTATATAATGCTTACAAAGGTACGGCACTGGGCTTGGCACAAAACCTAATGCAAACTTCCGTATTTCGCCCCAAAACAAAATCAACCAAAGTAAAGAACTTATATTTCACGGGTGCCAATACCAATCCAGGGATCGGTGTTCCTATGTGTCTTATCAGTTCGCAAATTGTATACAAACGAATTCACGGCATTGTGCACGGACGTCCACTCTCTGCCGAGGATACTAATTTTTAATATAAATAAATGAAACAGTTCAGCTGGGTGTTTACCATTAGCAGACCTCGATTTTGGCCCTATCTTGCAGGACCGTGGGCCGTGGGTATGGTAACCGCATCAAATTCTATAAGTGATTTTAAAAGTTCATTGTTTTGGATTGGTTTTTTGTTCTTTCTATGGCCGGCCAACTTTTTTCTCTATGGTGTCAATGATTACGCCGACGGAGATACGGATAAGTTCAATCCCAAAAAACAACAATATGAAAACCTATACCAGACAAACCAAAATAGTATTTTATGGATCTTGATGTCTATAATTGCAATCCTCTCTGGAATATTTTTATGGTTTTTCCCAACTGTTGAATCTCAAATCGTCTTTGTAATTTGGGTTCTTTTTTCTACATTTTACTCGGTCCGCCCTTTGAGATTTAAGGCGAGATTGTTGCTCGATTCTTGGTCCAATGTACTTTATATTCTTCCTGGAGTCATGGTGTATTTGATATTTGAGCCCCTGGAAAACTTGTCTTGGCCTTTGGTAGTAGCCGCTTGGGTATGGGCCATGGGAATGCATTTATTTTCTGCTTTGCCAGATATAAAATCAGATCGCAGTGCAAAGGTAAAAACCACAGCCGTATGGCTTGGCTTTAAAAAAGCAACCTTACTTACTTTGGCATACTACAGCACAGCAGCCATCTTGTGTGGTGTCTATGCTAATATTTGGCTAGGGGTCTTGGCTTTGTTGTGTTACTGTGTTCCAACAGCCTATATTTACTTCACCAAAAATACAGAAAGTGTATTTCTACTCTATAAGAAATTTCCTCTTATCAATTTATTTTACGGTGCCGCCCTCTTTATCTACGTGATTTTTAAAAACAACTTACTCTTCTCTTAAACGCAATGAAAAAAGTTCAATCAATTACTATAGGAAGTAGCTTGCTGATGCTATTCATAGGCTTTTTTGCTTACACTGCACGCAACGAATATTTTTCAGTAATTCCAATGCTTTTGTTGGCTATTCCAGCTTATCTTGCCTTGCTGAAAACAAACTTTTGGAAAGGCTTACTGTTTATTGTTATCTTAAGTATCTATGCTACGGGTATTGAAGCGCTGAGCATACAGACTTCTTTCCCATACGGTGCTTTTGAATACAATGCACAACTTGGATACAAACTCTTTGATTTAGTGCCTTGGACGGTTAGTTTTGGCTGGGTACCTTTGGTTATTGGCTGTTTTGCACTCAGTAGCTGGATGTTTGACAAAAGAAGCTATCAATTCCTTGTGGGTGTTCTCCTGTTAGTTGTTTCAGACTTAATAGTTGACCCTGGAGCAGTATTGATGAATTTTTGGACTTGGACCTATCCTGGAATGTATTACAGCATTCCCTTTTCAAATTATTTAGGATGGATTTTATCCTCTATCATTGGAGGAGGGGTATTGTTTTGGACAGTTCCAAAAAATGACATGCAACAACTGCCGTTTTACTGTACTTATACCTTGGCTTTGGGAAATGCATTTTGGGTTGGTGTGACTTTGAACGCAGGCTATTGGATTCCTTTTTTCGTCGGTATAATCCTGCAAGCCGTAGTTGTTCTTTACATAAAAACAGATGTACATACTGCCAAACCTGAACTGAAATAGTCTAGTTATTTGGTTGTAAATCTGTGCTATCGGTTTGACACGGATTGCAAATCCGTGTTATC
>JBELHA010000075.1:3440-7213 GCA_042091695.1 Flavicella sp.
TGACACGGATTACAAATCCGCGCTATCGAAGTATGTTTTTACGTTTAAAAGTATAGCTCCTGCGCCAATTCAAAGGTATTTGAATGCGCATCAATAATATCTTTTAGTTGTACTGAATAGCCCCCTCCCATACTCACTTGCACTGGGATCTTCTGGTTTTTACAAAAATCCAAAACAAAGCGGTCTCGCTCTTTGCAACCCGCCATGGACAATCCCAATCGGCCGAGTTTATCCGTTTTTAATACGTCTACTCCTGCCTGATAAAATATAAAATCGGGTTCAAAAGAAGCTACCAATCGCGGCAAATGATTTTGTAAGGCGTTCAGATAAGTTCTGTCATCCGTATCGTCTTCAAAGGGCAGGTCAAAATCGCTGTGTTGTTTTCTGAAGGGATAATTTTTTTGACTGTGAAAAGAAAGCGTAAAAACCGTGTCTTGTTGTTCAAAAATAGAGGCTGTACCATCTCCTTGATGTACATCCAAATCCACAATCATTACTTTGTTTGCAAGCTTGTGATCAATCAAATAGTTGGCAGCTATCGCTTGATCGTTGAGCATACAAAATGCACCCGGTCGGTTGCGGTAAGCATGGTGGGTACCACCAGCTATATTCATAGAAACTCCAAATTGCTGGGCATAATGGGTATTTTGGATGGTCCCCATGGCAATCAATCGCTCGCGTTCTACCAAAGCCTCAGTCAATGGGAAACCAATTTGCCGCGCATCTGACGTTGACAATGCCAAATTGACCAAATTTGTGTAATACTCTTCACCGTGTGTTGACAATACCAATGATTTTTCAATAGGTTCTGGCGAAAAAAAGTTGTCCTCATTGCAGATGTTTCTTCTCAGCAATTGTTCTGGCAGTAACTCATACTTTTCCATTGGAAATCTATGTCCAACTTTGAGCGGATACATGAACAGTGGATCAAAGGCAATTTTTAACATTCAATACGCATTTATTATACGAGGTAAAATTAAAGGATTTAGTAGTCAAATTACTACCTGTCAGAAACTTTATTTTTTTGAAAACAGGAGTTCTCCTTGGTGCTCTATTTTTAGCTTTATGTATTGAAATGAAATTATTAATTAAAAAAAGTCAAGCAAGTATTGAGATTTACACCGCAAGAATTCTTTTCTATGGTAACACCACACTAAAAAAGCATTCACAGAATTGTATAATTTACTTAATATATCCATCGTATATCGTCTTTACACAAAAATAAACAATGCCATCGGTCATTGACGAGGTCTCGGCATACAGGAGGAGTTAAATTATATTAGTCTTTCTTTTGAATTCCAGTTAAAACTCATTAAGTTCATAAATATGAGTAAATTTTTGGCTTTTATTCCACAGGAAGGGAACACCGTTTTGACGACAATTGCGGGATTTCTATTCAGGACACAAGCATTTGCTAAAGCCTTAAAGACAATAGACTTGATCGCTAAAGAATCGTTACTTTTTATACCAGCAAACACATAATAAGCCCATACTAGCAAGCAAAAACTTTCGTGTGGGTGCATCGTATCCAAAAAGTACTCATAGAATTAGTTAAAATTCTCTATATATATTTTTATTGCTCTCTATTGACTAAATATAACACCGAGTAATTACTCACAAACAGGGGTACCCTAACTCAGATGCAGCTAGAACTAAAAGTCCGAGCTTTAGGCATACAAAATAACAACTCCTTTTTTATTTTTCTTTTATTTTTTTTGTCCTAATAAGAAACCACCCGAAAACCGAGGCGGCTACCACGATAGCCAGAAGTGCGGTTGCCGCGAACCGCTATACGAGAGTACGATTCACTAGAGTGGCAGCCCCCACCAAGCAAAACACGAAACGATCCTGTAGCAGGGCCTGTTGGATTGTCAGCCAAACACTCCTTGTAATACTCCTTTCCATACCAATCACTACACCACTCATAAACATTTCCTGTCATATCGTACAAGCCTAATTCGTTCGGTAGTTTTTGGCCTACTTCATGTGGTTTATTACCACTATTTCCGTAATACCATCCAACGCTATCTAGACTATTACTCCCTGAAAACTTATAGCTCTTGGATTTTTGTCCACCTCTCGCTGCATACTCCCACTCTGCCTCTGTTGGCAAACGAAATCGCTTGCCCGTCAAACTGCTTAACTTTTTACAATAGGCAACTGCATCCTCCCAACTCACTTGCTCTACTGGATTATTAGCTGATTTGAAATAACTAGGATTCTTACACATCACCCTTTTGTATTGGGCTTGTGTTACCTCAGTGGAGGACATCGAAAAACTATTTAAGGTAACCCGGTGTACTGGTTTTTCGTCATCATAACAATCTCCTTGCTCACTAGTACAGCCCATCATAAAACTGCCGCCTTCTACAAAAACCATTGGAGGCGCATAGCCTTTGGTATCTTTACATGTAGCAACTGTTTCCTCGGGAAGTTGCGCATCGACAGTTGTTCTTATGCCTTCTTTTATGACGATTTCTTTCTTTAAAACGCTATAGCCCTCTAATACCAATTCTAAACTATAACTACCAATCAATAAATTCCTCAGCGTATTCGGAGTGGTACCCATATCCTTACCGTTTAGCTTGATTGTCGCATTGAAGGGACTTGAGTTGACATCTAGTGAACCGTACTTTCCTAGCAAATCAAAATGAAATGTATTGGCTGTATTTGCTGCAACTGTTATTACTTTTTCAATGGATCTATAAGATGCGTGCTTGATACCGATAATATGTTGCCCTTTGGACAATTTAATGCTTTGTGGAAAAGTTGCTTCTTGCTCTTCACCATCGATACTAATCGTCAGCTTCTCTTTTACATTTGAGGTCAAAGCAACATCAAATATTGTACTTACTAAACTTTCAGCAATCGCTACTTTTTTTGAAGCTGTTAGATCAAAACTCCCTTTTTTAGTCTCAAAATTCCCTAAATTCAAACTAAAACTATGTGTACCCAATAACATTTTTCTAGAAAACGGCGTTTGTTTGCCTGTATTATTACCATCTATAAAAACATCGGCACCACTTGGACTGCTGGAAATGGTCACCCATTGACTCTCTATGACCTCTTCTACAATCGTGGTGACTTTTGCCGTTGTTAAAACCATCTCATAGGTGGTGGCTTCTTGTAGCACTCCCGTTGAAAATTCATATTTGCGAATGACTCCTTGATTTCTTGCTTGGATGGTCAAAAAACGGGCACCTTCTGGCATGTAGATCCACAACTCTCCTATTTTTTGTACAACCTTTACAGGGGAAAGCATACCATCGCTTAAATCAAAATCTCCTTTTTTTATATTGGTTACCAATTTTATCAAAGGCGCTTTGAATCCATTTTGATCTATCACCACAAACTCACTTCTAGCTGTCATGTCTTGAGGCAAGACCTTAAAACTTTTTACCGAAAATTGTTGGGATTGTAGCGTGACACTCTGTAACAATACAACGAGCAGCAATAAATACTTCATTTATTTTTTTGCAGCTAAGATAAGTAAATCATTGTTTTTTAGGAGCTTTAAAACTGCTATTGTATAAAATAATTTACTGATTAAAACACCGAGAAATCGCTCACAAACAGAGTAACCAAACTCAGATGCAGCTAGAACTACAAATTCGCATTGATGGAACTGATAGGCATTGCTATCGGTTACTTTAGAGGAAAACTAAATTATTTTTTTTTGAACGCAAAAAGTATTATTTTTATGCATTATAAATAAAAGATATTTCTGTGGCGATTCACTCGCGGTATTGGAAAGGCTCAAAATGCTAACCTAC
>JBELHA010000076.1:0-6727 GCA_042091695.1 Flavicella sp.
TTCTGTAATAGGGTGTTCTACTTGAATACGCGTATTCATTTCCATAAAGTAGAAGTTTCTATCTTTATCCACTAAGAATTCAACCGTACCAGCTCCTTCATACTTGATGTATTCTGATGCTTTTACTGCAGCCTCTCCCATGCGTTGACGCAAGTCGTCGGTCATAAAAGGAGAAGGTGTTTCTTCAGTTAACTTTTGGTGACGTCTTTGAACAGAACAATCTCTTTCAGACAAGTGACATGCTTTCCCAAAAGAATCTCCAACGATTTGAATTTCAATATGACGTGGCTCTTGGATTAATTTCTCCAGATACATATCATCATTTCCGAAGGCAGCTTTCGACTCATAACGTGCAGAGTCCCATGCATCTTCAAGATCTTCAGGATTCCAAACGGCACGCATCCCTTTTCCTCCACCACCGGCAGAAGCTTTCAACATCACAGGATATCCTGCTTCTTCAGCTAATTTTTTACATTCAGGGAAATCAGCGATAACACCTTCACTTCCCGGAACACAAGGAACTCCGGCAGCAATCATCGTAGACTTAGCATTTGCTTTGTCTCCCATTTTGTTGATCATATCTGCACTGGCTCCAATAAACTTGATATCGTGCTCTTCACAAAGGCTTGAAAATTTTGCGTTTTCAGACAAGAATCCGTATCCTGGGTGAATGGCATCTGCATTTGTAATTTCTGCAGCCGATAATATATTTGACATTTTCAAGTAAGAGTCTGCACTAGCAGGTGGTCCAATACATACAGCTTCATCAGCAAATTTTACATGTAGGCTTTCCGCATCTACTGTAGAATATACTGCGACCGTTTTGATTCCCATTTCTTTACATGTTCTGATAACACGCAATGCAATTTCTCCTCGGTTTGCAATTAATATTTTTTTAAACATACTGTTTGTGTTTTTGTAAAAAAAAGACATACCTATTGGATGCTTCTTTTTATTTGGTTTTAAATATGCTTGCTAATTAAGATGGATCAACTAAAAATAAAGGCTGTCCAAATTCTACTGGTGAAGAATCTTCTACCAATACTTTTACGATTTTACCAGAAACCTCAGATTCGATTTCATTGAATAATTTCATCGCTTCAATCACACAGACAATTGAGTCTGCAGAAATTGTATCTCCTACTTCTACAAAAGTAGCTTTATCTGGAGATGGTTTTCTGTAGAATGTTCCAATGATTGGAGATTTTACAGTAATATATTTAGATTCATCATCCTTTGGAGCAGCAGCAGCTGGTGTAGCAGGAGCAGCAGCAACTGGAGCTTCTAATTGAGGTGCTACTTGAGGAACAACAGGCATGTGAGCCGCAGCAATAGGCGCTTGTTGTACAATCGTCGTTTCAGATACTTCACCACCTGTTTTTACAGTGATTTTGATATCTTCCATTTCCAATTTTACTTCGCTTGCACCCGATTTAGCTACAAACTTGATTAGGTTTTGTATATCTTTTAATTCCATAATATTTGATTATAATATAAAGTGTACTAAGTTACGTTTTATTTATGAATTGTAAGCCCATTTTAAATATACAGCGCCCCACGTGAAACCTCCACCAAAAGCGGCAAAGACAATACTGTCTCCTTTTTTAAGTTTCTCTTCGTAGTCAGCTAGTAAAAGGGGTAACGTTGCAGAAGTTGTATTTCCATAATTCTGAATATTGACCATTACTTTGTCCATATCCAAGTTTATTCTTCTTGCAGTTGCTTCTATGATTCTTTGATTTGCCTGATGAGGCGCCAACCAATCTATATCTTCATTGGTAATATTATTGCGTTTCAATAATTTTTCAGAAGCATCAGCCATATTAGAAACAGCGTATTTAAATACTGTTTTCCCTTCTTGTTTGATATAGTGCTGTCTGTTTTCTAGTGTTTCTGCAGAAGTTGGTAATAGAGACCCTCCAGCTTCTATACGTAAAAATTCTCTACCGATACCATCACTTCTCAAGTATTCATCTTGAAGGCCTAAACCTTCTTCGTTTGGCTCAAACAATGCAGCTCCAGCACCATCTCCGAATATAATACATGTTGTTCTATCAGTATAATCAACAATAGATGACATTTTATCGGCACCGATGACTAATACTTTTTTATACCTACCAGATTCAATATAAGATGCGGCAGTCGACATTGCATACAAGAAACTAGAACAAGCAGCCTGCAAGTCATATCCAAATGCGTTTACAGCACCGATTTCAGTAGCTACATACACTGCAGTTGAAGCGACATTCATGTCAGGAGTTGCTGTACCGATGATCACCATATCAATCTCAGAAGCATCTAAACCTCTTTTAGCTATAAGATCTTCTGCTGCTTTGATTGCCAAATAAGAAGTTGGCTTGTCAGCATCTTTTAAAATTCTTCTCTCTTTGATACCTGTTCTCGTAAAGATCCACTCATCGTTTGTCTCTACTAAGGTCTCAAGCTCTTTGTTTGTGAGAGCGTAGTCAGGAACATATTTCCCTACTGCTGAAATAGCTGCAGTTATTTTACCCATAATTAAGTTCTTTTAATAGAATTTTAAAGCCATACTGCTCCAAAAATTTAAAGGTCAAAAGTAGTAAAAATTTCTTCACATAAAACGCAAAAAAAACCTTTAAATTTTAGCAATTCCTTTAAAACATTAAAAAAACCCTCTAAAAAGAGGGTTTTTTTTTTGGTGTTTTATTACTTATGCTTCTGTTTCAACAGCGTCAATTACGATTTGACCTTTGTAGTAAAGTTTTCCTTCATGCCAGTGAGCTCTGTGGTATAAGTGCGCTTCACCAGTTGTAGGGTCTACAGCAACTGTAGGTGCTACTGCTTTGTAATGTGTTCTTCTCTTGTCTCTTCTTTGTTTAGATATCTTTCTCTTTGGATGTGCCATTGTGCTGCTTTTTATCTATTAATAAATCTTTTAACTTTCCCCATCTTGGGTCCGTTGTATCTTCTTTTTTTGTTGTATTCTTTTTTTCAGTATACGTTTCTAATCTTTTCAGTGCTTCTGATTCTAAAGTACCGTCTAGTACTTTAGGGTGAATTCTTTTTGCCGGAATAGACAACACTAGCATTTCAAAAACGGCATGAGATACATTTATTCTGTGTTCATTATGAGACACATACATTATTTCCTCATTTCCGTCATCGGGATCTTCCCCAAACTTTACAAGTAAGGATAAATCTCCATGAACTGCTAAATCAAATGGCTCTCCACTTTGGTCACAATTGACATTGACAGAACCACTAGACCTAAAGCTTAGCTCTAGATGGGTAGGTTTTTTTTCAAAAACCAAATTCACTTTTAAATCAGCTTCAATAAACTCATCGTATTGAAGTGCATCAAAGAACGTATTGTCAATCTGATATTCAAAAACATGTTTTCCTTCTTTCAAACCGATAAAAGGAATGTCAAACGCTTTCATTTGTTTCATGTTGTACATCAATTTGAGCGTGCAAAGATATAAATTTTCATTTTATATCACACTAAAGTTATTAAAATTTACTCAATTTCGTTGTTTTCTTACTTTTAAACTGTTTTTTGTTAGGGATTTATAGGCTTTTCGGGTTTTAAAAATTTTCAAACCTGTAAACAAAGCCTCTTTGAAAGAAGCTGCATCTGCACTGTTTTTACCGGCTATTTCAAAGGCGGTGCCGTGGTCTGGAGAAGTTCTTATCTCTGACAAACCTGCAGTATAATTGACACCACTCCCAAAAGCAATTGATTTGAACCCTACCAATCCTTGGTCGTGGTACATTGCCAATACGCCATCGAATTGCAAATATTTTTCTGACCCAAAGAAACCGTCTGCGGCATAAGGACCATACACCAATTGCCCTTTTTCTTGGATTGCAGCCAATGTAGGACGAATCAATGTGTCGTCTTCATTACCAATGACACCATTATCACCACAATGAGGGTTCAATCCCAGTACTGCTATTTTAGGTTTGTCAATTGCAAAATCTTGCAAAAGCATTTTATGCATGATAGCTACTTTCTTTTCGATCAATTCCTTGGTGATTGTTTCTGAGATCTTAGCCACGGGCAGATGTCCTGTAATCAATCCAAGGCGCAATTTATCAGTCATTAACACCATCAAACTCTCTCCAAATAAATTTGACTCTAGATATTCAGTATGTCCAGGAAAAGAAAAGTTATCCGCTTGTATGTTGTCCTTACTTATTGGTGCCGTTAGTAAAAAATCTACCTCTTTCGCTTTCAAAGCTTTGGTTGCCGCCTCCAAGGAGCGCAGCGCATAAGCTCCAGATGCTGATGTGGGTGTGCCTACCTCGATTGCAATCTCCTCATCCCAAACAGACAATACATTCATTTTTTGAGCAATCGTTTTATCCAATGAGTTTATTTCTTGGTATACGATTTCTGATTTTAATAATTTCTTATAAAAAGTAACCGCTTTTTGAGAAGCAAAAAGAATGGGCGTACAAAAATCGAACATACGCTTGTCTGCGAATGTTTTTAAGATGACTTCCATACCTATTCCGTTTAGGTCTCCCACTGAAATCCCAACTTTTATTTTCACTTCTTTCTCCATAGAGCTCGTATATTATTCGTATTTTTGAGGTCTACAAAAGTAATCATTTAAATTGACAATTGTATGTTCACAGGTATTATCGAAAAATTAGGTTTGGTAACAGAAATCCGTAAAGAAGATGACAATTTACACATCACTATCAACAGTGCTTTTACAGGGGAATTAAAAATAGACCAAAGTGTAGCTCACAACGGAGTCTGCTTGACTGTGATTGACATCAGTGGTGACAACTATACAGTAACTGCCATCAAAGAAACTCTTGAAAAGACAAACCTCAACACTTTAAGCATAGGTGACACTGTCAATTTAGAGCGCGCCATGAAGCTTGGAGATCGTTTGGATGGACATATTGTACAAGGGCATGTCGATCAAATTGCAACCTGCACAGATATTTCAAATGAAAATGGAAGCTGGGGATTTACCTTTTCGTACGATGCAGCACTGCACAATGTAACGATAGAGAAAGGTTCTATTACTATCAATGGTACTAGCCTTACGGTAGTCAATTCAAAGAAAAATGAATTCAGCGTAGCCATTATCCCTTACACCTATGAAAATACTAATTTTAATAATTTTGAAGTAGGTACTGTTGTCAATTTAGAATTTGATGTTATAGGGAAATATGTAGCTCGATTGATGTCGTGATTTTATACTAAAAAATAGTACCCCTTTAAGCATTATGTAAAGTTTTTAAAATAATGCCAACACAAATAAGCGTTTAAAGCCATGTAAAAAAAAGAGGGGAAAGATTTCACAAAACTATCCTTGATTTTTAGACGCACACAAAAACCTAACAGCATCAACAAACTCAAACCAAAAGTACTAATCACTGATAGTACCGGAATCAAAAAACCCACAAACAACCCAAGAGCTCCAAGGAGCTGAAGCACCCCTGTTAATTTCCTGTAAGAAGCCAAGCCATAGCGTTTGAATTCTGTCACGAAGAAAGGGTCTACAAAGACAGCTAATCCAAAAGCCACAAATGAAAGGCTAGAAAATAAGGTCAACAAAAATTGTATTTCCATAACTCTAAAGTTGACTAGACACAAGCAACAAAGACAAAATAAGCAGCCCTAAAGAAGGCAAGTATTTAACAAAAGGATTTTTTACCTTAAAATGGAAATACTGTGCAGATAGCATTAAAACGGCCATTATAGCTGCAGGCACCAAAACAAGTGCATCATACCATATACTAGCCACTAGCAATGTTGCCATTGAAATTTTAGCAGCTCCGACAAAGCTTCGCACTATCACAGAAAGGCCGTATTGTTTGAATTCTTTTTCTATATTGTCGAAACGAAAACCCCATACAATTAATATAGACACAGCAATAATAAGTTTTGAGAGAAGTAAAATTGATTCCATTTGTATAAATTTTAAGGTTTCTCTAAAATAGGTTTTTTAAGACACAAAGACAAACTAAAAGTAGACTAGATATAAATAACTGAAATACAACGAAATAGAATCATTCTAAGCACTAAAAGTTGTAATTTTAAAATGTTAATGATTTTATGAACTAAAAAATTCTATTATGGCTATTCGATTAGGAAACAGTTGTGCGAACTGCGAAAACGTAACAGCATCAAAACAATGTAAAGTGCACCTTGTATCAGTTGATGAAGGATATACATGTGATAGCTTCCAGATGAAAGCACAACTCAAAAACGATCCAAACTGCAGTACATGTGCAAGATTAGAAACATCTTCATGCGCAAAACCACAAAAGGCGGCACCTGGTATGCTGTGTGCACAATGGGCACCAACAGGAGCAGAAGCTTAAAAAGTTACTCATATTAAAATAAATTGAAATCTACACAGTATTTTACGGTGTAGATTTTTTGCGTTTTAAAACAATAGCACGGTACTTATTATTTAATTTTATACGACTATCACTCGTATTAACCGAATCGAAGAAAACAAATAGTGAGACACAAAAAAAGCCATGAGATTAATCAGATCTCATGGCTACTAACATCAACAAAAAAAAATCACGAAAAAGTGGTTTGCTCACGAATTGAATTCGTGAAACATATAGTGTTAATTCCATAAAGTTCTACTGAATGGAAAATATCTACAAACTCATCAAGCACAACAAGTGCTAATGGCAGTTCTAAAAAGTTAAGTTGGATATAATGTATTCATAGGGGTAGGTTTTAGTAAAAATTGAAATTTTTAAAGAA
>JBELHA010000077.1:0-6668 GCA_042091695.1 Flavicella sp.
CTGTTTTAGGAATCTATTATTGTACGCTAAATTTGTGTTTTTCTTTTTATAACCTGCAGAGCCATAAAAGGCTTTATTTATGAAATAGTATGAAAAAAAAAAGGAGCCACAAGGGCTCCTTTTATGAATCAAACAAATTGATTAGTTGAATATCAGTTGCTTTTGATAGCTAGCCTTAGCTGTTTGTATCAGTAAAAAGTAATTTCCAGGAATTTGCTTCTCAATAATATGAGAAAACTTTTGTGAATTCTCTTTAAATGTTTCCATTTTTAGGAGTTGCCCATAACTGTTGTACAGAGCGAGCTGTACCTGTCCAATAGTACTGTTTGCTGTGATGGTACATGTAACAGGGACTGCAGATGGAACAGGGTATACGCTGTTAGTTTCTTCATATTCAAAAGTACTTTCTACTTCGATAGCTGTAAATCCTTTCTTGGAACTCTTTTGTGCAGTTCCGATCACAGTTGCAGTAAGAACTACATCATCGATGTATACGTCGTCAGCGTTACCACTAGCATCACATCTAAAACGGATACTATTGTTGGTCGTAAAATTGTATTGGTTCGCATCAATAGTCACCGCTTCGACATAGTTATTATTATTTGAAAAGTCTGTATTGTGAACATAGCTGCCTATGATTTGCCATTGTGAGCCTGTATAGAATTCTACATAAAATCTTTCTGTGTTTTCAAAAGAAACGGGGCTGTAGTGGAATTCAATGGCAAGCATGACAGCATTTGATAGGTCCAAGTCGTCTTTCAAAGTTACCTTTGATGTGCTGGTGTTGTCCTGAAGGTTTATCGCTCCCAAACCAGAGTTGGCATAGGTGCCTCCTCCGTATAATTTGCAATCGGCTCCTCCATCTACCCAGTCTCCATAACCGTTTTCAAAGTCTGAATTCACCAATACTACATCCGAAAGACTTGTATTTCCTGTTACAGTATGATTACCCAAGTTTGAGCTGTCATTTGTAGCCAATACATCCCAGTCATTCGGGTCGAAGGTCGTACTCGGTCCTGTGATGTCTGACTTGCGAACTAAGGTTGTGTCTTTTCCAAAATTTGCAGTACTGTTATAAACACCTACCACATCTAACAAGCTGCCATTTTTAAATAAGGCTATGGCATCATTTCCATTGAAAGAAAGTACTGAAGCGTTGCTGCTCAAATCTGCAGCGGCTGAAATGGTGGCGTTCGCATTTCCATGGGCAATTACATAGACCGCTCCATTGGCAAGACTACCTGAAAGATTCAATGCCGAAGACCAACTACCTGAACCATTGGTTTGTTTGTAGAGTGTGTATGAAGACAAGTCTACAGTTTGCCCTGTAAAGTTAGCAATCTCAATTGCTTTGTTGTAGGAACTACCCTCTACGTATTCAGAAATTAGTAACTCTGATAGGCTTCCGTCACCTCCTGTTTGCGCTTCTAAAGTGGTCACTTGAAGGGCAGTACTCAACCCGCTGCTATTCCCAGCAGCATCTTCTGCGAGTATTGTCAGCACATAGGTGGTGTTTGCATCCAAAGAACTAAACGTAAAACTTGGATTGCTACTGTTTCCAACATAAATACCGTCTTTATAAATTGTGTAGCCTACGACCCCTACATTATCTGTAGCCGCATCCCAAACCAATTCGAAATCTGTAGTTCCAATGTTTTGAACATTTATATTTTGAGGAGTACTAGGCGCTGTCACGTCAACTGTTGTTACGTTCAATGCACTACTAATATTCGAGGTATTTCCGGCAGCATCCGTCGCACTGACAGTAATTTGGTAGCTGTTGCCTAACGACAATCCAGTAATGCTGCTTTGTGTAGCAGCAGTAGTTTGGAACAGACTGTTGTCCAAATAAACTTGATAGGTAATTACACCTACATTGTCAGTAGCAGTGTTCCATGTAACTGTAAAACTATTTTCTCCTATGTTTGTACTGTTAAGTCCAGTTGGACTACTTGGCGCCTCAGTGTCAGCAGTATTAACAACTGTGTGTGCCCCCAAGTCTGAAATGGTATTAGACCCAAAAGAAATCCAATCATCGCTATCGTAGTTGGTAGTTGGGGAACTAATGTCCTCTTTGCGCACCAAAGTAACATCTTTTCCAAAATTGGCACTGCTGTTAACGATTCCTACCACATCAATAGCGTTGTTGTTTTTAAACAAGGCTACGGCGTCGTTTCCATTGAAAGAAAGAGCTGCTGCACTCGTGTTTATATCTGCAATAGCCAAAATTGCACTACTCGCTTTGTTGTTTGCAATCACATAAACCGCACCGTTGGCCAAACTACCTGAAAGCGCTAGTTCTGAATTCCAAGACCCAGCACCATTGGTCTGTTTGAATAGAGAGTAGTCTGATAAATCTACAGTCTGTCCTGTGAAATTAGCAATTTCTATGGCTTTGTTGTAAGAAGCACCTTCTACATATTCAGAAATAATTAAATCAGAAATACTAGCATTTCCACCATTGTTGTTTCCTGAGTCCAATTGTCCATTTGCGATGTTGCTATTCGGACTATTTCCAACGGCATTAAATGCGACAATATAATACGCATAACTGTTATTTGCAACAACCGCATTGTCTGTATAGGCAGTCGCTGAAGCCCCCAAAGTACTCAAAAGAACAAAGGCTCCTCCGTTACTTGATTTGTACAGTCGGTAGCCGTCTTCATTAAGAGCGCTGTTCCAAGATAGATCGATGCTGTTAGTAGTCGCTTGTAGTTGCATGCTTACCGCTGTAGGTGCAGATGGAGTAGTGCTAAACCCCCATGCACTTGCGACCAATGAAGGATAGTCTATATAAGGATTTCTGTTTCCTTGGTATGTTTCCGTCGCATTGTTTCTCGCCAGCTCTTCACTGTCTACAGGGTCGTCTAAATGCCATTGGTACAGCGTATTTATATCACCTAAACTGCTTATATTTCCTCCTTGTGTTGGATACATAGTGTAAAAATAGAAAATAGCTCTTGCAGTATTTCCCTTGTGATCCTCTCTGGGCTCAAAAGTGCTGTTAGCATACTCTGAATACGCATCGATATTAGATGTTGGTTTTGAAGCTTGTGATTGGTTCAAATACATCCATTTTGTTGTGTCTGAATCGTCTATTTCTGCAAATGGATGGCTGCTTCTTGTGGAGTTCCAATTTCCATATGTAGGAAACAAGTGGTGAATGTCTGATTTCATCGGTTCTTGATATCCAAAAAGACTTTGTGGTACTACATGCTCACAATTCAACGGCTGTGGGTTGGTACCTGTACCACCATAGTTCCAGGCTATTTCTAAGCCACTATACACACCCGTAATACTGTTGTTTTTGTTGTCGATGTAATTGTACATGTACATTCTGGCAGTATCATAGCCCAATTGAGAATGACTGCCGTCAAAATAATTTTGCTTTAGCCAAATCCTTAAGTTTTGTCCGTTCAAATTGCTTGGTGGCGCTGTCTGTGCAATTGATATATTTGCAATAAAAAAGGCCCAAACAATAAAAAATCTTGAAAATAAATGTAATAATCTCATAAATGATTGTGTTAATTATGTTTTGTTTGTAAATCTATTAATGACAATCTTATTCGTCATTACAAATAGCCGACTTTAGGAATATCAGTTATGCGCAATACGTTTGCGCATTTATATTTAAATACTATTTATATTGTCTAGACTTCACTTGTTTTCAAGTGATTTGTTGAGGGGGACTTTCACAGAACGGCGTTCAGAGTAAGGTGGTTTTTGAGTGGGACATCAAAAAGCATAACTGAAAATTAACATTAGATAAAAAAATAAAGTATTTTATTGCAAACCCAATGGACGTACTTTACGAGTTTTTATTTGTGTTTGATAAATACAAATCTTCCGAGATAAATGCGGTCTTACCTTTGCAATCTAAGGTAAGACTACTCTTTGACCTTTATAAAAACGATAAGATAAACGACGATGCACAGGCATCACTTTTGATTTACAATGAAGCGAGGGTAGGGAAAAAATACCAAATGCTGAAGCAAAGTTTAAGAAACAAACTCTGTTTTTTATTGCTTAATAGTCACTTACATCAAAAGAAAACGCTAAAATCCAAACTGTCTACTTACGATGAAGTTAACATAACACTTGAAAAGGACCTATTGGTGGTCAAAAAATTACTCTCTAACAATGTGTACCACAATGCCATTAGAATTTTAAAGAAAGTAATTCAGAGTGCCCAAAAGCACTATTTGGTTGAGGTGGAGTTGCGCGCCACTGTATTGATGCGTACTGCAGTTTCTCTAATGGGAAATGACAAGGAGGTCTCAGTTTTAAATAGACACATTCAAAAACTCTCGAAACAGTATCAACTCATACTCGTAACTATTGAAAAATGGGAAACTTTTTATGCAAAATTTAAGTTTTCCAAGCAGCTCAAAAACGATCAGCTCGCTTTCATAAACCAAGCTATTAAAAGCATAGATACTTGTATTGCTGAGTTCCAACATCCTTATTTGTGGTATTACAAATTGCTATTGTCTCTTTTTTATGACTTTTATGCTTTGGAAATAGAAGGGTTTCAGAAGAATTATATGGAGTTTTTACTGTGTTTAGAAAAGTATTCTGAAGTGCAAAACCACAACCATTATATTATGGTTTTGAATTTGGCTGCGCAGTTCGAAAGATTGCACTACAACACAGTTGCTTACCAACGTATCATTGAAAAATGTCTTCTGTATACTGATTACAGAGCATTTGATAAATTTAAAATTCAAGAAAATCAATTCGAATACTTCCTGCAAGTAGGGGACCCTGAAAATGCATTACAAGTTATTGTTGAGGTTGTCAAAACAGCCCAATTTCAATATTTAAATCCAATAGATAAAAGCAATTGGCTGCTCAAAGAATCAGTGTTGTGGGTGTATTTAAAATTGACAAACGATACACGCTCTATATCAAAATTACCTACTTTGGCAACGCTTGCAACAGTGACAGAATTCAACCAAAACGTAAAACATTGCCAAAAAGATAAAACGGGAGCACAGTGTATTGTCATGTATCTGAGGTTGGTTTTGCATTATGTATTGGGAAAAGAGACTTACAAAGAAGCACATAACCTCAATGTCTACTTGTCTCGTCACCTCAAAAATGAACCCTTGAGACGGACAAACTTTTTTTGTAAGTTACTAGTATACTTGTCCAATAATGAGTTTGAGTTTTATGCTGTCAAAAAGGTACAAGCGGAATTTGAACAGTTTACAAAAGAGTCCGACACTACTTATCTCGATACCCTGGAGTGGATTCCGTATGAAGTGTTTTTAGATTTACTCTACAGCTTTCAGGTAAGTATTCCGAAGAGCACTATTACTTTTTAAAAACACAAAAACATTTTTTAAACACTCTCACATACTTGCAAATAAAGGGGATGTATTATTTTATATGGTGTTCCTAAATTCTTTTGTAGCTCTGTTAAATATTTATAACTACAATGCCACTATCGAAATAAACAATTGGTGGCAGCTGTATTTGTTTTTACTCAGTTTGTAAGGCGTTACTAATTTGTTACTTCTTATTCTTTATATCAAACACAATTGAAGTCAGTTACTTTCACATCTAGAAATGGGTGATATAGTAATATATTACAGCGTAATTTTAAGTGTACGATCTCAGGAAATTACGATTTCGACTTCTATTTTCTTGTGTAGGTAGCTATTCCTTATTTTTAGCGATACCTTTTGATTGACTTTAGTATTTATTCAAATAGGTCCTCTTTGTACAAATTATCAATAGTGTTTTTTCTTTTCCACAAATAATAGAAAAAATGCAACATAAGAAAAACACCCCAATACATTGCAATAGTATACAACGATTGTGAATTTTCATATTTTGATCCGAAACCAAGCAAAATCCAAAGGATTGAAATACTATTATGTATTACATAAGTAATCAGGTGAAATCGAAATCCAAGATCGTATATAGGTAAATACGCTCCTTCTTTTTTTCCAAAGAACCAACCTGAGGTAAATAAAGTGATTCCATGTATAATTGAAGAAATACTTGTTATAATAATTGATTTATTTTCGATCCCATAGCTTAGAAAATAGCGAAAAACAATTGTTGAGATCAAAGCCACTACTGCAAATTTTACTAAGTGTTTTGTTATTGTTTTCATTTTAGTTCAGTTTTAGAATTTCTATTATTTCTTTTGAGTAAAAAAGCTTGATATTTCTGTCGACAAATTGATTGAAAAGTTCTTTTCCAAGTTCTGTCAAATAGTAGTATTTTCTATCGGGACCTTTATTCCCTTTTTTTAATTCATGGGAGAGTACATTTATATGCTCGTATTTCCTCAAGGCTCTATAAAGACTTTGTTCCTCACAGTTAATTGTTCCGTTTGTTTTTTTTTCGATAAAGGTTTTAATTTCATCTACATATTTATCGCATTCTTGTTTGCAAACAAATAAATATAGTAACTAAATACATCACATACAAAGTTTACAAGACAATACATTTCTTCCACAAATATGCAATATCTTCACTCTTGTTCCTACTAAAAAGAATCCTCTTTAAAAATCAACTATTGTCTAGACAAGTTTTGTTGTCTGGTTTCAGTAGGAAAAACACTAGGATACTGTATAGATACTTCGGGGATACTTCGGGTATACTCCATAGATAGTCCATGCATTGTGATATACACATTCAAAAGCACACAAATC
>JBELHA010000078.1:0-6455 GCA_042091695.1 Flavicella sp.
TCTTCCCCACAATCTTTTAGTAATAGCTTCAAAAGGCGAACGCAATATCATTTGCTTTTTCGACTGCTGTTTTTTTTGTTTTTGAAGTGTCTGTAACACCTGCTGAAAGGGTACTGACAACCAGTTGACACGAACGTTGTATTCGTAATTCATCTCATGCAACAAGCGTGCTCCAAAAGCAGATAATTTCAAAACTGCAGGACCACTTAAGCCCCAATGCGTAATCAACAAGGGACCACTTGCCTCTAGTTTGGTGTTTTCAATACGTACAGTGGCATTGGGTACTGAGGTCCCCAACAAATCCGTAAGCCTCTTGTCCTTGATATTGAAAGTAAACAAAGAAGGAACTGGTTTAATTATAGAATGGTCTAAGGTTGTTACCAACTCCCACACACGCTTGCTACTCCCTGCTGCGATGACCAGTTGGTCTGCAACGAAAGTTCCTTTTGTGGTATCGAGTTGCCATCCTGTATCGGTTTTCAGAACCTTATTGACACCGTGGTTGCACAGTACTTTTATCCCTAATTTAGTGACCAAATCCTGAAAACAATCTATAATGCTTTGAGAACTATTAGATTCCGGAAAAATACGGTTGTCTTTTTCAATTTTCAGAGGCACGCCGCGAGATTCAAACCACTCCATAGTATCTCCAGTCATGAATTGATGAAAGGGTCCTAACAATTCTTTTTTTCCTCTTGGATAAAATTCTGTCAAATCTTTGGGTACAAAACAAGCATGGGTGACATTGCACCTTCCACCTCCTGATATTTTCACCTTTTGCAAAACATCTTTCCCCTTTTCGAGAATGGTTACATTCAAATCAGGGTTGTTTTCTTTGGCCGTGATTGCTGTAAAAAAACCGGCAGCCCCTCCTCCTATTATCACTATGTCTTTTGCCATTCTCTGGTATCAATAAAAATTACAATTAAGCTTCTAATATCATTTCATCGTAGGACAAAACAGTATCAAAACCTCTGTCTATAAAATATTCTGGTGTATGTTCATCTCCTGCAACCAATATAAAATCCCCACCCCAAGCTCCTAAACTCTTTATCGCTCCTTTGAAATCTTTAAACACACTTTCTTGCAAGGGTGTTATGTTCAAAAATGCACCAACCGTCGTTTCGTGGCTCTTCAATATGTCTTGAAACTCTTCTAAAGAGCTTGTCTCAGAAACACGTTTAGTCAACCCAGAAATAGTTGCACAAAAATCGGATTTATCCGTTTCAACACCTCTATACAATTGTATGCCTTCTTTGCTATCTTGTTTTTGATTTAGGTATACAAAAAAAAGATTTTTTTTGTATTCGGGAGAAAAAGAAACAGGAGTAACTTTTGGTTTTATTTTATCCAACTGGTACTGAATCGGACGGTTGTTTTGAGCACAGGCAATATCGTAACCACTACCTCCAAAAGAGTTATGTAAGAGCTCAAAAGCATCTACAGCTGCCCATTGAGCAATATTATTGATCAAGGTAGAAGAAGTTCCCAAGCCCCAATTGTTTGGAAAGGTCAAAAATGTCTGTACAAAGGCACCTTTACCATCAGAGAGGAAACTAGGGTTCATGCGTTGTGCTTCACTCAATATTTTCTGTAGTGTATTTACGCGTTTGTCCTCATGTACTCTGTCGAGTTGATCTATTTGAAGTTCCGCCTGGAACCACAAATTATTTTCTACAGAAAAACTCTCCCAAATAATACAAGGAACATCTAGTGGAGAAACCTCTAAGCTTTGTCCAAACTTTGTGGGCAACGCCAAAGCTAAGGCACCGTCTAAGACAGCATATTCGCCCGTAATGAGCAACTTACCGTTACTATAAAATTTTTTCATGTCGCACTGAATTATGCTTTGATTTTTATTTTTTCATAAAACTCATGTACCCCGCTGTGAGTAACAGGCGTATTTTCAAAATGAGCAATTACAATTTCCTTTTCTTTTGCATTGGCTTCTAACTGATTTAAGATATTCATCAGGTGCATTTTCATATGTCCTTTTTGTATACCCGAAGTAGTCAGTGCTCTCAAGGCTGCAAAGTTTTGCGCCAATCCTGCCACAGCAATGATTCGCATCAATATAGCTGCAGAAGGTTGCTGTAGTAAATCGAGAGATAATTTAGCCATAGGATGTAAGGCCGTCAAGCCGCCAACAGTTCCAAGCGCTAAAGGTATTTCAATCCAGAAACGGAAGATTCCATCCTTCACTTCACACTGGGTCAAACTCTTATACTGACCGTCCTTTGCGGCATACGCGTGAGCACAAGATTCAATGGCTCTAAAATCATTCCCGGTAGCCAAAACAACAGCGTCAATTCCGTTCATAATTCCTTTATTATGAGTCACTGCACGGTGCGGTTCCACGTTGGCAATATCTATGGCCGCTTTGAACTTTTCAGCATATTCCTGAGGGTCTATATCCGTAGTGCCTGCAGCTAATTCTGCAACCGAACACGAAACTTCTGCTCTTACCAAACATTCAGGAACATAGTTTGACAAAATGCTCATGACAATTTGTATGCCTTCTCTTTCAAAACGAGCTGCAATAGCTTCCAAACACGAATTGATAAAGTTGGCACCCATCGAATCTTTAGTTTCGAAGGTCACGTGCAATTGGTAGTAATTTTCTAAATCAACAGTTTTATCTCTGAGTTCGATATCTAAGATACCACCACCACGTTTGCGCATATTATATGTAATGGCTTCTGTAGTTCGAAGTAAATCTTCTTTTACCTCACTAAAATAGCTATGTAAATCCTCTTTAGAACCTGAATACATAAAATGGACTTGCCCAATTTTTGTAGTTCCTAAAATCTCAGTTTTAAAACCACCGCGAGTACTCCAAAATTTCCCTACGAGAGAAGCCGCAGCAACTACTGAACTTTCCTCAATAACCATTGGAATAGTATAAGCCTCTCCATCAATTATAAAGTTAGGGGCTACGCCAAAAGGCAAGTAAAAATTAGAAAGCGTGTTCTCTGTAAAATCGTCGTGTAGTTGTTGCAATTTAACATCCGAGTTCCAGTACATTTTTAGAATATCGGTAACGGAAACATCTCCTTTAAAAAAGGTAGTTACCAACCATTCAATCTTTTCATTCTTAGAGAGTTTGGAAAACCCTTTGATTATTTTGCTCATAAAAAATATATTAATATCTACGCAAAGGTAACCTATACTAGGGAAACTTTAAAAATTAAAAAAACTATTGATATAACAACAAAAATACGTTAGTTTTACCGCTGAAAAAAAAATAATCAAAAATTATGAAAAACAAAAACCTTACACGCATACTATACTTTGTAGGTGTAGCATGTATGACCTCGTGTGATGTTTCCTATTTCGACAAAGAAATGGAAGGATCAGAAATCAATCTAGAACTCCCGGTACCAATTGGTACTTCAGAGTATAGTATAGATCGTATGTTTGAAGAATTAGAATTCGAAGACATCGAAACTGATACAGATGGAAATCTAAAGATTAGCTATACCGAATCTATTGAAGGCGGTGACAATGCTGCCTTTAACGTTGAAGTTGGAGATATCAATGTAAATACTTTAATTCCTTTGCCTACAGAAATTTCTGATAATTTTGTTGGAGGTAGCTTTACAGTACCTGCAATTGGAGAACAGGATTTAGAAACAGCAGGACAAGAAATTGAAGAAATTGAATTGTCGCAGCAAATAACTAAAGCGATATTTGACCAAGGAACTTTGGACATCGTGTTAAAGTCTGACTACGACTCGGAAGTAGAATTGACAATAACTATACCTTCTTTGGAGGACGAAAATGGTGTTGCCTATACAGTTACAGAAATATTCAGTAATGAAACCACAACTATCAACCTAGAATTGAAAAATTACGATGCAGACTTTACTCACGATGGAACTGCTCTAAACCAAACATTTAACACTTTTGTAGTAAAGTACACTACTAAATTAAAATTGAGAGCTGGAGATGTTTTCAAGGATACTGACGAATTGAGATTTGATGTTAGTATTAAGGACGCAGGGGCTCCTGAAGCAGTTTTTGGTGATTTCTTAAAAGAAAGTTTTGATGTTTCAAATCAAACCATCTCATTGGATTTCTTCGAAGACTTTGGAGACGGAGGTATTTCTTTTGCCAATGCAAGTATGAAATTAGTTGCAAAAAGTGGCTACGGATTCCCTATTGGATTGGATCTTTCTGGAATAACTGCTAAAAACAATACTAGTGGAACTTCCGTACAACTTAACAGAACTGAAGGAAATGAAGTGGTTTTCAATGGGGTTGCTGTTGAAGATTATGATGTTACTAAAAGTGTTGTAGAAACAGAGTTAACATTAAACGGTGAAAATTCTAACATTAATGAATTGTTGAGTTCTAAACCTAATAAAATCGAATTGAATGTTAGTGGTTCGGCCAACCCTGAGCATATTGACGGAACTCCTAACAACAATTTCTTCGCAAAAGGATACGATGGTTTTGGTATGGATTTAGTAATTGACGTACCATTAGATGTTAAGTTTGACAATATAGAATTTACAGAAACTTTTGATTTCGATGTAGATGAAATCTCTGAGGAATTGAAAAATATATCTTTAAAGGTAGCTACTGAAAACGAAATTCCTCTTACTGGAGCAATTGAACTTGTATTTAAAAAAGCTAATGGAACTGTTGTAGATGGTATCTTGGTAGAAACAGACATCGTTGCTTTCAAAGCTGCTCCTGTAGATGCTGAAGGTAAATCAAATGGTACTGAAACCAATGTTACAGAATTTAATATCACGAATATTGAAGCTTTGAACGAAGTCGCTGAAATTGATCTTGTAATTTCCTTGAACTCAACTGATGGAGCGGATAGCGTAGTATTGAATAAAAGCAACCGTGTCACAGCTACATTGTCAGCAAAAGCATCTGCCACTGTGAACTTAGACAGTGATAATGAATAGAAAAATAGCCATGAAAAAAAATATCTTTATATATACAGCTCTACTTTTACTAGGTATTGGTAGTAGCAACGCACAAACACAGTTCTCTTTTTACAATCTTGGAGACTATGTACAACAAACGCAAAATGTTTCACCTGTATACTTACAACAGAATGGTTTTAGCCTTGGATTTGGTGTAGGTCTTGGCTTGGAAACAGGGTTCCAAATAAAGGACGTTCTCGTAGCCAATGTAAATGCAAATACAAATAGAATCGACTTACAAAACTTATACAATTCTTTGGAGTCTGATAACAACTTGAACCTTGATGTAGCTGTAAACCTATTCTCAATGGGATTCAAAACAAATCAAGGAACAATTAGCGTTTTTGCAAATGCCAGAGTAAAAAATTACTTTGATTATACAGACGATTTTATAGGTGTAATTGCCAATGGGATCAATGATTTTGATTTGATAAACAACCGTATCAATACATCTGCATATACAGAAATAGGTGTTGGGTATACACACAAATTTATGGAAGATAAATTAGCTGTTGGTATCCGTTTAAAATACCTAAATGGTATTGCCAATGCGAGTACTGAAAAAGATGCAACAGGGAGCTTGGCTATCAACCCGCTAGACAACAGCTGGACAATCAATACGCAAAATGCGATTGTAAATACTTCGATGATTGCAAATAGTGATACTAATTTTTCAGATGGAGGATTTTTCACTGACAATACTGGATTTGGAGTTGATTTCGGAGCGACTTACAAGATTGACGACAAATTCACTGTAGAATTAGCAATCAATGACTTGGGAAGTATCAACTGGAGTCAAGATGTAGCAAACTACTATGTACAAGACCAAGAAGGAACAGTCTATAGCGGTATCGATTTAGACAATGAAGATGGAGATATTGCGGAAGCTATGGTTGACAGAATTGGAGATTTAGTCGCTGCTGACGAAAGTACAAATGGTTACAAAACAAAATTAGTTGCTACGAGTTACACCTCTGTAAAATACCAAATGGATCCATTGAATGCTTTTAACTTTACAATCTTTAATAACTATGCTTTTGGTCAAGTAAATCCAGACATTGCTATTGGATACCAAAGAACATTGAAGAGAACAACCTTTGGATTGTTGGCTGCGACAGGTGGTCACCAAGGAGGTATCAATTTAGGTGCTAACTTTGTAGTAAAAGCAGGACCGTTTCAATTGTACGCAGCTACTGACAGCTTGTTAGCCATGTTTAAAAAGCCTGAGGAGATGACAGGTGCAGCTCTTAATTTTGGTTTGAATTTTGTATTTGGATACAAAAACAAGAAAAGCAAAGCAGCTTTAGAAGCATGTATGGGTGAAGAAGTTGAAGGTGTAGAAGATGTTCTAGAACCAGTTTCTAATGAAGAAGTTGAAAGTATCGATGCCAACGCAGATGCTATGGGAGAGAAATTGGAGAATGTAATTGATGATCAAGCTTCAATCCAAGAAGAAACTAGTAATGAGACAACAGAAGTTGTAAATGAGGTTTCAAATGAGGTTTCAAATGA
>JBELHA010000079.1:0-6308 GCA_042091695.1 Flavicella sp.
TAGTGCTGTGTTTTTTTAAGCCTATCTGTATTCTAAAGATATATACGAGGAGGATTTGGTAATTTTTATTTTACAATTTTGAAAATACTGAAAGAATCAAATGCGAAAAAGTTGTGCTGTACTACTATGACAGTTGTTTCAAAAACAGGAAACCCTAAGCGATGTTTTAAGGTACAAGAAATTTCAATAATAAATTGTGAATTGTGTGCTTTAAATCTAGTGAAGTAAGAGGAAACTTTAATTGTAATATATGCCGCTATAGGTTTGTAGCACATACTATATTATGTATGCATTTCAGTATTTATTTTACGATCGCTCAAAATAAAAAAATGCGTAGTTGATACAACGCATATTTAAAAAACTTTATGGGTAAAGGCATACTATTTGAGTCTGTTAGCTATCTGATTGCTGTATACTAATAGTTCCCACCATACTTATATGAGGTCTACATTGGTAATAATAAGTTCCCGTTTCTAAAGGTGTCCATTCAACAGTTCCATTCGTATCACCGTTATTTATGGCTTCGGGAATAAGGTTGTCATAATTTGTCCCTGGTATAGTTTTCAAAAGGAATGGATGGCCAGGTGCATCGACATTAAATTTAATTTGATCGCCTACCTTGAAAGTCAAGCTAGGATCGTCTCCTGAAACAGGTCCGTTTCTATCCATGCCTGTAAGACTATAGTTTCTCGCACTATTGGCAGTAACATGTATCACAAAACTCTTGGTGGTTGGTATGCTAGAAAAATTGGCGCTTATTTCAAGGTCTTCTGTCATTGTTACTGTCAAAGAATTTTCTTCGCTTCCATTGGACCAATTTGTAAATTCATAAGCTGCTTCCGATATAGCTGTAATCGTAACTTGTTCTCCCTCGTCATAGCTTCCTCCTGTAAGGTCTACACGACCACCTTCTCCTGCACTTACGGATAAGGTATATTTAGCTACTATAGGAGTTGAGGTTTCAGTATCATTGGAGGCGCAATAGCACAATAGTAAACTACTACAGCTAAAAAGAGCAAATACAATTTTTCGAATCATGATGGAGAAAGGGATGTAAATTTGTAGTTTCTATTTTTTGTAAATATACAATCTATAGTTTATGTAGTTCAAACCATCTCTGGGAAAATACAATAGCGTAAAAAGTTCAAACGATTTTCAAAATTTCACTATTTTTTTGACTTTATACTACTAAAAAAAAAACACCCTGTTTAGGGTGTTTTTTGCTCTGAAATATTTATTAGTCTTAGGTTTTAGTGTTTTTTATTTCTTCATACAATGTATGCTCTTTCCTTTCAATTTCCTGAATAAAGTAATTAGCTATGCGAAATAGATACGCTCCTAAATCACTAAAATCCTCTACGTTGGTATTGATAGCCACGTCAATGACAAGGTCATAATTTGGAAAAATTGCCAAAAAGTTTTGAGAACCTTTGCTCACCCCTCCATGGTGTACCATCCAAATAGGGGTTTGACCTTCCAATATCCATTTGTTTTTAAAAGACAGAAAAGAACGCCATCCAAGTGCGTACTGTTGTTCGTTAATCTCACCGTTGTTTAGTTTTTGAGGAGTCCAGAAGTTTTGTTTGGTTGCCTTACTGATAAATCCATCTTCTCTCAAATAAGCCATGCCCATTTTTACCATGTCTGTTGGGGTAGAGATGATACCGCCACCGGCCCATTTATAGCTGAGGTTGATGTCGTATTCGAGACCGAAACTTCTATAAACTCTATAGTAACCTCTATCAACTTCGTAAAAAGTTGCAAAATTGTCACTTTTCGCTTTGTTGTGATCTCCATAGGTGTCTTGCATGTCAAGTGGTATAAAAACTTCCTCATTTAAATACTTGAGAAAAGGGGTCGCCACAGCTTGTTGTAAGACGACACTTGCTAAGTTGATATCAAAAGTAGAGTAAGCAAAATCAGTACCAGGTTCGAAAATTAAATCGTAGCGGTCGAATACTTTTAAACCTTCAGAAGCTGTTTTAAAGTCATAGCAATTGCATAGGGTGTACTTGGCAGAGGCTATGCCAAAATCAGAGTAATTTCCGATACCCGCCGTATGTGATAAGAGTTGACGCATCGAAAAGCGCCACTGCTTAGGAGTCCAGTTGGAAATTGTATCACCGATCGTGTTATCCAAGTTTAGCAACCCTTTATCAACGGCTCTAGCGATCCCTGTACTTGTTACTGCTTTAGAAGTGCTTCCAATTCGGTATTGAGTTTTGGGTGTTGCTTTTTTTTTCGTCGCTAGATCTTGATAACCAGCAGCGGCAGACCATATCACTTTTCCACGATGTCCCACAGCGACAGAAAAAGAAGGGAAATCTGTTTGTTTTCCTATGGACCTCAAAACTTCTTGAGCATTTGAAATAGCAGTGTTGTAATGTGTTGCTTTTGTGGTTGTAGTACTTGGAAACTGCCTGTTTTCCTCATAAGGAGTGAGGGTTGTAAAATAGTAAATGTTAAAGAGAACTAGCAGACCTAAAATCGCTCCAATAACTTTTATAAAGCGACGGCCTAATCGAATGTTTGTTTTGTTTTTCATACTGCAATAATACTCGAAGCATACATGTGCTTTTCAAAAATTAGACAGAGACAGTATTGCAGCTGCTCAAAAGAGAGGAAATGATTGGAAATGAATTTGTCAACAGTTGTTTCGTATTGGACATCGATGGCGCTCAATTGGTCGATTTATTGGGGGTTAAGAATTGGAAGTGTTATTTTTGTTTTGATATAAGAACCGACGAACAGTTAGGAATGAGCGTCAAAAGATTCACTTAGGCCTGTTAACACTCTAATTAGTACCATGTATGGCATTGAAGAAAAGTAGTAAAAGACATATATTTTTTTGGGTGTTGTTGCTCATTAGTTTTGCTGTAATTCCTTATTTTCAAGAGGGAAATGTACATACTTTGTCAACCTTAATTTTGTACAATCTAAAACGGATGCCTTTCCTTTTGATAGGGACGTATTCGTATAATGATATATTAATACCCCGTTTTTACAAGTCTAAAAAATTCCTGCTTTTTACAGTATGTAGCATCCTTATGTTTTATAGCGTAAGTGCTTTAGATCGAGTATTCAATGTCTATGTATACGAAACCTTATTTCGAGAGCCTCCCTTTGTAAAAGAATCTCTTTTTGAAATTTTTAGCGATGTCACTTTTTTAATTACAGGGTATTTGCCACCTATTTTATTTGCTTCCCTAGCGATGGCTCTGGATAGGCTTGTACAAGCAAAACAAGATGTAGAAAAAAGAAATACCGAACTAGAGGGGGCTAAAAACCGAGCAGAACTCAACGCTTTAAAGTCACAAATACATCCCCATTTTTTATTCAATACACTCAACAATCTATACACACTGACCCTTCAAAAATCTGACGAGGCACCTAAAACAGTAGCCAGACTCTCGGAGATGCTCGACTATATTTTGTACCAATGCAATGACAAGTTTGTATCTTTACAAAAGGAGCTAGACTTACTCGACAATTACATCGCTTTGGAAAGTTTGCGTTATGGTGAAGACATTGAGATTCAAAAGGATTTTGAGCTCACAAATAGTCAAATGACTATTGCGCCTTTGTTGCTGTTGTCAATTTTAGAAAATGCATTCAAACACGGTGCAAGTGGAAGTATAGACATACCTAAAATTCACATCAAACTTGTTCAAGAAGGAGCGTATTTGTTTGTGTCCGTCAAAAATACCAAAAACGATCTTCCACAGCAGGATGATACGGGCTATTCTAAAGGAATAGGTGTGAACAATGTAAAGCAACAGCTCGAGTTACTGTATTACGAATTTTCCTATGAGGTTACTGATAAGGAGGGCTGGTATATTGTAAATTTAAAAATAAACACGCAAAAAATCAAAGATGAAATGTATTCTAGTTGACGATGAACCATTAGCACGGTCCTTATTGGAAAGTCATATAGCGAATGTTCCTTATTTAAATCTATGTGGTTCTTTCAAAAATGCAATGCTGGCAGCAGACTATTTGAATAAAAATCAAGTAGATGTTATTTTTTTAGACATACAAATGCCCTTGCTCAACGGGATTCAATTTTTGAAAACACTAGCAAATCCTCCAAAAGTAATTTTTACAACTGCCTATCGCGAATATGCAGTGGAGGGCTACGAGTTAGAGGTCGTGGACTACTTGTTAAAACCCATCACTTTCGAGCGCTTTTTCAAGGCAGTTGGTAAGTTGAGTATCCCTACGAAGCCTTCTGTAGAAACTCAAAAAGGAGTGGAAGCTACAACTATTTTCGTACAGGTCAATAAAAAGCATGTAAAAGTGGTGCTGGACGAAATTCTATACATTGAAAGTATCAAAGATTATTTGAAAATTCACAAAAAAGAGGGAAGCTTAGTCATCAAAGAACGCATCAGTCATTTTGTGACACAATTGCCTGCAGATCGATTTTTACAAATTCATCGATCCTATATCATTCATAAGGGTGCCGTGACTGCGTTTACACAATTGGATGTTGAAATTGGAGCCATCGAAATCCCTATTGGAGGCAAGTACAAAGAAGGGGTGTTGTCCATATTAAAAAAGAGTTGATTTCTTTTTTAGGAAGTCAAATAGTTATACTTTTGAGTGTGTAAAAAACAAATAAACGTAACAAAGGTGTGTTTATTCAACCATATGGGGTGGATAAAGTGAATTGAGTGCACTTTATATAGGCGTTGCAATTCTTTGAATAGGAAGGCAAGAAAATACAATTAAACGAAAAAATATAGATAATGATGAAATTTTGGATAATAGCAATATTGATTTTTATAATAATTACGTTAGTACTAGCGAAATTAACATTGAAAAAAAGGAGAAAAGAAAGAGGAGAAAAAATGTGGAAATTGTATGATGGAATGACAAAATATTGGTTGCGTTTATCATTAGTTAGTATGGTAATAACGACTTGTATAATATTTTTAGTTAATTGGATAGGATTTCCAATTAAACCATAGAATTTTGGTGGAGTCCAGCACTTAAAATGAAATGAGAATATTAGTGAAATTGAACACCTGAATTAAAAAATAAAATTTTGTACGGAATTTAGCAAGTTGTGGAATTTATCACTCAATCGTAATTGAAAAATATAATTAAACTAGATAAATTCTTTAGCCCTGAACAATTAGAGAATAAATTAACAGAGTTTGACAATATTATAAAAAAAATAGGTTGACTTACCATTTGGTAACTTTAAGAAAGTTTATAATTCATAGCTTTGTTTAAAATAAACAAAATCTTAGAAACGAATATGAAAGTACAATCAACTTTTCCTGCTTGGAAAGAACTTATTGTACTAATAATTTTTCCTTTAGTATATATGTTATTCATCGCTTCTCCATTTGCGATGTCCGTTTTTAATAATAATGATGCTACCAATTACATCCCTGTTTGGAGTGGAATAATTGTTTTGCATTGGTTATCTATTTACTGATCTCCTCCCATATTATGTACTTACTTTTCTGTTTGTTACTGTCGTTTGATTTATAAAATTCATTTTCGTTTAAGCGATTAAACCGCTATTATTTTTTGACAATGTTATGCCACGTTTTTATTTCATTTTATTGGCACGAAATTGCTCTTGCTCTCTTTTGTAAAAAATCATATCTTCAACTCCATTTTCAGAATTTATAAATTCTATTTGCTCCTCTACAGTTTTTAGATAAAATTTATTTTTATCGTAAGGTGCAATTTCATATTTCAAATTTGCAGGATTTATCAAGAACAGTTTGTCATTGCTTTTCTTTATAGATAGATTAACTTCTGTTCCCTTGATTTTATAACTACCTATAAACTTATTCATATCATTTGCATTCAATTCAATTTCTTTATATTCCTTTGTTGCAAATGAAGGAGTTTTAGAGTATTTTTTCTTGCCGTCAAGTAATTCCATCGCCAGTTCAGTCAATTCCGACAAATGTCTTTCTGCTATTGTATTTGCCATTAGATAAACTCCTTTTTTAGAATCGATATTTAGTTTAAATGAAGCGGTAAATCCGTCTTGAAGTCCGCTGTGGAACCAATATTTATTGTCTTCTTTCATTTCAATCCCAATTCCTAGACCATAGTATTCGTGCCCGAAACTAGCTTTTTTAAGTTCAAGAGTTGATTGTTTGTTAAGTATCTTTTTGCCGTTAAAATTGCCATTGTTTAAAATTGTAATTAGGAATTTTGACATCTGAGAAGGTGATAGGTAGGTTAAACCGCCAGCAGGAAAAGGCTGTGAATAAAGTTGATCTATAGGCAAAGCTTTGTTATAAATGAGCTTATAGGGAAGTGCCATTTCTTCAACCATT
>JBELHA010000080.1:0-6132 GCA_042091695.1 Flavicella sp.
TGATAAAACTAATACTTTTTCTACGTGTGTAATCTGTAGCGTTGCTACTATTATCATTGATTTCTTTGGCACTATCAAAAGACACATCCTGAAATTTAGGATCGTATTTAGGGTCTCTAAATTCCTCAGAAACCGTATAACTCATCGGGATTTTCACACCCCAATCTTTTGGCAGTAATTTTCCGACATTTAAGTTAGTGGATACAGCATACTGTTTGATATTTTCTTGACTTCTTTCATTGACGCGCTGCTCCACGCCACCAAAACCTTGAGTAGACATACTTCCAGTCAATGCGACATCTGCTAAATCTGCAAAATTGGCGTTGGCGCTTACTACAGAAGCCCAACCACCTTCATTGTCAAAACCAGCCACACGCAACTCATTGAACCAGACTTCAGCACTTTGAGGGATATTACTTGTATTCTGTACCCCCAACAACATGGTTTTGATATTCGCTAAGTTTGGATTTCCTTTGACACGCATTCTGAATGCCGGTGCTTCTCCGTCTACAGGAGCAGGATATAACACATTTGCTCCTGAAGAACCTGATGCGGCGTAGCGCTCTACTTTAAGTAGTGCCAATGCTTCCAAATCTACTTCCATATTATTGTCCTCTGGCCAGATTTCTTCAGGCAAGGAAGCACCATATGCAGTGGCTTTTAATGGTATTTCTATTTGGTAATAGTTTTCAGTAATATCTGCACCCAAACGTACCACAGCCATCATAGCATTGTCTGTCAAACTTGCCCCTTCTGCATGGATAAACATTTTGAGTCGTTTGAACATACGTAAATCTGTAATCATGTTCTTATACACTGCGCGTGTTTCTGTGGCAGCTAGCTCATTAACTTTTACAGACAACGACTGCTCGTTCTGAAATTGTACGATCGTACTTCCCTGCAATTGCTCTCTTTGTATACCTGGAGGTAACACATAGGGAATAGGGCTTCTAGATTCGTTTTCTTCAAAATTCACAACCCCTGTACTAAAATTGGCTATTTCATTTGTACTCAAAATGTCTTCAGGTGCTTCAATACCTCCGTGTACATTTTTAGGATATTGCCTCCAATCACCACGTACCAATTGTAATTGACCAAATCGCAATACCACAGGCGACTTGAACTTGGTCAAAAACATTCGCATAAAACGAATGGAATTGAAATCTGAGATAGGCCCAATGGCTGTCCCAGTTGTAATTGGGATTCTGAACTGATACCACTTTACATTAGAAGTAGTTCCATTGGCATTATTTCTAGTAACGGATTTTACATCTACTATATTATTTCTCCCCAAAACAAGGTCGGATGCGTTTAAAGATACTTTGTATTGATAATAAGCATCTATAGTATTCATCGTCTGATCTCGGTTGACATCTTCATTGTCAGGAACTACAGTTGCGGAAGTAGGATAGGACTCAGGACTCGCGTTGGCAGTGGGTGAATTTCCTTCTGTCTTATTAAAATTCTTATAACGACTGATAATAGAAGCATTCTCTTGATCGTAGACAGAACTTCTAAAAAAACGGTAATTGTCATTAGAAGGGTCTGCTCCAAAACTAGCTCCAAATGTTGTCAACTCTGAGGCATCATCCAAACCATCCAATCCTACATCCTGTACTGCTCTGTCTGCATCCACTTCATTAAATGCATAAATAAAAGATGAGTTGGTCGGTACACGACCCCACGCAGTAGCATCTGTATTGTCAACTTCTCCACTTTCAGGCAGTCCATTCTCATACATTTTTCGACCGTCTTGCAAGATGTCCTCTGAAATATTTCCTAAGTTGATAAACAACTCACCTTCTTCAATAACTTGTCCTGTACCACCTTCTGAGGTTTGAATAGAATAGCCTTCATAGGGGTCCTGCATCCAAAATTGTATGTACTCAACATTGGCTCTTTCGAAATCTGTGGTTGTCAAGGCTCTTGTAATTCCAGCCCAACTGTCTTCCGGAGCTTTTGTATTCCATTCAGAGTCGTAGTTATAACTACCTCTTTCTTTCGGGAAATAAGACAAATCAAAAGTAGCTAAGGTGGTCGACTGGGTCAAATCCAAGTTTGTCTGTGGAAATAATTCATCGTAATCTACACGACTTACCTCAACTCTTGACAACTCATCGTTGTCAATATTACCAGGTTGTAAGGAAGAGCTTCCGTAAAACAAACGGTCGATAGAATACCATGCCAACTGTGCACGTTTTTTTCCTGTATCTAATTTAGTTTCCTCTGTAGCATCATCCGGACCAAAGTTATAGCTGTTAAAATTTTTCGGCTTGCTGGCCAATTTCCATGAATTAACATCCATGATACTCAAAGGTATTTGAGCCCCTTCAAAGTCATCTATATAAGTTGTTGCCTCTCCTTCTAAATCGATTCCATCGGGAGTTCCTGGACGCATGTATGCAAAATCTCCTCTCACTGTTAATTGAGATGGTACATCCGTGTCTTGGTTGGGCAGTCTATTCACCATTTTAGTCAGCCATGGCACTTCAGAATCGTAATTAAAGGTCATACCATACATGGTATTATTAATCGGATCGGCACCAAAAGACGCTTTTTGGGTTAAGGGACGTTCGTTGACGTTCAAATAGGTTCCTGTCATCTGGAACTTCTTAGAGAAAATGTGCTCCACATCAATTCCAACATAGGTTTTGGTTTGTTGGTTGAACAAACTGTTGTTTTCCAAAGAAACCTGTACAGGTGCTCCTGATGCCTCAATCGCAGGATTTATGATTTGTACCCTTCCGCTTAAATAATCTACTACATAATCTGCTCCCTCTGTCAAAAGAATTCCGTTAGAAGTAACCCTTACAGATCCTTTGGGAACGTTGAATGCTCCTAATGAAATTCCGTTACTCGCATCCGATTTATAATATCCTGAAAGCAGGTATTTGTCTTTGTTTTGGTAATTGTTTTGCGCGTTGGTCTGCGTGTTGGTATACAATTCGTTGAATACAAATTGAGCATCAGCGCCATCCAATCTTGCCTCCATATCTCGTCCAAAAGGTTCTAAGGTAGGAAAGGTAATCGTTCCGTTTTCAGAGAATACCGTAATTCCTTCTATAAAGTCAAAATAACCGTCTCCTCTTGCTTTCTCAAAATTGTTTTGGTCCAATACATCGACACCTACCAGGTTTAAAATTGTCTTATCTGCTACGCCTTCTGTTTGTGCATTTTGTAAGGAATTGATAGCTACACCTGTACGATCGTCTTTGTATAATAAATCCAACAAAAAACCTTCTCGTTGCAGTTGGTAGGCTCCTAGAGAATAACTATTTTTCAACATCAGATCCCAAATACGTTCACCTGGTTGTTTGATTTCAGAGCGCAATAGTTTCAATACCAAATTTTCATCCGTAGAAACTCCGTCAGAAGAAAGTTCTCCTACTTGAAACACTTGATCACTACCAGTAATAGAATATTGAAAAGCCACCGCCAATACATCACCATCTGTCAATTGACGGTTTAGTGTAACAACCCCCAATTGAGGGTGAAAAGTATATTCGTTAGGCGCCAACTTTTTGGCATTTTCCAACATCGTAAAATCTGCTCCTTGTTCCATCGATGAAGGAAGTGTACTTTTTACAGTTCCAATGGATCTAATTCCTTCAATTGTTAATAAATCATTTAGTGAATTGGCTTTGTTATCAGGATTCAAATAAGGGTAACTCATAGAAGGCGTTACATCAACATTGGTAATATTCGATAGATTGTTATCGTAGACATCCTTACCATTTTCTCCTAAATCCGTCAAGGCAACAATATTTCTAACATCAGTAGTATTGGTTCCTCTGTTTGTAATCCAAACCTCCACACGTATGATATTGACAGGACTGTTGATCAAAGGGAATTTTGCCAATGAGCTGTTGTAGTTGTTTCGAAAGTAATGGGACAAGAAGAAAAACTTGTTCGCCATATACTGAGAAGACTGTAAAGAAAATTCATTGATAGAAGCTCCTCCTTCAGCAGTAACAGTTTTGGTTTCTGATTTTTGTTGTGAAAAAACAGAAGTAATCGTCGTAGGTCCAAATTGTAATTTAGACTTCAATCCAAAAAGACTTTGGGAACCAGTAATCAAATTGTTACTCACGTTCATATTCACGTTACCCAACTCTATCTTACGAACAATATCATCTTCTTTCGTAGATTCAAAACCGTCTTGAAGGCTTTTAACTTCATTTACCTTGTCCTTTGCCTTGTTAAACTTACTAGAGATTTCTTCAGGAATAGTGGGTACAAATTCCACCTTTACCATATTTTGAAAATCAAAAGTAGACTTGGTATCGTAATTGGCAGCTACTTTGAGTCGCTCTCCAATTTTTGCAGAAATTGAGGCGGTTACCTGTTGGTCAAAATCAAAAGAAGTGGTCTTTCTATTTTGTTGTGACAATTGGGGATTTTCTATATTTTGATACAGCACCCCTAAACGTACATCAATCGCTCCCTTCGTACTTACCTCAATGGCATTTCCTCCAAAAATTGTCTGAAACAATCCCGACTTGACATAATAAGTAGGTAGGAGATTTTTTTGTGCTTCTTTACTTCCTTCTTTATCTTTGTTTAACGCACTTATTTTTTGTTGAAAATAGGATTTCACGTCCTGATTCAATCGGTATTTTTTGTAGTCTTCTTCTTGAAAAAATAAAGGTGTTGTTAGTGTTGTATTCCCTATTTTTTCTTTGATAATATAGCGGTTATTTTCCCTATCAAAATCCACCTCTTTCAGGCTCGGTAAATTTAAAAAGAGACTTCCTTCTTGGTCTTCGTTAAAATCAAAAGGCAAACTAACTAAAGTATCTTTAACAGAAGTAGTTGTAGTGTTGTTTTTCAATTTGTCCTGCCCTGATACTGAATTGTAAAAAAACAAAAAACCAAGTACTAAAAAGTAACTACTGTATTTAAAGGTAAATTCTCTCAAGACGTTAAAAACTTTTTAATGCTTTTTTAATCAACTGCTCCACCGATAGCTCTGGTTCTTGTCGTAAGATTTTATCTACTACTTTTCCAGAGATTTTTTGGGTATATCCAAGCACTTCTAATGCTGATAACGCTTCATCTTTATTTGTATTGTGTGAAGTCACTGCATTTTCATCTAAATCAAAGGTTTTTAACACTTTGTCTTTCAGATCGAGAATCAAACGTTGCGCAGTTTTTGCACCAATTCCTTTTACAGATTGTATCAAAGCAACATTTCCAGAAGCAATTGCTTGTTGAATTTCTTCAGAACTCATGGAAGACAACATCGTTCTTGCGGTACTAGGACCTACACCAGAAACAGAAATAAGTAATCTGAAAATTTCTCGCTCTAATTTTGAAATAAATCCAAACAGCGTATGTGCATCTTCCTTGATAGACAAATGTGTGTAGATCGTAATAAATTCATCGGATGGCAACATGCCAAATGTATGCAAGGATATATGTAAAAAATATCCAACACCATTGCAATCCACCACGATATAAGTTGGGTTTTTTTCGACCAACCTACCTTTTAACTGTGTTATCATTCTATCTATTTAGTACAAATATACGTAAGCATATTTATTTTTTTTCTTTGTTCTGAGCATCCACAACAGCCACCGCTGCCATATTTACCATTTCATCCACACTGGCTCCTAACTGAAGGATGTGTGCCGGCTTGTTCAACCCTAATAGAATAGGCCCAATAGACTCCGCTCCATTGAGTTCCTTCATCATTTTATAAGAGATATTCGCAGCATCTAAGTTTGGAAAAATCAACACATTTGGTTTTTTTCCTGCCAAACTAGAAAACGAAAACTTATCCTCTAACATTTCAGAATTCATGGCAAAATCTGCTTGAATAGGTCCATCGACCAACATTTCTGGATTTGATTTGTGCAAAATATTCACCGCTTCCTCTACTTTTGTCGACCTCTGTGACTTAGAAGCCCCAAAGTTAGAAAAAGAGAGCATAGCAACAACAGGATTGACTCCAAACATTTTGGCAACATCTGTAGTCATCTGAGTTATCTTGGCCAATTGCTTTGGATTAGGGTCTATATTTACGGTTGTATCTGATAAAAATAGCGGTCCTCTTTTTGTCAACATCAAGTTACAGGCTGCAATTCTAGACACCCCATCTTGCTTTCCAATGGTATCAAACAAGGGTTTTAT
>JBELHA010000081.1:0-6066 GCA_042091695.1 Flavicella sp.
AGTTGCTGTATCAAATAGCCGAAACCAATATAGGAACTCCTGTGGTACTGATGCGTTTGTTATTTGCAAGATCTCTGCACGTAGCAAGCACGCGATAGAGGACAGAAATATTTTGTGGCGCTTCCACAACATATTCCTTTTGACCCAAAAGTTCAATTGGATTTGTATTGAATGCCTCCTCGTCAGCAGCATCCCAGGTGTCAAAAGCAATACTTTTAAATACAGATAGCATTTCCAAAGTTCCCCATCCTCCATAAAACTGCACATGAGCATCTTTTTGAGAATATCCTTCTAATAAAATGAGGTGGCCATGTTGTGCAAAAGTCCCTGCATACTCTTGAGCATCACAAGGATTTTCTGAGATCCATAAGGCAAACCCGTCTGAAATAGGAACTCTTTGAGCTTGTAAAGACACTTCATAATAGACAAAATCGCGTCCCCTTCCCAAGGGATGACCTCTCTTTGGTGTATATTGATTGCTTTTTCGAATGTGTTGCACCACGCTATTCATTTTTTCATAAGGACTGGCAAAAGGGGGTGCCGGTTGCAATATCGTTGTATGAAGTAGTTCATGCACCTCCGCTGGCCAAAGCTTAAAAAAAGTAGCTACCGAAGCTTGCTCTTCAAGAGCAAGGTACATCTGCTCATAATAAGCATTGATTCTTTGGTCATCAACATATAAAAGTGATCCTTCTAAACTCATTTTTCTGTGCTTTTTTGTCGTGCCCTTCTTTCTGCAAAGGAGTTTACGCTATTTCTATGTAATGCGATACGCCTCCACCCTCTTCGCCATGCATCCAATTCCAATCAAAGGTCAACGTTAAATTTCCGTTGGCATTTTGTGAAATCACCCCTTTAGAACGACCTGCTTTCAATTCATGAGCTTCGGTAATGCATTGAAACAAGAGCTCAATGTGCGTTGCATCAATTTGTTTACCAACAAGGGTTCCCGTTACAATGACGCCACCATTGTAGGTACCTGTGATGTTTTCTCCATGTTGAAAGTAATGAAAAATAGTGTCATTGGAAGATACACCACTGGTATTTTCAAGAGTTCTAAACTTTTTATCATTGAGATTCATGATCATATGGTTGTTTTATATTGAAAATAACAAGTGAACATTGCAGTATGCAAGTCCCATTCGTTGTGCCATGTTTGCAAAGCTCTTGAAAAAACTTAGTTCACTGCATAATAGGCAACACTTGGAAAGTCAAGCACCGATGGATTTCCAGTAACCACCTGCCCTTCCGCCTCATACTCAATCAAGCAAGTTCCATTGGCTGCAATGGAAGCGCATCCAGTACCATTGCTGCTAGATCCGAAGATATACAACTTTGCTGTTGGATTGTCCTCCCAAGTAATCTCTGTAAAACCTTGCACTTCGTAAGGGTTTGGATTGGTCAATTCAATGGTAAATTTCAGCTTTTCATAATTGTTACTTGCATCGATGGTATGCTGATACTCCAATACTTCGTAGGAAATATTGGCTAAAATCACAGGTTCTATTTGAACTGGAGTCAACAATTCGGCATCAAAATCACAGGGAACCTCTTGAGTTGTTGTAAAGCTGTGTGATTGTCCATTGACCACATAAAATTGAGGTATGTCAATGGTTGTTGTACAGTCATCTGAGCTTGAGCAGCCAAATAATATCAGGGCTATGAGTAGCAATTGAATGGTTTTTTTCATAGTAAAGTAAATCGTTAAATGGTTTTATTTTTTAATAAAATGATACCTAAAACTATGCCATTTCTGTCAACGCAAGGCATCGAGAGCGGCACCACACTTTCAAAAAACCTCCAAATCTTCTACAACCCATTGAAAATCAACAATTTTTATACCTGTACGCTACAACTAAAAAAATGCATAGAAAATACCATGGGCATGCCCCTAAATCATATTTTTATACATCACGAAACTTCTGTTTCATGGTTGGGTTGTTGTACGTCAATTTTTTAATGGTCAAATCAGTCGCTTTGTTATTGGCCAATCGGAGATTGTTTACAGAAGACAAGAGCGCATCTTTGGTCTTTTGCAAATGACTCATGGTTTTATCGATCTCATCAATAGCCGTTTTAAACTGTCTACTCGCCAAATCGTAATTCCGTGCAAAGCCCGTTTTAAATTCCGTGATTTTGTCTTCAAAATTGGTGATATCGATGTTCTGATTTCGCATCATGGTCAATTCTGCCTTGTACTCCAAAGATTTCATCCCAGCATTGCGCAACAAGCTAATCATCGGAATAAAAAACTGCGGACGAATCACATACATTTTTGGGTATTTATAGGATACATCTACAATACCGGTATTGTAAAAATCATTGTCTGACTCTAACAAAGATACCAGCACTGCGTATTCACATCCTTTCGCCTTTCGATCCTTGTCGAGCTTAGCAAAGAAGTCCTCGTTCTTTTTCTTGGTAGCCGTGGTATCATTTTCATTCTTCATCTCAAACATGATCGAAACCACTTCATTCCCATGCACATCGCTTTCTTTAAAAATATAATCACCTTTGGTCCCTGCTGAAGCATCATTGTCTTTCTCAAAGTAGGCATGTTGAAAGGCCGTGGCTCTGAGCTTATTGAATTCCATTTCACAATGCTGCTCTAAGGTTTCACCAATCATTTTAGTAGAAAGCTTTTGCTTAAAATCCTTCAAACGATCAATCTCGTCATTCTTCAACTTCAAGGCTTCGTCTTTATGAGCCAAGGTATTTTTAAACTGTTCTTGCAAGGATTTTTCCAAAAGCACCCGTTCGGTGTCCTTATTTCGCAAATCATTCACCAGCTGATCGCGCTGCTTCTCCACCGCATGTACCGCCTCAGAGAGTGCCAATTTCTTGTCGGTCTCCGCAGCCGCCATCTTCACTTGCAAAGCATTGATCTGCGCATCTTTCTGTGCAGCCTCTTTTACCAAGTCGGAAGCATTCTTCAGTTTCATAGCACTCAACTCCTGCTCCTTTTGAGCGAGTTGCTGCTGGAATCGCTGCTGCAATTCAGACGCATTCAACCGCAAAGCAGCTTGTTTTTCCTTCTCTACAGCCTCCAACCGACTGCGCAATTCCTCCTGAAATTGCTGATCTCTCACTTGCTTTACAATGTCTGTATACACCGTATCATCTACTTTAAACACTTCGTGACAGCTCGGACATTGTACATTGGTATTCTTACTCATATAAATAGGGTGTTTTTGATGGCTGCAAAACTACACTAAAACTATGCAATTTAACTGCACAGTTTTACAAATAATACTGCTGCATGCGCGCCACCTCTTCTTTCATTTTGATTTGTAAAACTTCTGGAGCCAATACAGCCACATCTTTTCCATAAGATAAAAGTTGCTGCAATAGCTCTTTATTGATAACGGTTTCGAACCACACTTGGTCTTGTTTCTCTGTTTCAAAAAACTCCTCATAATCGGGATGAAACGGCTTGGTTTTAAAATACTTTTCACGACCATTGTAAAACTGCAACACTACTTTTTCGGTCTTTGCATCTGCCGGTCGAACAACCCCTATCATGTTCCTAAAAAAAGCATTCCAATCTGTGCTCGATTCAATATAGACCACTTCCAATGGCATAAAATCAAGCAAGCGATCATCAAGCGGAATGCTCCATTCAGGAATTCCTCTACTAGCATTCAGTCCAAATACAAACCAGCGCCGGTTGTACTGCTTCAAGACATAGGGATGAAATTCGAAGCTGCTTACCTCCGCATCCTTAAACCCTTGATAACGCAATTGAAGTACCTCTTTTTTCTTAATCGCAAAATAGAGCGGTTTTAAGTGCTGAATGCCCTTGTACTCCTCGTTGTGATCAAAAAATAATATCGATGCATCAGATCCTTCCTCCGCTTCCCCCTCTTGAAAGCGAATCAAGGCTTCTGCAAGTCTGTTGTACTTCGGATGATTTTCGAAACGTTCAAGCAATTGCTGTGCCGTGACCATGATTTCTTGCTCCTCTGCCAATAAAGGTCGCTGTGCAATAGAGAAATTTTCAACGGCATAGGCCAAAATACGAATGTTCTCCGGGAGTGGAGCCCCAAAGCCATCCACTTCATCCCGAAATACCTGCAAATCTTCTCGCAGTGTTCGTGTAGAGATGCCTTCTCCAGGGAAGTACTCAGCAATCTTTTCATTGACATACGCCTTCAGCTCAACAAAGTTAAAACGTTTGTTCGCAAAGCAATGGTCTAGAATATTATAACGCAAATGCGCATGTTTGCTATTTGACATGGAAGGTAATTTAACAATTCACTTGAGTGCGGAAGTCCTGCTTTTCTACTTTAAAACAGCAAAAGCATGCAAGCCTACCGAGCAATTTTCACAAAGTAAAGATAAAAAAACCTTGCACATGGCCTTCAAAGAACACACATAATTTTGACCTATTGACCCACGAAAATGCATCCACACAAGAGAAACTTCACCTTCAATAAGTACCTGCATGTTGTCAACTTCGAAGCTCAAAAAAATCCAACAGTCAAAGACATAATAACCTCTTTAAGAAACAAAAACCACAGGCTTCCAACAAGCGACATGCCAGAAGAAAACTGCCTGTATCCCTATTTCTTGTGAGGTAAAAAAACCCCATAAATGGGACTTGACACAGAGACAAACAGGCTGTATATTCCCTTCTTAAAACCACACACATGAACCGCTACTTTTCAAAATACCATTTCGTACTGATGGGCTTCGCCATACTCCTAAATGCACTCATATTTGTGCTTACAGAACAGTTAACAACAACCCCTCGACTGGCCACCATTGAGAGCTATATTGCCTGTTTACTTTTGGTCAATATTTCGATGCTTCTTCAACTCAAAACCAAAACAAAAATGAGGATAAAAATGACACCAATATTCACCTTATTCCTTCTAGACATCAGCCTTGTACTTTATGGAATTTACCTGCGAACACTCTTAAAAAAAGAAGGAAGACTAGATGCAGACCAAGTGCTCACCATGATCATTGGAATCATTGCAATTAGCCTACTTTGCACAAATCATCTCACCCTCTTAAAACAAAAAAAAAGATACTAGCCCAAAACATCATTCAAAGAGCACCTCTACTAAAAAAAACTACTCGACATTTATAAATATCGATAACCAATTGTTGCACAGCACATTAAAATTAATTAACTTGAGCACACAAGGCATTGCAACCAAGCAACACAAACAAAGCATCCCCCCAAAAAAAAAGATTTTATACAGTGCATGAAGCGATGTCTTCATCAACCTCCCTGTTTATAAAATGACATTATTACTGTTTTCAGAAGACGAGACAGAACCTAAATTTTTGTCTACGTTGATTACACTATCATTAATACCTAGTTTTATGTATTCAATCATAAACTTGTATTTTTTAAATCAAATTAATAGTGAGGAATTTATGGAAATTAATAGCACAGGTATTGGATATATAATACCAAACATATCTTTAGAGGATTCAAAATTTAATGCTAACTCATTGTTAATATTACCAAGTATTATCTTTTTTTTCTTTTTAACTACAAAAAAAAATATGTCTTTATTTAATTCAATATTGACTTCATACTTTCCTATAATTTTAATTACCATTTTATTTTATATAATCTAAAACTTGATAATATGAAAAAACCTTATACTTGTAATACATGCGGAAAAAAACAACCAATAAAAAAAATATTCTTTTTATCAAATTTATCGAAATGGGAATGTCAAAATTGCAAATCAATAATAAAACCTAAAAACCTCTCTAATAAAGCCTGGATATTTGGATTTCTTTCATTTGTATTACCCGCATATTATTCAATATTCATCTTGAAAAAAGAGTTATTAGCATCTATGAGTCTGGGCTTATTGTTTGGTGTAATAGTTTATCTAATATCATTAGTCTACTTTTATAAAATCACTGAATTTGAGGAAGAATAAACTACAGCTAACATTGGTAGTGGTTGCACAAGCCCTTATAAATCTAATTGTTTTTCTGTAATGCAGAGAAAGAAAAATTATCAAGAAAATAGCTGAAAATCAATTACGATTGAGTGATCGAGTTCCAAAAGAGAACTTTTACAGACGTTTACGGGGT
>JBELHA010000082.1:0-6024 GCA_042091695.1 Flavicella sp.
CGACCCTCGGTACCACAAACCGATACTCTAACCAACTGAGCTACAACCACCATGTTTAACGGTTGCAAATTTACATTATTTCAGGTATTCACCAAACTTTTTTTTAAAATAAATCACTTATTTTTTTAACAGCAATATAACGTTCTGATTGATAACCCTCTGCACTTTCCACACCTATCAAGCGCCCTAAATCGTTGGCTCTGTAAAAAACACTGTCCAAAAAATTCTTAGAAGTAATCGGTGATTCTGGCTCATTGCTATCAGGATCAAAGAACTGTGATTTGTAGGCTTTTACAGCGGCTACTTTGGTATCCATATAACCAGTTACATCAACTACAATGTCCGGTTCTAAGTTCTTCCACTGTATATAATGCAAAACGTGTTTCGGACGCCAAGCCTCTTGCTTCACTCCGTCCAACACAGTTTCTAACTTTCGCAGGCCTGACAAAAAACAGGCATCTGCAGTCAAGCGACCTCCTTTAGGATGGTCGATATGCCTATCGTCGAGTGCGTTGCACAAGACAACATCCGGTTTGTATTTGCGTATGATCTTGATAATTTCCAATTGGTGGGCTTTGTCGTTGGTAAAAAAACCATCCGCAAAGGCAAGATTTTCACGAACAGAAACCCCAAGGATTTCCGCAGCCGCAGCCGCTTCATGGTCACGGATTTCCGCAGAACCACGCGTTCCTAGTTCCCCCCTTGTGAGATCTAGGATCCCTACTTTTTTCCCTGCAGCCACCTCTTTGGCAATCGTTGCAGCGCAACTCAATTCCACATCATCAGGATGGGCACCCACTGCCAATATATCTAATTTCATAAGCGTTTGCTATTTAAGCCTCTTTATTGATCCATTCGATGATTTCTGGAGCATCCGGTGCAGTTCCAGGATTGATGATTTTCTCCAACTCCCCTGCTCTATTGATCAGGTATTTCTGAAAGTTCCATTTCACTTTAGAATCTGCAAATCCATTGATACTTTTTTCCGTCAAAAAATGATAAATCTCGTGCATTTTTGAACCCTTTACTTTTACTTTAGACATCATAGGAAAAGTAACACCGTAGTTAAGCTTGCAAAAAGAAGCAATTTCAGCTGCTGTTCCTGGTTCTTGCCATAAAAAATCATTAGAAGGAAATCCAACAACCACAAAACCTTGGTCTTTATAACGCAAGTAAACCTCTTGCAAGGCTTTGTATTGACCTGTCAATCCACATTTAGAGGCAGTATTTACCACCATTATTTTTTTCCCTTGTAACGAAGAGAAATCAAAGGAGTTTCCTGCTAGGTCATTGACCTTATAGTTATAGATCGTTGTTTTTTTATGAGGATTTGTTGATACTACAGAAGTATTTTCTTGAGTGTTCTCATTAGAATAAAATTGGCTTCCTACGAACAGCGACACCAAAGTAAGGGTTGTGAGTACTATTTTCATATTAGTATAATTAGGGGTTACAAATAATAAAAATCATAACATTAGGCATGCATAATTTATGTAAAAATACGAATTCTCTTTTAAATGCAATTTTAAAATATATAGTATCTTCGCTTTATGATCAAAGTTAGTATTATTGGATATGGGAATGTGGGCAGTCATTTGTTGTCTGCATTTGAGCGTATCCCAGAGCTAGAAATTGTACAAGTCTACAATAGAAATACAGAAAAACTATCAAAGTATACAGGTAAAACAGTAAGTACAGCTTCCTTGCAAGACCTTTTAGAAGCCGACATCTATTTTTTGACGGTAAAAGACGATGCTATTGCTGAAGTAGCCCTAGCACTTCAAAATCGCAAAGGACTCGTTGTGCATACCTCGGGAGCCGTTGCTGCTGAAGTACTCCATAGCCAGTCAAATTATGGCGTTTTTTACCCACTGCAATCTTTTAGCAAAGGAAAAGAGGTAGATTTTAGCAATATTCCCATCTGCTTAGAAGCCAATACAAAGGGAAATCTAGCCCTTTTAGAACAAGTGGCAGCATTGTTATCACAGCGCGTGTATCAAATAGACTCACAACAACGCAAGCAGATCCATGTAGCGGCCGTTTTTGTCAATAATTTTGTCAATCAGTTGTATCGTATCGGAGAGGATATTTGCGAGCAGCACAAAATACCTTTTGAGATTTTACATCCTTTGATTTTAGAAACGGCACATAAAGTACAGCAACACTCCCCTAAAAAAGTACAGACAGGTCCCGCCATTCGAGGGGACGAAAAAACCATAGAAACCCATAAAAAGAATTTGACATCTGAGCAAGCTACAGTATATTCGTTGCTCAGTGATTACATACAAAACAACGCATAAATGGAAATAAGTTACAAAGAGTTAATGCCACAAATAGACACCTTTATCTTTGATGTAGATGGGGTATTGACCAACGGAATGGTACAAGTGCACAGCAATGGAGATTTGGTACGCCAGATGAATATCAAAGACGGCTATGCCCTTAAAACAGCTGTAGATGCTGGCTATAGAGTCTGTATCATCTCTGGAGGATCCAGTGAAGGGGTGCGTTTGCGCTTGCAAGGGCTTGGGATTACGGATATCTACCTTGGTGCGCATGACAAAATCATACAATACGAGGAATTGTTGGAAAAATACAATCTAAACCCTGAAAATGTACTGTATATGGGGGATGATGTACCAGATTACCCTGTGATGGAAAAAGTAGGCTTTGCCTGTGCTCCCAACGATGCAGCACCTGAGATAAAAGAGGTTTCCAAATATATATCCCCTAAAAAAGGAGGCGAAGGCTGTGTGCGAGATGTGATCGAGCAAATCATGCGCGTACAAGGAAAATGGAAAGGTAAATTCTATGCCAAATACGACTAAAAGACAAAAGGACACGCGAGCGTGTCCTTTTTTTATGTCTAATTGTTAGTGTTACTTATAGTGTTTAATTTTTCTTTTCGAGTAGCGGCACAAATTTACAAGGTTCGAGTTCGTGCTTTTCAAAGTTTTTAGGGCCTTTACGAACGTATTTGTGCATGATTTGTTCCGAATCTCCCACAGGAATCACTAGTATTCCGCCAATTTTCAGCTGTGCTAATAAGGGTTTAGGAACAAAAGGCGCACCAGCAGTCACGATGATCTTATCAAAGGGCGCATAGTCAGGCAGTCCTTTATAACCGTCTCCAAAAGACATATATTTCGGACGGTAACCCAATTTAGGTAAAAAGAGTTTTGTTTTCTTAAACAGCTCTTGTTGGCGTTCTACAGTATATACTTCTGCCCCTAGTTCCAACAACATCGCTGTTTGATAGCCAGAACCTGTACCGATTTCCAGTACCTTTTGTCCCGCTTTTATTTCCAGTAACTGTGACTGGTAGGCAACCGTATAAGGTTGTGAAATGGTTTGATCTGCCAATATTGGAAACGCTTGATCTTTGTAGGCAAAACTCTCAAAACTAGAATCTAAAAATAAATGCCTGGGAATTTTTGCGATTCCTTTGAGCACATTTACATCTGTAATTCCTTTTTCTGTAACGACAGCAAGCAATTTATTGCGCATGCCTTGGTGTTTGAGCGTATCTTTCACGTATGTTTCACTGTTTAGGGTTTTCAAAATTACAAATTAATACAAGAAAACAACTCTTTTATTGTAAATTTAAACCTTCGAAAATAGGACTGTTATGTGCTTGTCTGCGATTCTAATAAGAGCGTAATAAGCGAGTAAAAATCACTTTTCCCACAAAAAAAGAATAAATATATGCCCAATCAAATTGAAGTACAACGTAATAAAAAGGTGATTTTACTTTTTGACGGTCATTGTAACTTGTGCAATTGGGCGGTACAGTTTGTGTTGCAAAGAAACCCAAAAAAAACAGTACAATTTTCGGCATTGACCTCAAAAACTGCACAAGAATTCTTACAAAAACAAGCTATTGACTACAGTAAAATTGACAGCATATTGCTGGTAACCGACACGGCTATTTACACAAAGTCAACAGCAGCTTTACAACTCAGCAAACAGCTACATCCTATATGGAGCATTGCTTTGATAGGATTTCTGTTGCCGAGAGTCGTTCGGGATTTCTTGTACGACAGCATTGCCAAAAACCGCTACCAATGGTTTGGGAAACAAGACCAATGCCTACTTCCCTCCCCAGAGTTACAAAGTCGTTTTATAGAGTAACTATTATACTGTCTCTTCCTTAGGCAAATGATCGTCCCAGTTTTGCACTTTTGGAGTTCCTAGCTTTCCTTCAGACTTAGCGATGACCATAGACACACAAGCATCTCCAGTAACGTTGATGGTTGTACGCAACATGTCCAAAGGACGGTCTACGGCAAAGATCAATGCCAAACCGATTGGTAACAATTCTTTTGGAAAACCGATGGCATCCAATACAATCACCAACATCACCATTCCGGCACCAGGCACTGCAGCAGAACCGATAGAAGCCATCAAAGCTGTCAATACAATCACCAACTGATTGCTAAAACTCAAGCCTTCAGGCCACAATACCTGCATGATAAATACCGAAGCAACCGCTTGGTACAAACTCGTTCCGTCCATATTGATCGTTGCCCCTACCGGCAATACAAAACTCGATACTTCCTTGTCTACCCCAATGTGTTCCTCCACACGCTCCATCGTTACTGGAAGTGTCGCAGCAGAAGAGCTGGTAGAAAAAGCCAATAATTGTGCCGGTGCGATTTGTTGTAAAAACCAAATCGGAGATTTTTTAGTGTACAAAGCAACAATGGTCAGGTAAAACGCTACCATCAATAACAAGCCTACTACCACAACACCTACATAGCGTAACAAGGCAAACAAAACATCTGCATCGTTGGTGGTGACAATCACTGTGGCTAGTAAAGACAATACTGCCAAAGGCGCCAACAACATGATGAGATCCACCATTTTGAGCACCACAGAATTCAGGGAGTCGAAGAAATGCTTCAATGGTTTTGCCTGTTCCTCAGGAACTAGTAACATACTCAATCCTATAAATATGGTGAAAAAGATCACCTGTAACATCATTTTATTATTGCTCATGGCTTTGAACGCATTGTCCGGTACCATGTCCACCACAAATTGCAAAGGACCATTCTCCTGCTGCTTGCCCGCTTCAGAGATACGTTCTTTGATTTTAGAGTTCGAAGCATAGGTCTGCTTGAGTTGGGTGATGGTCGCTTCAGAAATCCCTTCACCTGGTTTGCTCAGGTTGACACTTACCAAACCGATAGAAATTGCGATTACTGTAGTGACTACATAAACGACGATGGTTTTGATTCCCATCGATTTGAACTTGGAAATATCTTTTAGGTCAGAAATTCCTTTTACTAGCGAAGCAACAATCAGCGGTACTGCAATCAATTTCAACATTTTCACAAAGATAGTTCCGATCGGTTCGATCCAGTGTTGTACAAAAGTTTTACCTCCTGTGATTTGTAGCATGACAAAGCCCAAAACGACTCCTAAAAACATACCTATTAAAATTTTCCAATGCAGTGCTAAATTCTTCATATACGTTCTAAAAATTAAATTTTAGGAAAGATACTATAATTTGTGCTGAAAGACCTAATAAATTATGCGAAGGCGAAAAACAAAAAAGTGTTTGGAGAAAAAAATAAAAATCCTAGGTAAAATGCTTGTGTTTCCCCTCGATATTATCGAAAAAAGAACGGATCTCAGGCAAATCATGTGCATAGTCACCCGTGGTATCCATAGGAGCAGCGATGCGTATTTCCTTGTTGCTATAATCCATAGAAACACGAACAATAGGCACATTGGACAAGTGTGCGATGTAGTAAAAGCCCGTTTTCCAGTCTTTTACCTTTTTACGCGTTCCTTCGGGGGAAAGACTCAAAATCAACTTCTCGGAGGCATTAAAAGTATCGACTATTTTTTCCACAAAGTTTTTGGACTTATCACGGTCGATAGGAATACCTCCCAAGCTTCTAAAAAACCATCCAAAAGGACCGCTAAACAAACTTGCCTTTCCTATAAAATTGGGACGTATGCCTGTGATGGAACGTACAAACAAAGCAATGGGAAAATCCATCCAGCTGGTATGTGGTA
>JBELHA010000083.1:0-5869 GCA_042091695.1 Flavicella sp.
CTTACCAGGTTCTCAAATCGATGTGAAGCCAATTAGAGATTACGATCAGTATGTAGATAAAACAATGGAATTCAAAGTTGTGAAAATCAACCACGAATTTAAAAACGTTGTGGTTTCTCATAAAGCGCTTATTGAAGCGGATATCGAAATCCAAAAGAAAGAAATTATTGGTAAGTTAGAAAAAGGACAAGTACTAGAAGGTATCGTGAAAAACGTAACTTCTTACGGTGTATTCATCGATTTAGGTGGAGTAGACGGTTTGGTACACATTACGGATCTTTCTTGGTCAAGAATCAACCACCCATCTGAGGTAGTAGAATTGGATCAGAAATTGAATGTAGTAATCCTTGATTTTGACGATCAAAAAACAAGAATCCAATTAGGATTGAAACAATTGAGCGCTCACCCATGGGAAGCTTTAGATGCTGACCTTAAAGTTGGTGATACTGTAAAAGGTAAAGTAGTAGTACTTGCTGATTACGGTGCGTTTATCGAAGTAAACCAAGGTGTTGAAGGATTGATTCACGTTTCTGAGATGTCATGGTCTACGCACTTGCGTTCTGCTCAAGATTTCGTAAAAGTTGGAGATGAGGTTGATGCTGTAGTATTGACATTGGATAGAGATGATAGAAAAATGTCATTGGGTATCAAGCAATTGCACCCAGATCCATGGACAGACATTACAACGAAATACCCTGTAGGTTCTAAGCACAAAGGAACTGTAAGAAATTACACAAACTTTGGTGTTTTTGTTGAACTAGAAGAAGGTATCGACGGATTGGTTTACATTTCTGACCTTTCTTGGACTAAGAAAATCAAACACCCATCTGACTTTGTAAATGTTGGTGATGTATTGGATGTTCAAGTATTAGAATTGGATGTTGAAAACCGTAAGTTGAACTTAGGTCACAAACAAACTCAAGACAACCCATGGGATGCACACGAAGCTACTTATAGCATCAATTCTGTGCATGCAGGTACAATCAAAGAAAAAACTGACAAAGGAGCAATCGTATTGTTTGCTGACGGAGTTGAGGCTTTCGTACCAGGACGTCACTTAGAGAAAGAAGACGGTACTAAACTTGGAAAAGGAGATGCTACTGACTTTAAAGTATTAGAATTCAACAAGGAATACAGAAGAATTGTTGCTTCTCATACTGCTATCTTTAGAGAAGAAGAGGTTAAGAATATCAAAGCTGCGGCTAAGAAAGCAGATGCTGCTGACAAAGCAACATTTGGAGATATCGCTGGTCTTGCTGACTTGAAGAAGAAAATGGAAGGAAAAGAATAGTTTTCTATTTCTAAATATTTCAAAGGGCTGTCTTTTAGACAGCCCTTTTTTTGTTTCTATTCCCAGGGAATATCAGCTTATTCAAGGTTTTTTTTCGAATTCCTATGACTTAGGGATTCCCTAGTTATTTTTTTCTTATTTTTGCAAAAATTTTAAAAATACATAGCAATGCTTACAGTATCTAATCTCTCCGTACAATTTGGAAAACGTGTGCTTTTTGACGAAGTAAACACAAAGTTTATCCAAGGAAATTGTTACGGAATTATCGGTGCAAACGGTGCCGGAAAATCGACTTTTCTGAAAATATTAACGGGTCAGATGGAGGCGACTTCTGGGCATGTTGCCCTAGAGCCAGGAAAGCGTATGTCGGTATTGTCTCAAGACCACTTTGCATTTGACGAACACCCTGTTTTGGAAACAGTCATGATGGGGAACAAAGACTTGTTTGCAATCAAAAAAGAAATGGATGCTTTGTATGAAAACTATACAGATGAAAACGCTGATAAAATAGGAGAATTACAAGTGAAGTTCGAAGAAATGGGAGGTTGGACTGCAGAGTCTGATGCAGCAACCATGCTTTCTTCTTTGGGAATCAAAGACGATGCACACTATACCCTTATGGGAGATTTGGATGGAAAGCAAAAAGTACGTGTGTTGATCGCTCAGGCTTTGTTTGGAAATCCAGATGTATTGATTATGGATGAGCCTACCAATGATTTGGATTTTGAAACTATCTCTTGGTTGGAGCACTTCCTAGCGAATTATGAAAATACCGTGATTGTGGTTTCTCACGACCGTCACTTCTTAGATGCAGTATGTACACATATTTCAGATATTGATTTTGGAAAAGTAAATCAGTATTCTGGAAACTACACGTTCTGGTACGAGTCTAGCCAGTTGGCTGCCAAACAACGTGCACAGCAAAATAAAAAAGCGGAAGATAAAAAGAAAGAATTGGAAGAGTTTATCCGTCGTTTTTCTGCAAACATGGCAAAGTCTAAACAGGCAACCAGTAGAAAGAAAATGATTGATAAATTGAATGTGGAGGATATCAAACCTTCTAGTAGAAGGTACCCAGCCATTATCTTTGAAAGAGAACGTGAAGCAGGTGATCAAATCTTAAACGTTGAAAACCTTTCTAAGGAAATTGACGGTGAGGTCTTGTTCAAAGACATCAATATCAATTTGAGTAAAGGAGACAAAGTAGTTGTGATTTCTAAAAATTCTAAAGCAGTATCTTCCTTTTACCAAATCATCAACGGAAACGAACAAGCGGATACAGGGGAGTATGCTTTCGGTATTACGACCAATCAATCTTACTTGCCTTTGGAAAACGCTGAGTTTTTCCAAAATGCAGAGTTGGACCTGGTAGACTGGTTACGTCAATATGCCAAAACAGAAGAAGAAAGAGAAGAGGTACATTTAAGAGGATTCCTTGGAAAGATGATTTTTAGTGGAGAGGAAGCCTTGAAAAAATGTAATGTTCTTTCTGGGGGTGAAAAAGTACGTTGTATGCTATCGCGTATGATGATGAAAAGAGCCAATGTATTGATGTTAGACGAACCTACCAACCACTTGGACTTGGAATCTATTCAAGCCTTGAACAACTCTTTGACTAACTTTAAAGGAACGGTTTTGTTTTCTACACACGATCATGAGTTTGCGCAAACAGTAGCTAATAGAATTATTGAAATTACCCCAAAAGGAGTGATCGATAAGTATGCTACTTTTGATGAGTACTTGGCAGATGCTAAAGTAAAAGAAATGCGTAAAAAGATGTACAGCTAAACGTCAGTATGAATGTGTTGACTTGTAATTGATATAAAGCGTCCCTCGGGGCGCTTTTTTTATGTTTTATTGTGATATAGTTTGTAATTAGTTTTTTACTTTTGTTCACTTAAAAAAATACTATATATGTCTTTAATCAAATCAATTTCAGGAATTAGAGGTACTATTGGAGGTGCCATTGGTGATAATTTAACCCCTTTAGATGCGGTAAAATTTGCAAGTGCTTATGGTACTTGGTTGTTAGACCGCAACAAAGACAACGGAACTTCAGAAAACCTAAAAGTAGTTTTAGGTAGGGATGCTCGTATATCAGGGAAGATGATCAGTAGCTTGGTAGCCAATACGCTTGTCGGATTGGGAATTGACGTGGTGGACTTAGGATTGTCAACGACACCAACCGTAGAAGTGGCAGTTCCTTTTGAAAAGGCAGATGGTGGAATCATCATCACGGCCTCTCACAACCCAAAGCAATGGAATGCCTTGAAGTTGTTGAACGAAAAAGGTGAGTTCTTAAATGGTGAAGAAGGTCAGAAGATATTAGTATTGGCAGAAAATGATGCTTACAGCTATGCAGAAGTTGATGATTTAGGTACATATACCAAAGATGCTAGCTATGTACAAAAACATATAGACGCTGTATTGGCATTGGACTTGGTAGATGTTGCAGCCGTTAAAAATGCAAAATTCAAAGTGGTATTGGATGCGGTAAACTCTACAGGAGGGATTTTTATTCCTGCTTTGTTGGAGCAAATGGGAGTGGAGTGTATCAAACTGTATTGTGAGCCTAATGGACACTTCCCGCACAACCCAGAACCACTGAAAGAGCACTTGGAGGATATTTCGAAGTTAGTAGTATCTGAAAAGGCAGATTTTGGAGTCGTGGTAGATCCAGATGTAGATCGTTTGGCATTGGTCAATGAAGACGGTTCTATGTTTGGTGAAGAGTACACGCTAGTAGCTTGTGCAGACTATGTATTGGGGGAGTTGAAAGGTGGAAATACGGTGTCCAACCTATCTTCTTCAAGAGCTTTGAGAGATGTGACTGAAAAGCACGGAGGAACTTATACTGCGAGTGCAGTAGGAGAGGTCAACGTGGTGATTGCCATGAAAGAAACAAATACAGTGATCGGTGGCGAAGGAAATGGAGGGATTATCTATCCTGAGTCACATTATGGTCGTGATTCTTTGGTAGGAGTAGCCTTGTTCCTTTCTCATTTGGCAAAAAAAGGAGGGACCTGTAAGGAGTTGCGTGAGAGCTACCCAAGTTACTTTATGAGTAAGAACAAAATACAATTGACTCCAGAACTAGATGTGGATAATATCTTGTCAAAGATGGCAGAAAAACACGCTGCTGAAGATGTGAATACCATTGATGGGGTAAAGATAGACTTCCCGACTGAATGGGCACACTTAAGAAAATCTAATACAGAACCTATCATCCGTATCTATACAGAGAGTACTTCTCAAGAGACTGCAGATGCCTTGGCGGAAAAAATAATCAGCGAAATTAAAGAAATCGCAGGTTTGTAATTGCAAACCGAATCACAAGAAACGGCAAACAGTAAGTTTGTCGTTTTTTTTTTGTATTTAGATAGTTTTTGAATAATTCAGATTTCGATTTCGATGTCGCGGACTTGCAGTCCGTGTACTCCGATGTCGCGGACTTGTAGTCTGAGTACTATATTGTCTCTTAGTGGTAATCGTGCAACAAAGACTATAAATCTGCGATCTAATAAATAACTATAATTCTCTGTTTTTATACGCGGTAAAACTTCTGTATATTTGCCGCTATAAATTTTTATATATGAAGTTGAAATTAAGCGTGCTATTTTTCATAGCAGCATTCAATATGGCTTTTGCACAGAAGGATACTTTTGAAAAGCCAACCAACAAAGGAAAGTTTTTTACATATTGGGGATGGAATCGTGGTAGCTATACCAATTCAGACATTACGTTTCGTGGTGACGATTACAGATTCACTCTATCGGATGTCAAAGCGGTTGACAAACAGGTTCCTTTTTCAGTTGACAAATATTTAAACCCCGTAAACATTACCCTGCCACAGACGAATTTTAGATTGGGATATTTTTTCAAGGAAAATTATACAATCTCTTTGGGAGTTGATCATATGAAATATGTGATGGTCAACGATCAAACCGTAGATTTTGAGGGTGCTATTGATTCTTCATATGGTTTTGCACCTATAGACGGACAGATGGAGCTTACGACTGATTTTTTACTTTTTGAGCATACAGATGGTTTGAACTATATCTCGGTTGAAGTGAATCGTTTTGACAATATCAGTGCTTTATTAGGCCTCTATTCTAAAAACCTACAAGTAAATATTACAGAAGGTCTAGCAGCAGGTGTCATGTTACCCAAAACAAACAGTACTTTGATGGGGAAAGAACGTTACGATGATTTTCATATCTCTGGTTTTGGATTGTCTGCACAGGTTGGTTTGGATATCACTTTCCTAAAACACTTTTTTATCATGACAGAGTTCAAAGGTGGTTATATCAATATGGGAGATATTCGCACAACTCTTGAAACATCAGATAGTGCAAGCCAAAGCTTTTGGTATGCACAAAAGACATTGGTTGTAGGAGGTAGATTTAGACTATTTTAAAAAATGAGTGTAAAAAGTACACAATCTTAAGATTTTATTATAATTCCCTTTGGCTAGAGTCAAAGGGAATTTTTATTTGATATGAGTACTTAAATTTTTATATTTAAAAAAAAATTGCGACGCTATGTACTTTATGAAGTATAAGGACTTTGGAATAATAT
>JBELHA010000084.1:0-5796 GCA_042091695.1 Flavicella sp.
TAAACTAAAAACATCAACTACTCGGATTGGAAATCCGCGCGTACAGGTAATCATTTTTGGGATGCAATGCATCACTTGTTCCGCATAGCCTTGAACATGTTTATAATGTATAGGACACTTGAAACATGCACATTCTTGGTAAAATAAATGTTTTTTCATCAGACACGAAGACACTTGACAAAGAATTTCGTTGCTTAAAAGCAATGTTGAATATATTTGTTGCCCGGATTTCAAAAGTCCAAGAACTGTCTTCTTTTTGATAAAAAAGTGATGCGTTTGCAACATCAAAAGCACTTTTCATAGCCATGGTCTTATTGCTGTACTTTTCAAAGCTATAGTCTGCTTTGATGCTAAAATCTTTCAGAAAGGCATACTCTAAATGTGCTGAAAATACGTCTGTATGAAAAATTGAGGAGGTGTTTGCGCTGTATTCTGAAATCGATTTGGTATATCCTACTTCCAAAGTAAAGGTATCATAAAACCTTTTTTCAATACTGCTCCCAACCACATAATTATTCGCGGAGTTTGCGACGAGTCTGTTATTGATTGGTTTTTCATACTTGGCAAGGCTCAAATTTCCAAATAAAGAAACTTTATAGCTTCCAATCCCTTTTTTAAGACTTCCTCTGAGCGTCCATAGCTTGTCTTCAAAATGTGACAAGATTGGAGAAGCCATAATATCAATACCTTCTGTGTAAATTGTATTTTTAAAATTAGCTTCCTTGACTCGATAACTCACCTTCCAATTATACCAAAGGTCATTGAAAATACTAAAACGATTGTAACGGATTCGAAAATGATGATACAACTCATTTTTTAGCTGAGAATTTCCTTGATAGACGCTATTGAAGCTTCGTAAGGTCAGACCATCTGAAAGTTGTGAAATACTTGGGAATTTCGCATTGAGATCATACTTAAAATGAAGCTTGTTCATACTATTAAATTCAACATTCATTGCCAATTGAGGCAAGACAATGACCTTCTCACTCACTAACTTTTTGTTGGGCTGCGCTATCTTCCAATTATAGAAATGATAAAAAAAACCAGGGGTAAGTGTAATTTTATTTTTTTGTGTTTTATAATGCACCCCAACAAATAGGTCTTGAAAGTGTACTCCTATGTCATTTTTAAATCCTACTTCAGCAAAATCATTCATTGTTCCATCGTCTAGAGTTTGGTACGCTGATGTTTCCAAATTATCAAAAGCCAGCTCAGTGCCCATGGTCACATAGACATGGTTCATCCTATTGAGCACCCAATAGTACTTTATAGCTGTATTGATATTGTGTGAACGCGCTTTTTTTATTTTGGAAATAGCATAGATCTCTTCATTGCTCATAGGAAGTACATTGTGCAAAAGAGGCGCATCAGTCAACCAATTGATGCTCGGCGTTGCTTTGCGAAAATGGTACTTAAAAACAGTACTAATGGTTTGTTGTTTACTGATTTTTTGATGCCATTGTATCTCTTCTTTAAAAGAGACCTGATGAGCGTTTGCATTGGAATGAATCGCATTCTGCACATCTTCAATGCTGGTCATGGTTTTTTCTTGTGAATGATTCCTAGACATTTTCACAAATGCTCTCATCCTAAAGTCTCTGTTCCCATTTGGTTTTACCTTGAGTGTAAGTGTACCCATTCCAAATCTGTTTTTTTGCTGTCTTTTATTGCTTCTATTTTCTATAAGATCATCACTCGCAAAGTAGGTGTTTCGTATGTGCGCTTCTGTTTTATTTTGTGTTCCAGACCAAATAGCATAGGTCGAAAGGTCTATGCGGTTATTGATGGTTTGCGTAAGGCTTAATGCTCCAAACTGATGAGTACTTGCAGTAACATTTTGATTTCTTGAGAACTGTTCAAAGCTGTCGTTTAAGAATGAGAAGTAGCTTTTGGCATCGCTAAGTAGGGCACTCATATCTCCTTCAAATTCAAGAAAGTTTTTAAAAGTAAAGGATTTCGCCCCTGTATTATTGACGTCTCCAATGCTATTTATAGCCGTATTTGGACTGTAATAATACAAAGAAGGATGCAGAAGGTACCGATTTTTCATCCCTGATCCAATACCTACATCACCAAAAACAAATCTCTTTTTATCTTCTTTAAGTTGAATGTTGATTGCAATTGCATCGCGATCTTCTAAGCCTTTGAGAAAACCAATCTCGTTATAGTTCTCCAATACTTCTATGGCATCCACCACATCTGCAGGAATATTATTGACCGCTAATTTACCATCACCGGTAAAAAATTCTTTATTTTCAACGAGTAGCTTGGATACTTTTCTACCTTGAAAGGCCACATTGCCATCGCGATCCACTTCAAGCATGGGCAATTTTTTAAGGAGATCTCGCAGCTTGTGTTCATTTCCTGAGGTAAAAGCATCCGCTCGGAAGATAATCGTATCTTTTTTAAATACCATTGGAAGTGTAGGTTCAATCAGAACCTCATCCAGTTGATGTACACTTTCTAAAAGGCTTACATTTCGGGAGATGTCCTTTTCATCTGTGGTGCATGACATGCTGCTCAGATGATAGCCCAAATGATGTATGATGATGCGATACTCTTGATTTCTAAAAAGCTTCACTTTATAATCACCAGTAGCATCTGATATTGAAAAGGTACGCTGCAGATCACTTGATACAGGAATTGCAGTAATGTGTGCATTGCTAATTGGTTTTTGTAAATGATCTTGAATCACCCCAGATAAAATTAGTTTTTGTGCCTGTAACCATGTCACGCTAAAGAAGAAAGTAGCTGCAAGTATTTTTTTAAGGCTATTACAGCGGTGCATTGTTTGTTTAGAACTTCTCATTTAGTTTTTGTTATACATTGCTCTCTCCAACGCCTCTTTCTTTTCTCGCATCACCTTATAAATTGAATCATATGCTCTGAGAGAAACCTTTCTTCCTTTTTTCGGTTTGCGCATCGCCTTTTCGTCTTGTTTTGACAGGTTAAACCGAATGTCTTTCAGCGAATACCTAAAAATATCGTCTGTCAATAGGATTATCCCTCCAGGAAGGCCACAATACCCTAAAGGCCCTATCCTACAGCCTAACTCGGGTGCATACCAAGCTATTGTCTGGTTCTTTTTCTTGCTTTCACTCTTCAAAACTGCTTTGAAACAGGTATAATTCCCTATTTTTTGTTGTTCTTTTGTAAGGATCCACTCATGCTCACTTAGGCTCCTTTTGATGCGAAACATTTCTCCAAATTTTTCTTTGTACTGGATGATTTCCTTATTTTTTTGATCTACATATATCTTGCCTAGAATTTTTGCCTTCACACGCATAAAATCAACCTTACTCTCATTTCTAGGCAGTGCATTCTCAGAAAAAAAGACCGAATTTTCATCCTTAAAAATCAATTTAAAATGTATCGGACTTTCTCTTCCTGATTCCTCAAAGATTCTTTTCAATACTTTCTTTTGTGCCGGATTTTCGATGGCATTAAAAGCATAATTTGACTGAATTGTATAGGTAGCCACTCCTTTATTTTTTTGAGTAAAGCAAAGTGTGCTTGTTATTAAAAAAATAATTGTTAATCGAATTCGCATTGTTTCATATTTAAAATTAAAGTTGTCTTTAAAAAAAAGGGGCAATCATCGCTATGGAGAGATCCCGAAATAAAAAGGCTGTTTCGCAACCAAACAGCCTCTTTTTGTGGTTATTCTAACCATCCTAAATCTTTCGCGATTTCACACAATTCTTTCAGTGTATCCACGGTTTCATCAATCAATTCGTCATCATCACTCACTTTTCTAAGCTCTCGTTTCAACCATCTTTTGAACAACCAACATTTTAGAGATGTAATCTGTTCTAAGGAATCATTTACATTTTTAAAAACTTGTGCTTCCTTTATTTCAATTCTTGAAATCTCATTGCATGAGGAAGTTTGTGTCTCAATTACAAGGGGCGTATTATCATTTGCAAAAGCAATCGTTCCTGCTAGCATAAAAGCCAGCACAAAAAATACATTTTTCATTTTCATAGCATTTAATTGGTTCAATTTCTATACATGACGCATTTATAGTCTGTGTCGTTTAGCATGTGGACCCTCCACCTTTAGACTGTTCACTATCTTCTTTACTTTCAGAGCGAACATTCATTTTTTTTTATCAAATCCTCACGAAGGATGTTCGTTGAATTCCGCTGTTTCCGTGTCCGAATGACCGTCAACTTTATAAAAGGGGGATTTTTTTTGTGGGGTATATGCTGCAAGAAGTGCATCCAAGGGGACATCAATAAAAACAGCAGATCATAGGAATATTCAACGATGCAATCGATTGCCTAACAGGAGAGAAATGCATACTTAAGTGATGCACTCCTAGACCACGATCTTTTGATACATAAAATAGCACATAAAAAAAACCAATATCAAAATACGAAACAGTCTGTATGCATCTATTTTCCTGTAGTTTCTTAATGTGTCTATGCATACTGCAATTGTTATTGCAGTAAAAAATGTGATATATAGACCATCTACTATTTTCATTATATCTCTATTCGCTCCACATGCAATCAGCAAAGTCATAAACAATCAGAGCTGCACCAATAAATCCAAGAGTTCTACTCGCTAGTTTACTTACTGCTCTTAGTAATGTCCGCCTGTTTGTAAACGAACTCCAAAACCCTTCATGAAGTTCCATTCCAACAAAAGCGCGTGCAGCACAATCTAACACTGATTGCTCTTTTGATGCATATGAATTTGATTTAGTGGCGCTAACATCTTCAGCTAACAAAACGATTCCTACAATTGCAATTTCAGGAGATTTCAAATTACCAAATTGATCAATGATTTCACTTTTAGAAATACCTTCATTTAACAAAACAGAAAGCGTTTCATGAATAATAGGTTTCAATATTTCTCTCGCATCATCTTCTTCTAAGAATTTTTCAGATTTAAACTTCAAATTGTTTTGTGTAATTAGATTTCTAAAGACATCTCTTAAGGTAGATCTATTTGCATTTACATTATAGAAATCATTGGTACTATCTTCTACATCACAAGAAACTAAGTTGAAACTCAAAGACAAAAAAGCCAGTACAAAAAATAAATTTTTCATTTTCATAGCATTTAATTGGTTCAATTTCTAAACATGAAGCATTTATAGTCTGTGTCGTTTAGCATGTGGACCCTCCACCTTTAGACTGTTCAGAATCCTCTTTACTTTCAGAGCGAAAAATTCATTTCATTTTATCAATCCTCACGAAGGATATTCGCTGAATTTCGCTGTTTCCGTGTCCGAATGACCATCAACTTTATAAAAGGGGGTATTTGTTTTGTAGGGTGCTTGCTGCACTGGGTTATTTATAAACCTACACAGCTCTATTAGCAATTAGACATCACTGCTCGTTACATCAATTGTATGCAATGCATGACTACAATGATGGCGGAATGATCTGCTACAAATCCAAAAGCGCATCACTTTGTATGTTAAAAAGGAGTAAGGGTGGGTGCATTCGGCTTGCATACTGAACAGAAGGGTGAGCTTATGCAAACGAATAAGGTTCAAGGTAGGGAAATTTCAGCACAAGGGCAACAAGTACTTCTCGACATTTATGAATATCGTGTGCATTTTTAGGAAAAACCTAATAACTTGGATTTGAACGTAATGACGCGGATTTGAAATTCATGTCTTTCTTTCAGCTAAAAACATTAACTGCACGGATTGCAAATCCGAGCATACAAATTTAAAGGTAATAAGCTGTATTTGAACGCAATGACGCGGATTTAAAATCCGTGTCTCTCTTTAAACTAAAAACATCAACTGCACGCATTGCAAATCTGCGTGTGCAGGCA
>JBELHA010000085.1:0-4112 GCA_042091695.1 Flavicella sp.
TAAATAAGGGTAGGAGCTTCCATATCCATTCCAACAGTATCTTTAGCATTTTCTCCTGCAGTAATTTTTGTGACGAATACTGAGTTCTTGTTTTTTACAGATTCATGGTAAGAACGGCTTAAAAACGCGACCAAATGATGTGTGCCGTGAGGAATGTTTTTCTTGAAATCGGGTGTATAATAGGCCGAATAAGGCTGGTTGTTTAGGATAAAATGAATGTGCTGTCCCTTTTTAGAATTGGCTAGCTCCCCATTGTTTTTACTATCCGTCTGTGCACCTAAGACATAATTGCTTACTTCAAAATTGAAGTGAATTGTGTCATGATTTGCATAGGTGTCATTTTGAAATTCTCTCAAAACAAGGCTAGCATCAGAATAAGAGGGTGAGTTTGTCAGTTTTTCTAATTTAATTGGAGCAGGTCCCTTTTGCTGTGTGCTTTTCTTTTCTTCACAAGAAGCGAGTAAAATGAAAGCAAAAAGAGAGATTTTAAGCAAGTATTTTGGAAACAATTGGTTGGCTATTGTTTTCATAGTATGAATTTTAGTTTTGTGAAATTTATAATTATATACTGATGACGCTTGTTCATTGAAATTTAATAATGTTGCTACTCTGAATCAAAACCCCCATTCCAATTGGAAAAGGGGTGTTTGCTTGAGAAGTATTAACACACTTAGAAACAGCTGACATACAATTCTTGTTTTGAGCTTGAACCGTACTTAACTTTATTATTGAGAAAAAAGAAGCTTAGATCAAGTATCAATGGACCCTAGTACTCTTTTCATAAAGGCATTCAACGCTTTTTTCTGAGTTGCTCCCTCTTTGACAGCGGAGTCCACTTCCAGTGCGCCGTACATATTGGAGAGTAGCTCGCCAATTACGTCAAGCTCCTCGTCTTTGATATCCGTACTTTCACACAAATATTCGAGTACTGCGATAGTTTCTTCAATGTAATCAGCATCTTTCTCTTCAATAAAGTTATGGATGTGTTTAATGACTGGTAATCTCATTGACAAAGGTTTTTAGTAAAGCCGGTTTGTTGGTCTGAATCTGTTTTAGGAGTTTCCCTTCCTTAAAAGCTGCAATTGTAGGAAGGTTGTCTACCTCTGCAAGCCCTCTAGAATTGGGGAACTTTTCAGCATCCACAATGAGGAACTTGTGCTCCTCTGATTCTTGCCCTAGTCTCTTAAAAGTCGGTTTTAGCATCCTGCAATTGCCACACCAAGAGGCGGTAAACTGCACAAAGGTCAGATTTCCATCCTCAATTTCCTGTTGTAAACTGTCTGTTGTTATTTCTTGGAACATAAGTTATATTTTAATGTTTTTTCAAATACGCTGCTACGCCATCTCTGTTCTCTTTCATGGCTTCTTTTCCTTCACTCCAATTGGCAGGGCATACTTCACCTTTCTCTTGCACGTGTGTATAGGCGTCTACCAAGCGGATAAATTCATCCACATTACGTCCAAGTGGCATGTGATTGATGCTTTCGTGAAACACTTCTCCTTCCTCATCGATCAGGTAGGTAGCTCTGTAGGTTACATAGTCGCCAACACGAAGCGGCTCCTCACTTAGGTCATCGTCAAATTTGTAATCTACTTCAAGGATGTTCAATGCTTCCGATAGGTTGCGGTTGCTATCAGAGAGCAATTCGAAAGTCACTCCTTCAATACCACCGTCGTCTTTTGGGGTGTTCAACCAAGCAAAATGCACTTCGTTGGTATCACAAGAGGCCCCTATGACTATGGTGTTTCTTTTTTTAAAATCTTCCAATTTACTTTCAAAAGCGTGGATCTCTGTGGGACACACAAAAGTGAAATCTTTGGGATACCAAAACAACAAAATTTTGGATTTTTTGGCTTTTGCGAGCGCATTGATATTGATCTGTTTGTCTTCTCCCATGCTATCAATTGCATTTACTGAAATGGATGGGAACTGTTTTCCTACAAAACTCATATATTTAAAATTATTGGTTAGCTGACTGTAAGTTAGTGATTTAAAATCATTGATACAATCGTATTTATTTATATATTTGATAGAAACTGTCTATCATGAAGTTGAAACAGCTCTCCTATATCATTGCGATTGACACCCACAAACAGTTCAGTGAAGCTGCCTATAGTTGTGGAGTGACACAGGCAACTTTGAGTGCCATGGTCATCAAGTTGGAAGGGGAATTGGGCTTTCAAATCTTTGACAGAACCACCAAACCGGTTACAACTACAGAGCTAGGTCAGGCATTGATTGCCAAGGCGAAACAGGTAGAAGCGCTCACGAGTTCCATCTATGATATTGGGAAAAGTGTACCAACATTTCTCTCGGGGTCATTGACTTTAGGTGTTTTGCCGACCATTGCCAACTCTTTATTGTCAAGAGTATTGCCTGAATTGCTACAAGCGAACCCGAAACTTCGATTGCAAGTAAAGGAAATTACCACAGAGGAGATGATTCGTAGCTTACAGCGCGGAACCATTGATATTGGTATCGCAGCAACGCCTTTGCATGCTCCTCATATTATTGAGGAACATTTGTATTACGAACCTATGTTGGTCTATGGCGTTGAAAATAGCGATACAAAATATATGATTAGTGAATCCCTTTTGGAAGAAAAAGTATGGTTGCTAGAAGAGGGGCATTGTTTTAGAAAACAAGTTGCGACGGTATGTGATTTGCAAAAAAAGAGTAACGATCTGGAAAATCTTTCTTTCGAAGGCAATTCCTTTGAGACTTTATTTTCTATGGTCGATTCTTTTGGGGGCTATACCTTGATTCCGGAGTTGTATTATTTGGATATGGATACAGCGACGCAGGCAAAAACGCGTCCTTTCCAAAAACCGATTCCAGTTCGTGAGATTAGTATTGTTTCCTATGGTCCTTCGCGCAAGCAGCCAACAACGCAGTACCTTTGCAATTTTATCCAACAACGCATCCGACCTTTACTATCGATAGCCAGCTATACAAAGGAAGAAATTAAAATTATTGGCATTCAGTAGTTTGGATGTTGATGTTTACTTCTCTGAATCTTCCTCTCCAGAAGAAAATAGTGTACGAGAGTAATATTTACATGTTTTTACACTCGTACAAACAAAGAGTGTAAATTTCACCATTTCAAAAAGAGTGCTTTTAAGAGAGATATACTGTTTAATAGTGTACCATTATTGCCTACAAAAAGCAATCTAGAAACAAACACTGTAATAAAAATTTATGCTAGAAAATGTATCGGAAAGATAAGAAATATGGAAAATAATATTTCTATTTCTTGCTATCGTTATTCCTATTAGTTCATTTTTCACTAACACAATAGTAAACTTATATCCCTCACGAATATATATTGTAGTTTTAGTGTTGTGTCATGCAATTACTACAATTATTACTTTAAAAAAAAAGGTTTAAAATTTCATCACTGAATTGGAGTTGTGGAGATTGGAAATAGATTCGATTTTCTTATTTCGGTCGGGTTGTACAACACAAAGTTGATTTGTATATAAATGCATACTTTTGACAAAAATATTTTTAAAATGTTCCGAACGACCTCCCTTTTATTTACGGTTTTTATACTCTTGTTTTCAACCGTTCTCAATGCACAGCATGCTAAAAAACCCAAAGTAGCTTTGGTGTTGAGTGGAGGTGGAGCCAAAGGGATGGCTCATATTCCTTTGTTACAAACCATGGACTCACTAGGCATCGTACCTGATTTGATCGTTGGAACGAGTATCGGAAGTGTTGTCGGAGGTTTTTATGCCATGGGGTATTCAGGGGATAGTATTGCTGCCATCACCCAAAAGGCGGATTGGGATTTGCTTTTGGGGGGTAAAACCGCATTGAAAGACGTGAGTGTAGAGGAAAAAAGTGAGTTTGGCAGGTATTTGGTGAGTTTCGATATTAAAAACAAGCAACTGAAAACGACCAGCTCTTTACTAAACGACCAGCATTTGAGAGAGTTTTTGGCCATCTATACCTATCCTACATTTCAAATAACTGACTTTGATGCTTTGCCTATTCCTTATCGATCGGTAACAACTGATATTGTCAATGCGGAAGAAATGGTTATTGATGAGGGAAGTTTGTCTCTAGCCATGCGTGCCAGTATGTCCATTCCAGGTGTTTTTAGTGCAGT
>JBELHA010000085.1:4212-5670 GCA_042091695.1 Flavicella sp.
TTGGTAAAAGGGATAGACCATGCGATGGGGACAACTTTATTTCACCATATAAAAACAAAAACAATTCGAGAAGATGGGATTTTAGGTCTTGAAATCATTGGTGAAGAACATGCCAATCACCAATTAAAGGCATCCTTACACCATGATTCTTATCGAGGAACGGGAGTATTGTTGAATTACGAAGGCCGTAATTTATTGGGAGCTTCTTCTAGAGTTTTGGTGAGTGCTGACATAGCAAAGCAACCGCGTTTTAGAGTACAAGCACAACGACAATTTGGAGCCTCAAAATCTTGGTGGTGGCGCAGTGAGGCCTTTGTTGGTTTTTTGGAACACAACACCTTCTTTAATGGAGAATATGCAGACCGAATGAAATCTAATTTCAGACAATTGGACACGGAGATCAATCGCAACCTGCAAGCACTTGAAAGCTATGTGGGAGTCGGAATACGTGCTGAAGGTTTGTATGTCGAACCCAAAGCAAACCCTTTATTAAATGATAATTTACTGGGATTGCTTGAATATACCTCTAGAAATTTGGAAATTGATGCGCACTATGTTCGCAACACGCTCAATACGCCATTTTTTGCCACCAAAGGGGAGAAAATTAAAGTAAAGTTTTCTAGGTCATTGAGGTTTGACGTTCGTTCAAAATACGATACAGATGGTGTAGTACTCCTTGAAGGGGATACAAATGGATTTTCGAAATTCATATTTTCTTATGCAAAGCATTGGCCATTGCACGAGAAAACTTCATTTATTTTGAACGGGCAAAGTAGTTTTATTTTTACAGATCCTATGAAAGAAGGAACATTGGACTTTTTGAAACATGGCTTCGGTTCTCAGTTTTTTCTTGGTGGAAATAGAGGGAGTTCTATTGAGGAGAGTTTTGTGTTTCCAGGCTTGAAAGAAAACGAACTCAAAGTGAACCAGTTTGTAAAATTACACGCGTGCTTGCAGTGGAATCCACTGAACAATATCTACATCACTCCTCATATAAATTATGCTTCGGTCAGCAACAGTGATTTTAAAAATTTTAGTGAAAGTGTTTTCTCAGGAGGAGACAACTGGCAATCACTCACAACGGCACGTAACATCGTCTCGGTTGGAACTACAACAGCTTACAAATCTATATTGGGTCCGGTTATTTTTGATGTTTCTTGGGTGAATGGTATCAATAAAGTGCGTACTTTTTTTAGCGTAGGTTTCTTTATGGGATTGACTGATTAGAGACTAGGCAAGAAAGTAATGTGTAGTAATTGTGTTATGACACAAGATTGCACGTTTTTTAGTGGGGGGCTCAAGTTAATTTTCAACCCATATAGACTTTTGTAGCTAATTGCTTTGGCGGTATTAAAGCAATTAGCATTTTTTGACTTTTTTAACAGTTTACCTGTACGTACAAATAAAATTAAAAGTACTTTTGCATTTGCTAGTATAGCACTGTTAATATTCATTATT
>JBELHA010000086.1:0-5558 GCA_042091695.1 Flavicella sp.
TCAACACTATTTTATTTAACTTTGTTTAACGAATTTACTGTTTTGTTGACAAGCCAAATAATTAAAACCCTGATTCAAATCATATTGAATCTCAAGCTATTGTATTTTAAAATTAAAACATACGTTTACAAAAGTTACACCACTGGTCTAACAATTATGAGGTAAAGTGAAACTAAACAAAAGTAATGATCTAAAACTTATGAGAAGAATATTTTTTAGGTGGTTCACCCCATAACAAGCAAAGCAACCCCCAATACAGTCATCAAAAAATTAGCAATCAAGTGAATCGTAAAAGCGGGCAAGATACTTTTGGTCTTGTATACTGTAAATGTAGTAGCGATACTCATCACAAAAATCACAGGAAACAACCACAACTGAAGGGAGTGATACAACGTAAAAAACAATGCATTGAGCAACCAACCCCATTTACCTAGACCTTGCATTTTAGGCAACAACCAACCTCTAAAATAAATTTCTTCTGCCAATATATTCAAGAGTAAAGCAATAGCCATTACAAATAACAGCAGGTAATTCCCTTGTATTGCGTAGCCTGGCGATAGCACTCCCAGGGATGTCTGCATCGGATCGATTGCTGGATTCAACCAAAAAGGCATGTATCCAGGAATTGCAAGACCAGGAAGTTGTTGAAACAAAACAACTGTACCACTCAAGCCTGCTGAGAATAGCAACCCAACAAAAAGAATCCCGATCGAAATCCCCCATTGTTTTGCAGATATTTTTTTAAATAGTAGCCTTTCTTTTAGAGAAACCCCTAACTGTTTGGCTTCTTTTTTAACCAGGAAAAAACCAATAATAACGAATACCAACAACATCGTTGCTGCGATGATAGGCCATGCCAAGATTTTAGGAAAACCCTGAGCGATCCAAGTAGGCAAAACATACCTAAACCCGATACATGCAAATAAGCTGGGTAATAAAAAGGCGATAACAACCTGACTAATATTCAATTGATTTGTACGATTCCAATCGAAATTTTTTAGAGTATCCATATTCATTTTTTTGTCTTTATAATTTTGTAGCAGTTATATCTTGCGGTTTATTCGTGTCGCTTTCATCACGATTGTTTATTTGTAATTGTATTGTTTTCCGGGTTGTTTTACACCCATTTTTAACAATACTAATTTTGGTGTCGTCGTGAATTATTTGACCAAAAAGACCTCATACAAAAAAAGAGTAGCAAGCAGAAAAACTTCGCAGACCGAAATGACATAGAAATAGCAATTATTGAAAACCAAATACATGCTTAATTTCTATCAATCAAAAAAAGGACTTACCAATACTAATTAGGAGTTGAGAAACCTATAATGTTGAACTAATAAATCAACTTAGTTTTCTTCTTTTTTCATTGCTTTGAGCATTTTTTTAGCATTTTCATTTTTAGGATTTAGCAGTAAAGACTTCTCAAAGTTTTTAATTGCGTTATTTGTATCTTCCAACTTTGCAAATGCCTCTCCCAAACTGTCATATGCATTGTATGAATTAGGGTGATTTTTCACATTCAACTCAAAAAATCCAAGTGCTTTTTTTACAACAATAGAATCAGAACTATATAAAAAACGATAGGCTATTCTATTGACCAAATCCTCCGGAGGTTTTATTGTATAAGAAAGGCGTGCCGACAATTGCTCATACTGTGTTTTAAGATGTTCTAAAGTCGTTGCATCCCTGTAAGCGTAATGATACCCCTTGTATATAAAAGACAGTCCTTCATAAATTGCAGGTAACGCAACATTGCTATGATTTTTATTTTCAAAATACCTTTGCGCAACAGGCAATGTTCCATTGTATGCACGATCCAAAGCAGCCACAAAACGAACATGTCTGTCTCTATTGTTTAAATTTCGTTTTTGCCAATTGGCGGTTGCTAAAAAAAGCGGACGCTTGAAAACCTTTGGAGAGATAGCCTTTATTTTAGCATCTATTGTCGTTGCATCCCAAGTTCCAAAACTTGGATCTACAGCTATAAAAGAATTAAAAACAGAGTGTTGCTGCATATACGCATGCGTAGTCAAAAGACCACCCAAAGAGTGTCCTATCAACATACGGGTGGGTTGTGTTCGATAATTTTTATCTATTGTCGGTAGTAACTCTGTTTCTAAAAAGTGTAAAAACAAATCGCCACCACCTGAATTATTTTCACGACGCGTCTTTATTTTTTTGGGTGTAAAGTCACGAAAACGATCTGTGCTCAAGACACCAACTACAATCATTTCAGGAATTTCTCTCTTATCTGTATTACCAGTACTCATAAAATCTACTATGGCTGAAACCACTTTAAAGTGTGTAGCTGCATCAAGGATAAACAGTACTGGATACCTTTTATTTTTATAGGACCCCTCGGAATAAGAGTCTGGAAGACTTACCCAATAATCTCGCGTTTCATTCAATACATTGGAAAATACTTTATGTGATTGCCCGATTTCAATTGTGATGTTTTGTTGCGCTGACACATTCGTAAACTCAAACAGAACCAATATTAAAAAAAAGAATAGTTTTTTTTATAAAAAAATTAACTGAGGTTGAAGTAATTATATATATTCAAAAAGCTCTGGTATAATAATCCAAAACATTGAGTAGCAAATATTGAAAACTAAATACCAGTACATACATCAATTCAAAAGACAGCAATCTAGATTTAAACCCCTGACTTCGAAATCTTTTAAACAGACTCCATGAGAGAATAGACGTTACAAAAACAAGGATAAGACTATAAAATACAGAAAAGGCTCCATAAGAGAAAACTCCTTCATATACGAACTTAAAAGGACGTTCTAATTCCTGAGGCAACCACTTATGAAATTTAAAAAGTAACCCAGGTATAACAGCATTTGTCAATACAAAAAATAAAAAAAGAGTGTCTTTAAAACTGTCTTTTATATATTTTTTAAAAGAATGAGCTGGTTGAATGGCCACAGGCAACTGATTGAGATTGTTGTGCGTCATCCCATACCAGTCCAGCAATACGAACAAATGATTCAGACTCATCAACACATCGTCAGAAGTAACGAGTTCACCATGTACTCCTATGTTACAGATATTACGAAGGCTGTGTATTCTATTTAAAACCCGCTTGGGTGTGTTGCTCTTGATTTCCTGATTGTTAAAAATATCAAAGATAGAAGGAGCGGGTGTTGTTTCATGTTTGGACCATATATTTTTACAAATTTCCTCCAAAATTTGTCTAGACTTTAGCAGTCCCGCCGAGGGATCTTCTAGTGCGTAGTTGAGTGCTTTATTGAGGAAATTTGCATATTCTGGGAAATATTGACTCAGAATCAATATCCTTGCTTTTACGGTTTCAATCTCTAAATTGTCTACCATTTTTTCTTTTAAAATTCGTTTGTATGAGTTCTTTCTCAAAGGTTTTAGTGTAAAGAACCAAAGGAAAGAGTTATAGCTTTTTTTCAGTCAACCAATGTAAGAATAATTTGACGTTTGCATCTAAAACAAACGTCTTCATTTTAAATTTCAAAAAAAAGAATCAAATCTATCTCAAACAATATTGAAATTAGATTCACATTAAATAGTAATTCTGTAAGCTAACGGGTGAAATATATAGTCGCTATATAGAACCTATTCTTGTGAAGCACAACAAGTCGTCGATTTGCATTGACAATATTTTAAATTGTACAAATGTATGACTGCCAATGAGATTGCAAAAGTATAGGTTACGTATTCCGAAAGAGATAGCCAATGCATTTTTTCATTGACCAATACCAAACACAACAAAGACCAATTGATCCATAGTAATGGTTTCATAAATAATTTGGAAGTTGTTTTCACGGATTGATTGACTGCAAAAAAGGAAACTACTAAAAATAAAAAGTCCAAATTTTTCCACCATGAGGGAGTCGCATCACAACCATGTAATGCACAAGACTGTACCACAAATAGAAATGGGGTAGCCACACAATGTATCACACACAAAGTACTTGCGAGCGCTCCAAAAGTATCTGGTTTGTTTAAGGTAATTTTCACAATAGTAGTGTTTTTATAAAAACAGACTGCAAAGATACTAAGATATTCTATTATTGCAACAGTGTTGCATTAAAATAAAATTATAACAGAGATACTATATTAAGATCTTCTTTTCTATTTAAAAAAACTAAATACGTGACAAAGAAACACTAATACCTTGACTTAAAAGTCCTCGAATTCAATTGCTTGACAAAATCTTTGGCTAAATAAGTTGCAACATCAGATAAACTGGCGGTCCAGGATATAATTTTTCCTTCACCAACACCATCGAGAAGTAATTTATCATTTGTGTCCTTTACATGAAAAATTGTTTTCACCTCTCCTTTTCCTGCTCCAAGCCCTACTAAAAAACGTAAAGCTTGGTCACCTTCATTGACATACATCACCTCTATATCTATCTTAAAATTGGGTGCTTCTGTATCGACAACAAATCCTTGTTTTTCTAATTCAGAGATTAGTTCGTATTTCAAAGATGAGGTAAAGTCTACATAATCTCTATTCTCAGGAAATGGATTGTCTATCTCCTCTAGATCGAAACTTCTCAAGACCGACGTATCTGTGATTTTACTTTCAGTCTTATAAAACTTACCAGTCACTCCGCAGCTCACAAACAATAGCAAGCTACAAACTCCTATTACATATTTAAAACACTTCATTAATAAAGAGATTGAGATGTAATATTAGGGAAACCAAAACTTCTAATTCCAACCAAACCATAGACTGTTTGACCTGGGTTGATGACTGTATTTTGAATATCATAAAGTTTGAGTTCTTCATTGAGTTTTTTGTTGGCATTGCTCGCAGCAACCATATTCCCAATACTAATGGCTGGCCCTAAGATATATCCTATAGGAAATATTTCTTCGCTTTCTGGCACTCCATATTCATTCACTTGATTTCTAAAAAGTTTTAAAGGCGTTAATAATAAATACAACAAATGCGAAGCAGGTCGCTGTTTGATACTTACAAAAACTTCGTGAGGAGGGATGATTAGTAGGTTGTTGTCTGACGAAGAAACCAATTTAAAGTCCTTTCCTTGTTGTATGGCTTCTTTTCTATTATTTTTTATTTTGACCGAAACAATCCTTATATCTTTTTGATTCGCCTTTTTTCCATAGTTTTTATTCAGACTATTGTGTTCATAAGAAATTTCAATACCATCATTTATCGAGGTATTTGTATTGTAATTTGCCAATTCAGGTTGTAACAAATTGTATTTACTCGCACAACTACTCAAGATAGCGACTAAAAAAATGTATATTATTTTTTTCATAAATCTATGGTTTAATTTTTTTGGCAAAAATAAATTAAAAAATCAATAAACAACACGAAATACTTAAAAAACATTTTATATTCGCAAAAAAAACACACTAAAAGTAAATAATAAATAATTAAAAACGATTAAAATTGAATATAACTCAACAACACTCAATGTTTTAGATTCATAACTTTTAAAATAGAAATGTTCTAAATTGATTGGATTGGGTTTTAAAAAACTAAAACCTTTCAATAAGTTCAATTGCTTTTTCAGCAAAACGCGATCCCATTATTTTGTAACC
>JBELHA010000087.1:0-5540 GCA_042091695.1 Flavicella sp.
TTTATAATTAAAACAGCAATTCGCACAGCCTTTTTAAGGTAGATTGCGAATTGTTTATTTAAAAGCAAAAAATCTAGGGTGTGAATACCAAATTTTACCCCGTTGACACAAAAATATGAATCGAGAAATCATCGACATACAAGATTGTACTATCCTGCTGGAAGAAGCTAGTTCCGACAAAAATACAATTGACACCTGTTATTTTGACGAACCTGTAATTGGGATTGCTTTTTACAGTGATGGAGATGTAGGGCTTTCGGTAAAATTTAATGGCAATACTAAAAAATACAAACACACCAAAGGCATGGTACTGTCATTTTATGCAGATAGTAATGTGCAATTTGAACACCATATTTCCAAACTGAAATCACTTCGTTGTATTGTTATCTCGACTGCAGTAAAAAACATCGACAAACTTCCCAATGGAGAAGGGCTGTTTTTAGAAAAGTTTTTACAAGAATTGACACAACCAAAAGATCATTTTGTAGAAGGTCCTGTGTTGAACATGAACCCTGAAATGTTCCAACTGATCGAACAGTTTTTCAGCAACACCTACGAAAACGAAATAAAAATGCTTTTCTATAGAAGTCATATGACAGCACTGCTTTCGCATTATTTTGGACAACTGGCTCAGCAAAAAAAATCAACCCTAGATACATCTCAGTTGGAGAAGATCAATTTGGCTCAAGAAATTTTAGTCTCCGATTTAGAAAACCCACCCTCCTTGACAGAGCTAGCGCATAAAGTGGGCATCAACACAAATAAACTTAAAGTAGCATTCAAGGCACAGTTTGGTATTCCTGTCTTTAAGTACCTACAAAATGAACGTTTGAAAAAAGCCTACAACCTGATCAAAAACGAACAAAAAACAATTCAAGAGGCTGCCTGGTCAGTAGGTTACGACAGCTTGGGGTCTTTTTCGAACGCCTTTGAAAAAAAATTTGGCTACAGACCTAGTCAAGTGTAAAATTCCTTTCGAATAAATCATAATTCTTTCCGAATAAGTAGCTAGCATATTGCTGACGTAGCTTTGTATCATAATTCAAAATATCAATTATGATTCACAAAATAACATTCAGCACTCTGTCAGCCCTACTCACATGGATATTAGGTGTCAGTTTTTACCTCGTATCCTTTTACATACCCTTCTTAGAAGATACTGAATTACAATCCAACCTTTTTCTAGCATTTGGCATCTTACCTAGTGCGGGTATAGGAACCTATTTTTTCTACAAAAAAAGCTACATAAACCCATCAATTTTGGCACTTACATTTGTACTAGTCGCTGCCTTGTTAGATGCTTTGATCACAGTACCTTTATTTATATTTCCAACCGGGGGTAGTCATGCTACTTTTTTGGAGACCCTATGTTTTATACAATTGCAGTTGAATTGTATTTCGTTGTATTGTATGTCGGAACCTATTTGACTAAAAAAATAAAAGCATGAAAACTACCACTTTATTTATAACTGTTTTGTTGAATGCACTCGCTACAGGCTTCTTCTTTGCTTGGTCTGTTTCTGTGATTTTAGGGACTAAAAAAGTAGGTGACTTTACCTACTTGGAAACCATGCAAAGCATCAACAAAGAAATCTTAAATCCTGTCTTCTTTATTGTATTTTTTGGAAGTGTACTAACACTTGTACTGAGTACAATCTTGCACTACAATGACACCTCTGTATTTTGGTATATAACTGCAGCTACAATTCTTTACAGCATTGGAACTTTTGGGGTAACCGCCTTTGGCAATGTACCTCTGAACAATGCTTTAGAAGCCCTGCAACTATCTGCGCTTAACAAGACAGAATTGACCGAATTTAGAAATTATTACGAAAGCCTGTGGAATCGACTACATACACTAAGAACATTGTCCTCATTGGCCTCATTTATAGTACTACTAGTAGGAATATTTAACTCCAAATAAGATACTAATAACATCCTAAAAGCACAATTTAAAAATTACTAAAAAAGAAAACTATGTCATTTTTCAAACATTTAAATGACCTGTCGGACATTACAGACATCACTTGGAACGATCGTAAGAGATTGGGTCCCTTGGACAAAGCCTCACAAAAAATTATGCGAGGAAAATCAAATTTCAGTTACGGTCAAAAAGAGCTATTTGCCGCTTATGTCTCAGGTCTTAACGCTTGTAGTTTTTGCTATGGTTCTCACGTATCAGTAGCGGAAAACTTTGGGATTTCACCAGAAATAATTGAGTCCTTGTTGGAAGACATTTCCAAAGCTCCAATTGAAGAACAGGAAAAACCACTCTTTCAGTATCTCAAGAAACTAACACTTTCCGCTAGTAAGATTACACAGCAAGATGCCGATGCAGTATTTGAGGCAGGTTGGACTGAAGAAGATTTACAAGAACTTATCCTCATTGGATGTCTCTTTAATTTTTACAACCGATTGCTCGACGGTCATGGCATCAAAGGCAACAAAGCTATTTACCATTTCGGCGCAAATCACCTGCATAAAAAAGGCTATTCGGTACCTTGGTTTATTGGACTTATCAAAGGTTTTATCCAAAAAAGTAAACTCAAAATGATCCGAGAATTTGAAACTAATTAATTTAGGACTACACTTAAAAAAAAAGTGCATCGAAAGTCAAAGCAGTCATGTAGACTTTTACCCTAATAATAGTAGACTTCAATTGAAAAAATTACTCTTGAATTTGGTGTTAAATACATAAGTCTTTGGCTTCATTCTATATCAAAACTCGAGTGATTTTTTTTGAATCTATGTATCACTTAAAATAAAACAACTCATATTAGAATACACAATTAACAAGTGGTTTGTCTGCTTATTATGGTTGGTAAATACTTTGACTATTTTTAACGGTTACAGGACTGTAAAAAAGAATTGAGCTTTCTTCTTTGCATTGGAAAGTTAATCTTGAGGAATATGAGCTCATTTCAAAGCTTGCAATGAATACGATTGCTAAACTTTGATTCGTGCATCTTTACATATACTTACACGTTTGTTTTTTAATTCATATATTAAACCTTTGGTCATACACAGAGTCTTAGCAATTGTTAAATTCATACACCATGAAGAATAAATGTTTAGCTCTTTTAGCAATAGTATTAGTGTTCAGTGCATGTGACAAAGACGAAGTTCAAATAGCCCCTGTCGCAAATCAAGTTCCCCTTGTCAAACAAGAAGTGGCATATGAGGTCAATGTCACTGAAAACATTTCTTATGCGGAAGGACTTAGCCATGAAAGTTTGAACAGTGCCAACGCCACTGTTATGCCCTTAGTCATGGATGCATATATTCCCAAAAACGATTTAAAAAATCGTCCTTTACTCCTACTGATACACGGAGGTGGATTTTCAGGTGGTAGCAAACAACAGGAATCGTTGGTTGCTATGGCTCACTATTTTGCAGGTAGAGGTTTTGTTGTATTTTCTATTGATTACAGGTTGCGAGGAGACAAAGGTACTGTACCTCAAGATTGGATTGATGCCACAACCGATGTCCCTGCGGAAGACCTAGGACAACTACTAGCCATGTATCCTGCACATAGAGACGCCAAGGCAGCATTGCGATGGATCATTGCCAATGCAGCAACTTATCATATAGATACAGATTATATCACCGTAGGTGGTGGATCGGCGGGAGCTACTACCTCTATTGGAGTTGGCGTATCGAGTTTAAATGATTTTAAAGACGAAATTAGTGAATCGATAGACAACACTTTATCTACAACCAATCTTTCACAAAGCTACGAAGTGCAAACTATCATCGATTTTTGGGGGTCAGATAGGTCTTTAGAAATACTAGAAGTCATTTACGGGTATCAGAGGTTTGACTCCGATTCCCCTGCGTTGTTTATCGCCCATGGAACGGAAGACCCTACAGTACCCTTTAGCAGTGCTGAAGAACTCAAAACCACCTGTGAAAACCATGGTATTGACCATGTATTTTATCCATTGCAAGGAAGGGGTCACGGTTCTTGGAATGCAACGGTAGACGGAAAAAGCTTGTCCGATTTGTCCTTTGACTTTATTGTTTCAAATCAAAAACTAGTCTTGGAATAAAAACCTGTATAAAACAGAAAACCCTAACAAACGATGTTTGTAAGGAGTTTTTAATATTAGGTACTCTAAAGTCAACAATGAAAAACAGTGTTTTTTTCTCGGAATCCTTCAATTTCAAATGCTATATTTCTGCTTTTTTGCATAAAATGATGACTATATCGTATACATTAATCACAGTTCTCTATCAACAGATCTATTGCATCCACATCGCCTAATTCGGCGGCTTTTTTAAAATCGGTACAAGCTCCCTCAAGATCATCAGTTTCTTGTTTTTCTATTCCTCTATTGTAATACGCGTCCACATAGGATGGATCCAATGAAATTGTAGTTGTATAGTCTTCAATAGCGCCAACAGCGTCTCCTATATGAGATTTTGCGTAAGCACGCTTAAAATAAGTATCTGAATGTTCTGCTACTGGACGTATGCATTTGTCAAAATCAACAATTGCACCCCTATAATCTCCCCAAAAAAACTTAGCGTAAGCTCTGCCATAAAAAGCATCAACATGGGTTGGATCCAAATTGATAGTTTTAGAATAATCATCAATAGCCCCCTTGTAATCTTTTAATTCGTATTTGACCTCTGCTCTACCATAAAAAGAAGCTACATTGTTCGAATCTAAATTAATAGCCCTCGTATAATCTTCCTTTGAACCGTTGTGGTCTTTCAATTCGTATTTGAGATCTGCTCGTTTCACATAGAAATCTATATCCATAGAATCTATTGAAATAGCCTTGTTAAAATCCTCCAAAGCAATGTTGAGTTTTCCCAAATCATACTTTCCAAACCCCCTGTAAAAATAAGCTGTAGCATTTAAAGAATTAGACGTAATAGCTTTGCTAAATTCAGAATTAGCTCCTTCAATATCATTTAATTGAAGTTTACAAAATCCTCGATACATGTAAACCTTCTCATAGGAAGGATCTAATGCAACAACTCTATTAAAATCAATCAGTGCGGTTTCATAATTTTCTAGCTCAATTTTGCAATTTCCTCTATTATACAACGCAGTTACATTAAGTGAATCCAGTGCTATAACTGTATCATAATCATCCAAAGCTCCCTTGTAATCTTTAAGATCGTATTTCACTTCTGCTCTACCCAAATAAGCATCTTTGTATAAACTATCTAAATGGATAGTCTTGGAATAATCATCTAAAGCTCCTTGGTAATCTTTCTCTATCCATTTTGCAAAAGCTCTTCCAAAATAAGCTTCTACATTGTTAGTGTCGAATACAATAACTTTAGTATAATCAGCAATTGCTCCGTTAAAATCTTTTAATAGGTATTTCGTATCTGCGCGATTCAAATACGCCAAATGATTTTCAGGATCAAACCTAATAGCTTCATTGTAATCAATTATGGCAGCTGTATAATTTTCTAAATTATACTGTGAATTACCTCTGTCAACATATATTTCAGTGTTGGAGGTATCTAATTTTAATGCAGTATTATAATCTACTATTGCTGCACTGTAATTTTCTAAAAAA
>JBELHA010000088.1:0-5165 GCA_042091695.1 Flavicella sp.
AACAATTCGCAATCTACCTTAAAAAGGCTGTGCGAATTGCTGTTTTAATTATAAAAATTTTGGCTGCTCTCTAATAGAATAAATAAGCTATTCTTTCTTGAGTATCTGCCAATCCAATGATGTTATTGATATAGTTTTGTTTGTATACCAATGCTCCTTTTTTGAGGTATCCTTCTCCTTTCGGCATACAGGTAGACCAAGAACCTGAGTTTCTACAATCGTTGAGATCTGTAACTTTTACAATTGTATGGTTTGCAGTAGTGATGACACAATGCTTGTATTCTTTGGCAACTGTCAGCATTTCCTTTATGTTTTTTCTGTTAAATTCAATCGTTTTGTCGGCTTCTGTTGAGGCAGCTTCTTTGAATGTAATAATAGGGTTGGCGAATGTAGTTTTTTCTAGTGTTTTCACATCTTCTAAAAAATGGGATACAATAGTGTCTTCTGGTTTTGAAGAGCAGCCAATAAGTAATAACAGTCCTATTACAAATGTAATTTTTTTCATGTCAATTTGAGTTTTAGTGGTTGATTTGGATTTAAAAAGGGCAGATAGTATCGTTCTTATAACGCTATATGCGATAGGCTACTATCTTCACAATTAACTATCATAAAAATATACTTTTTGCTGACACTATAAAATGAAAGACTCGAATATTTCCACTTTTTTTATAGGATACATAATTTAGTCAAAAAGGGAAGTAGCTTGATATTAGTATTCGATGCTACCGTCTAAGTCGAATTGTTTTAAAAAACTCCAAACCTCTGAGCTTGCACTGATGTCCATGTTCCCCCTGTGTCCAGGCCATTCGTGACCACCTCCATTTATTTTTAAATGCTGTACTTCAACACCATTTGTGCCGTTTGTATAGCGATATTGAACTACGTTACTCCCGTCTTCAGTATCTGTATTTGGAAGATTATTTTCGATAGGGTTCGTATCTGTTTTGTTGTGGTCAATCCAATAACTCAAAACACTCGAAACCGTTTCATAGGAAACGATTTTATCTTCTGTTCCGTGAATTTGAAGAATACTGACCGGCCTAGTCGGACTACATTGATTAATTCCCAAACCATACATTGATCCTGTCACCGAGGCAATGGCAGCTATTTGATCTGACATCCTACAGGCTAAATTAAAACTGAAAAAACCACCTCTTGACATGCCTGTACAATAGATACGTTTACTGTCTATGTTGTATTTGGATTGCAGCTCCTGTAATAGCAATTCTACAAAGTTAATGTCAATATTGTCCTGGTTGTTTATGATCCAATTATTGTCGATTCCATTGGGATGTACTACGATAAAATGTTCAAGCTCTGCCAAGAGACTGAATTGGGTATACTCGTAGTTGTATTCCATGGTACTAGAGGTTCCGTGAAAGGACAGTAGGAGCGGAAGTGGAGTATCTACAGAGTAATGCTCAGGTACGTAAATGATATAGTCCCTTGTATTACCGTTGACAATGATTTCATTTGTGGTTTTTCCTTTTTGAACTGGTGGAATTGAGATGTTTGTGTCTGAATTGTCACATCCTGATAACAGCGCAAATACAAGATAAAGAAGTACATTTTTTTTCATGCTTACTAAGACTTTTTTTTAAAAGAGATGGTTTAACAATCCTCATTAAATTAGTGAAATTTAACTAATGAAACTTTTAAAAATTGCATATTTGTGAGCAAACCAAAAGTTTGGCTATTATCTGTAGCATGGAATTGTAAAGGAGACAATTGTGTAAAACTACTCTTACAAATGGTATTTCTTCATTCTTTCCGCCATAGTATTGTCTGAAGAAGACTCAGATTTCTCTAAGGTTTCAATGATGTTTTTTAAGTTTTTTTTATCCCTGTTTTGAGAAAGCTTTTGCTTTATTTTTATCTCCGTAGGGATAATTTTCATACCGATGGCACCTCTCATTTCATCTCGAATAGAAGCTTCTCCAATGGTATCAGCAAATACAGGACATTTTTGCTTGGATTCAAACTTATGTGTCATTTTTACCAAGTGTTGGTACAATTCCTCGTCATTCATAATCTCAACCTTACCATATATTTGAACCGCCTCGTAATTCCAAGTAGATACATTTATATGATCGTACCAAGAAGAAGAAATATAAGAGGAAGCACCCGTAAAATCACACAAAACTTCCTGATCTGATTGAACGATGCATTTGGCAACTGGGTTGGCCCTGTGCAAATGGGTCTCAATATAAAAGTTGTCAGGTGTATCCTCATTGACAAGCATCATGGATTTGGTAGTCAAAATTTTGTCTTGGTGTACGATCAAGCTCGCAAAAGCATTGTCAGCAATGATTTCTTTGAGAATCTCGAAATCTTTGGTTTTATAAACCTTTGGTAGGTACATAGTTAATAGGTTTGATTCAATAGGTGTTTTTTTGAAGGAAATAGGCTGCTTAAACCTTCACTGAATTTGATTTGTAAATTTATGCAAATTAATTCTAGTAGTTTGATGATTATAGAGGTCTATGATTGTTTTTATTATAATTATTTAAAAAAACACTGAGTGTTTTGAAAAACACAACTTTCTTAACCATAGTCAATGCAGGTGAAAAATTTCAGCTGCAGATTTGCCAAAGAATACAAAACACAAACCTTTAACAATTAAAAAAAACAATACTATGTTGTCAAACAGACGTTTAAAATATGCGAGTTTATGGATATTCACTTCGCTCAATTACCTCTATGCCGATATTATGAGCTTGATGGATGAAAACCTTTTGACGCAATACCAAACTGGATTCGTAAATGGTATGGCTATAACACCCACCTTCTTGGCAATTGCAGGTGCATACATGCAAATACCTTTGATCAATGTATTTATTCCTATTGTAATCAAAAGTGAAAAGTCCCTGCGTTGGATTCAAATTATATGTGGAACGATTGCTACATTTGCACAAGGAGCAACTTTGTTTGTTGGCAAACCAAGTATGTATTATCTATTGTTTTCTTTCATAGAAATAGGGGTGACTTCCTATATTGTGATAGATGCTTTGCAATGGAAAATCAACAAAAATAACAGCATCGTTTGATTCCTTAAAAAAACATTAATAGATGAATTTCAATCTACAAAACTAAAATTACTATATGTATAATGCCCTATTTTTAAAATCATTGTTGTTTGTTTTATTGACTTTAAATGTCAGTTTTTCAAATGCTAACCCTAAAAAAAACAAAGAAATCACACTAAAAAATGGATCCATTATAACGCAATCTATTGCACCGGGAGAAACACATAGCTACAATATATATTTGCAGAATGGTGAGGCATTGATTGCAGAGGTGGTTCAAGAGAGTGCCGATGTAGTGATTGAAATTCAAGATGATAGTGGTGTACAAGTGTCCAAGATTGACGGGTGGGGAAAAATTGAAAACATTGACCTTATTGCAGAGCACAATGGGAATTTCAAACTATTGGTCACTCTTTTTGAGGAAGAGACAAATTCGGGTGATTACAAATTGCAAGTTAAAAACATCTTGAGTTTGTCTGAAAATGCAAAGCGTATTGCGAAGCGTGAAATTCAATCCAAACAATTGTATGATTTGTGGGAAGCTTCTTTGCAAGATAAAAACGCTGTCGATGCCTTTCTTTCAAAAAATACAGAAAGACATCTTATAGAAGAGATCGAAGGAGCAGAAAAAGAAATGCTGGTAACTTATTTCTACACGTTAGAAACCGACACTGATTATGTCATGCAAAGTGGAGGACCTGATTTTTTAGGCTTGCGATTCCACCAATTGGGGACTACCAAACTTCATTTTGCTTCGCACAGAGTAGCCAAAGATGCACGTTTCAACTATGGTTTCAACCATTTTAAATTTCACAAGGCAGGTACCAATGCTGAGGTTCAATACAGGCAAATTGATCATGTGTACGATGGAACCGTTGTTATGCCTTTGGCGCCTAAGCAGTCTTACATCACAAAAAGAGAAGCTGCTCTCCAAGGAGAGCTTAAAGTAACTTCACTTCAAAGTACTTATTTAGATGAAGAGCGAAAAATCACAGTGTATACTCCTGCGGACTATGATGCGCATCAAAAACACAATTTATTAGTGATCTTTGACGGGGAAGCATACGGGGCCAGACCAAATCGAGAAGCTCCAGTACCAACTCCAACGATATTGGATAATTTAAATGTAGAAAATAAATTAAAGCCCACGGTTGCTATCTTGGTTTGGCAGATGGGAAAGAGGAACAAAGATTTGATCAGTGCTACTTTTTCTAATTTTATTGCAAAAGAGTTACTGCCCTGGGCTCGTAAAAATTATAGTATTTCAGAAGCTTCAGAAGATGTGGTACTCGCTGGTTCGAGTAGAGGAGGGTTTGCAGCAAGCTATATCGCTTTGAATCATTCCAATGTGATTGGAAATGTGCTTTCGCAATCGGGCTCTTATTGGATCAAAGGATCGTCCGATGAAAACCATTGGATGTATCCAACGGGTCCTGGAAAATTGATTGAAAAGTACAAGCAAAGTCCACTATTGCCAATTAAATTCTATATGGATATCGGTCGCTACGATGCAGGAGCGAGTATGCTCGGTATGAACAGAGAGTTTCATTCCATCCTTGAACTGAAAGGATATCAAGTAGAGTATCGCGAGTTCAATGGTGGACATAGTTATGTCAACTGGCGTGGAACGCTTTCTGATGGATTGTTATCCTTATTGGGAAAAAAGTAAACAAAGCTATTTGAATGTAGTGTCCAAAAAAACAGTTTGTGTCAGCACAAACTGTTTTTTGTGCTGTTTTACATGTACAAAATTATTTTTCGATTTGAGTCATACACTAAGGTCAGGCTATGGCATCAGCCTTTACGTTGCTTTTCAATGATGCGTTTTCGAATGCGACTCAAAGATTCGGGTTTTACACCTAGATAGCTAGAAAGTTGAAATTGTGGCACTCTCTCTATCAAATCAGGTCTTGTTTTTTGTAAATTAAGGTAACGTTCCTAAGGAGTGCTTGATTGATATGCTATAAATTGTTGTTGCTGTTTCAGAATTTCTTCTTGTAAAATTAGTTGAGCGAGTTCCTGAAATTTAGCATTGTTTTTAAGCATCTCGTTTCCAGTATTGTCGTTGGCTACAACCAAAACACAGCTCTCAACACAGTCTAAAAAATAGCTAGCTGTCATTTGATTTTCGGAACCGAT
>JBELHA010000089.1:0-5029 GCA_042091695.1 Flavicella sp.
TTTTGGAATTGCTCAAACACGATAAGAAAAACCTCAACGGTCAAGTAAATTTTGTCTTACTTTCAGCACTTGAAACCTGTGAGATTGACTGCAAGGTTCCTACAGAACTCATCGTGGAATCGATTGAATATTATTTATCCTGATATTAAATTATACAAATAATAAAACCCCAAAAAGCTTTCGCTTTTTGGGGATTTGGCATTCGCTATTTGTTTGAATTATTCTAGTCTTAATTTCTGAATTTTTACTAATAACAATTCAGAAACACAACACCAGAAATCAAAAAAACATTAAATGTCAAAAAAGCTCAATCCAAAAGAAACGAGATTTATCAAAATTTTTTATGCAATAGTGGGAATTGCAATAGGAATCTATGGCTTTATAAACATTACAACTCTTACAGAAAAAAATCTAAAAAAATAGAAATTACAATTTCGAAGCTCCCGACATATGAACAACATACTATAAAAGGAACTACCTATTACAATTTATCTATTTACACTAAAGAATTCGTTCAACCTTTTCATATTTCTGGTTGGGTTTACAAATCATTAGACCATAAAGAAATCAAAAAAACTATTGGTGCAAAATCAGAAAATATGGATAAAAATTGATGAAAATGATTTCTATAAAAGCAATAAGGAAAAAATTCAAGCTTGGGAAATTGGAATTCATAAAGAATCATTATCAAATCCGTATTACATAAATACAAATGTTGAAAAAGAAAAACACATTGGCAAAATCGCCTTTCTATTTGGATTTACAATCTTATCTATTTGTACTTTGACAAAAAAATACGATTTAATTATAAATATGGTGCATATATATTTTATATTGTTTTAGTTCTATTAATCTTTATGTGAAAAAACAAACCCGTGTTCACTTAATTTAAAATGTAGCTTCTCCCTTAACTCCTCTTTCTTTTGTATTTCCAATAAGTTCGTTTAGGAGGTTTGGTTTCCACCAACTCAAAACCTTTGTTTTTCAAAATTATCGCAACCAAATCATTGCTGTAATCCATCTGCTGGGCAATAGCCTCAATAGAGATTCCTTTTAGATAGAAATGTTGTATTTTTAGTTCGTCTGAACTTGATCCATATACAATCCCCTTTAAAGTCTCGGGTGGTAATTGAGCTAGGTAATTGTGAAATACTTTTAAAAACCCCACAAGCATTGATGGAGTCAATTCCAAAATAGTATCTGGAATACCTGAATGCAAACTTTCCTCCAGAACCGCAACAGCAAGTTGCCCATCAGTATCTTGCACTAGGTCTATTAGAAACTCTCCATTCTTAAATTGGAGCTGGGTCGTGTTGAGTATTGTTTTCATAAGCAATAGTATCGATATAAATAGGATGCGTCAAATAGGTTGAACAACTTACATGCTCGCACCACATCTTTTAAACAAAATATGTCCGATAATATATAGATTCACTTAAAAAAACAAGAGTCCTATTTCACATATAAAATTGTGTATACACTTAACAAACAAACTTTCTAGCATTTAATTTTCAAAAATCTAATTTATAGTACCCTTGAAAAGACTTTTACAACAATAGTTGAGGGATGCAATGCTATTGTAAAAGAATGATGAGCACTTGAAACAATAAATGGCACAATAGTTGGTTTTGTAAAAAGTATGTTATTCGTTCAAATAAGCAAACACCTAAAATCATTGCAATGCGTTCTTTTTTGGGGTAAAGAACGCTTGTAAAAAAAGAGGTCTCATTTTGAGACCTCTCTTTATTTATTTATAACCGCTATAAAACACATACACTAGGGTTTGAATTTTATTTTTCTAGCAGCTTGATATAGCGCACATAACCTGAACCTTCCACTTTACCTGAAAAAGCATCCGAAAGAATCGGTAGTTTGACATCGTCAATATGGTACTCTTGGTCTTCTACTGCAGTCTCTATTCTTAGTATGTGGTTAGAATCCATATATTTTTCGTTGAGTTTGAAAGAAAACACCGTTCTTTCACCTCCAGAAATTGTAGCCCCTGAAAGTCCATCAACGGCTTGTTTTGAAGCGCTAAAATAGGCATACCACTCTTTTAAGTCAGGGTACCATTGTGCGTCTTTACCAATGACACGAAGCGTTTCCTGGTACTGACCTTCCGCATCCAATACAGATACAATGATATAAGCGCCCTCTCCTTGATAATTCACCAACTGTAGCATGCATTTGTAATTTTTAGAAGGTGGTGCCGTAAAAGCAACCAACTGAAATACAGCTAGGACAGACAGTCCAAATTTTAACAGTCTTTTTTGCATGAGTTTTTTGATTTAAATTTCTTTTAAGAATGAAAGATCTTGTCCTTTTAACAATTCATTTTCTTGAGCTAGGTCATATGCAGACTCTTCAAAATCTGTTTGCTGTGACAAATCTGCCCCTTCTGCTATCAGACTTTTAAGCAAAGTGGTTGTTTTGGACTTCATAGCTGCCAAATGCAATGGACTCAAGCCTTGCTTGTTGGTGTGATTGATTGCTATTCCTTGCGCAATTGCTTGTTTCAACAAATATTCAGACTGATTTTTAACCGCCAGATGAATCAAGTTATTCCCAGCAAGATCAGGAGCAACAGTCACCTTATGATCCTTTGCCTGTTGTACAAAAAAATCAAATGCCTTTTGGTTTTGAGGACTGTAAACTTCATAAGTATGGTAGAGCATATTGTGTCCCTCTGCATCGCTGCTGTGAATATCTCCCTTGTGTGCTACTAGCTCCTTAAAACTTTGGGTATCTGCATTTCTAACTGCATACAACAAGGCAGACATCCCCTTCTTATTAGAATAATTTACATCACTCACCAATGGCATTAATTTTTTAATGATTGCTGTATTCTTTCCGTATACCGCGTTTAGAAAAGCCGTATTCCCTTCATTGTCTTCCTGATTCACATCCACTCCTTTACCAACAAAAAAATCAACAATTTCAGGATCTTTATTACTGTATACCAATGCGTGTAGTGGTGTCTGATTAGATTCGGTTACAATATTCGCTGGTACTCCTAATTTATCGAGGTATGTAAAAGTACTGAGGTCATTAGCGGTTCTCCTCCACCCTTTGGCTGCAAACAACATAGCATTTCCATTTTTTTTATTGGGCTGTACATAGCTTTTTTCAGTATCTTTTTTGACTACCATGTCCATCACATATGTATTCCCCATACGTGCTGCATAATTAAACATACCATTTCCATCAGTATCAGTACTCGAAAATCAAGTCCCTTTTTCTCAAAATAGGCAATCAAAGCAGTATCTTCTTTTTTAAGGTGTGGTGCTAAAAGAAGTAAAGCATTGGCTCCCTCTCTGTTAGTATCTGAAACCGTACCCCCATTATCTAACAACAGATCATATACCTTGGTATCCTTTTGCCCCGCAACAGCCGCGAATGTCATCAAGTTGTAGCAGTGGTTATCTACAATATCCGTAGCGGATCCTTTTTCTAACAATACTTTCATCAAGGGAAGGTTGCCTTTGTATGCTGCCCACATCAAGAAATTTCTTCCGTCATGGGTATTTTTATCCACCTCATTACCTTCAATAGAAAGCAGGTATTCCTTGATAGGCAGTGGTGCATTTTCTAAAATGGCATAACACACCGCATCAAAAGCCCACCTATTTTGAGCAACAGGATCGTTACCTTCTTTGATTTTTTGTTCTACCTCAGCAACGGTAGTAGCTGTTTTCCAAAACTCTCTTCCTAGGAAGACATTTTCAGAAGCGTATTGTGCATTCACATTATGCATTAAACTTATGAATACTAAAAAAATTGTAAACCGTTTCATCTATACTGTTTTAGTTGATAATTAATCCTGTTGACTTGAAATACATATTGACTCTGAGCTACTGAAGCCCTCATAAAGCAGCTTTGCCTTTGAATTTCAATAACAGCACAAATACATCTGTTTAGATTTATTCTAAATAAAAAACATTTGTAATTTTTACAGTTATGCTTCCTAATTACAGCATCTAAGGATGAATACAAGGTTTTATAGTGTTCTAAATACTTGAAATATTATAATCGCACTCACAATTGTAAAGTTCACTTTAAAAAATATGCCTTTATTTGATGCATACAATTTTTTTAGATATATAAATAACATACTTTTGAGTGAATAAAATTAAATAAAATTGGTAAAGATCAGCTGGTCCTTCCAAATTACATGGATAATGTTAACAACGTGCACTGTATACTGATGCTTCGCTCCATGTTAAGAAACCTAATAAGCTATGAAAGGATTTCTCATCGTATCAATTCTAATTTCAAATCTTGTATTTGGACAAAATATAAAGTTAGAAACTATTTCAACATGAGAAAAATCAGACGCATCTGATTTTTCTCATGTTGAAAAATTGCAGAACTTAATACATGGTGAACGTTGGGGGTTTCACTCAGGACCTATTGGTAAACCAAAAGCTAACTCAACATTAAAACCACAAGGAAAAAATGAATATTCTATTGAAAACATTCATGATTTAGATGTGACAACTGCATGGATTGAGGGAAATACTGATTATGGAATTGGTGAATCATTCACAATCGAGTTTGACTGGAAGGAAAATTACGAAGGGTTTGGGAAAGTTTATAATTTCTACGGAGTAATTGAAATTTTTAATGGGTATTGTAAATCAGAGAAAGTCTGGATTGAAAATTCTAGAATTAAAACATTGAAAATGTATTATAATAATATTGCAGTATGTATGATTGAATTAATTGACACTTGGCAATACCAGCGTCTAGATTTAAGAAAACTTTTCAATGAACCTAATTTCTATCCTAACGGTAAGATTTATGCAAAAGATGGAGACATTCTAAAATTTGAAATAGTCGACGTATACAAAGGGACAAAATACAAAGACACAGGGTTATCGGAATTTGTATTTGCAAGTCCTGGTAATTGAATTTAAAAGCACGAAAAATTAAAATATCACAAAAATTTATGAATAAATTCTTAAGTACCCTTTTTATTTTATTTATCTCTATAAATGCTCATTCACAAGCAGTAGATTCCAAAAGTTGG
>JBELHA010000090.1:0-4856 GCA_042091695.1 Flavicella sp.
GATTATCCTATTGCAACTGTCTTTGAAAAGGAGGGAGAAAAAATTTATGTGGCGCACAATTATACGGCACAACCTTTAACGGTGACCTTTTCTGATGGTGCGACATTGGAGGTAGCGTCTGGAAAAATGGCGACCAGTAAAGATGTTGCAGTATCGGGAACCCTCACTTCAAATTTTGACCAAGCCTACACAGGAGGAAGTGTCAATATAACTCTAGAAACGGAAAGTCAAGGGGTGACCAAAGTCGCGTTTTACAATGGCAATGATTTGCTCGGAGAAGATACTAGCAGTCCATATACATGGAAAGCAGACAACCTTTCTTTGGGAGTACATGGTATTTATGCTAGAATCTACAAAGAAAACAATTTCAATGTTTCCAATACAGTGACCGTGATCGTGGGAGATCAAGTTCCTTTTTTGGGAACTCCAATAGCAATTCCTGGTACCTTCGAAGCGGGGCATTATGATGCTTTTGAAGGAGGAGTAGGACAAGGAATTTCCTATTTAGACCTATCTCAAAACAACGAGGGAGGTTTTCGATCAAACGAATATGTGGATAGTGAAAACGCTTCTTCCGAAGGAGCTACATTAGGTTGGTTAGCAGCTGGAGAATGGTTGGAATATACTATAGACGTGCAACAAGCGGGGTATTATTCGATTGCGTACCGTTGTGCATCAGGAAATTCCAATGGGGGAGGACCTTTTTATTTTGAAATGGAGGGGGAAAGAATTAGTGACAAAGTAAACGTAGCATCTACAAGCTCCACCAAATGGGATGTATGGACGACTAAAACCCTTCAAAATGTTCCACTTGAACAAGGAGAACAGGTATTGCGATTGGTTATCGATAACGGTGAGTTCAATTTGGGTAAAATGACTTTTACAAAAACGGCCGATTTGGATTACCAACCTCCAGTTGCGGCTGCAGGAGCCAATATTTCGGTACTGCTTAGCGATGGATCAGCTGTATTAGACGCTTCTGCGAGTACAGATCCAGAAGGGCAAACATTGACCTATGCTTGGAAGCAGTTGTATGGGCCAACAGAAGTTGTTTTTGCAAATGCAACTGCTGTAAAACCTCAAATTTCTGATTTAGTTGCAGGAGTTTATAATTTTGAATTGACCGTAAGCGATGGGGTATATACCTCTAAAGACCAGGTAAAAGTGTTGGTTTCTGAAACAGGAAATGCGCCTCCTTCAGTTTCCATTTCAAGTCCTGAGGGTGGAACTTCTTTTGTGCAAGGGGAGGATATAAACATTACGGCGATTGTTTCTGATATCGATGGTGACGTAACCAAAGTTGAATTTTATGATGGAGGGGTCAAAATAGGAGAGGATAGCACGTTTCCATATCAATTTACTTGGAGCAATGCAGCGCTGGGTTCACGAACTATTACAGCCAAGGCAACTGATGATTTTGGGGCAACAACCCTATCTGATGCTGTGTCTGTTGAGGTTGCGCAACTGATGCGTTGTTCTGAAACAAGCAATCTAGCGAGTGAGGGAAGTTTTAATACGGGGTACAAGGTCACTTTTGAGACTTTAGGTACGCGCGTCAAAATTAGTTTCCAATTATTAGATAACAAGACAGGAGTAGTGGCTTACTTGTTTAGAAAAGACCCTTTTTCTGAAAAGTTAATGCAAGGAATAGGGGCAAATACATTTTCTGAGACTATTTCTGGTTTTTCAGTTGGGGAAACTATTAGTTATGCCTGTAAATTTGCTTTTACGGGGGGAATGGCGGTTACCAAATATTTCAATTACAAGGTAGGAGATGCTTGTTCTTTTGAGATCCCTTCGGACAATTTTGATATTGAAGTAACTGATGAAAGTTGTGAAGGAAAAGAAAATGGCGCGTTGTATGTGCAGGCCAAAGCAGCCAACACTTATAAGGCAGTACTCAATGGACAGTCGTATGATTTTAGTAACAACCAATTGTCTATTCCAAATTTGGCAGCAGGAACCTATGATTTATGTGTGAAAATACCATCTGAAAATTACACACAATGCTATGTTTTTGATGTGATGCCTGCAACAAGCATAGCAGCAAAAACAGTCTCTTCTCTCAAGTCAAGTAAAGTTGAGCTAAGCGCAGGAACAGCTCCATACCATGTTTTGGTAAATGGTCTTGAAGTATTGGAAACCATGCAAGTTAGTTTTGAAGTAGCTGTTTCGCATGGAGATTTGTTAGAGGTAAAAACGGAGAAAGCTTGTGAAGGGGTATTTGCGAAAGCAATTGATTTGTATAGTAGTGTCAAAGCATCTCCCAATCCAACTCGAGGTACTTTTGAAATAAGTGTGCCGCAGACTGAGGAACTCATAAAGGTAACGTTGTATTCCATCGTAGGAAGCCTATTGCAAAACACCTATAAAAGTGTAGAAAATGCTAAAATAGCAATGACTATTGACTATCCTGCAGGTGTGTATTTTGTAAAAGTACACTTGCCAAGACCAATAATTTTAAAAATTATAAAACAATAAAGATGAAAAATTATAGTGTATATATACTAAGTGTTTTATTGTTCTGTATGTTTTCTTGTAGTAAAAATGAAGAAGATGCTATAGACACTTCAGAGATAGAAAGCCCTGTTTTAAACGTGCCAAATGATATTGCTTTTTGTGTTGACAATACCGTTGCATTTGAATGGTTTGCTCCAACAACTGATGCAGGTACAAGTGTTTCTTATGAGTTTCAATATGCTACGGATATTGCATTCAATTCAAACCTCATAAGTTTGACTATTGCGGCAAATGCAATGACTGTGCAGTTGGAAAAAGGAAAAGTGTATTATTGGAGGGTAAAAGCAATAGATGATTTGGGTAATGAAAGCGCATATTCATCCATTCGACAATTGCAAACGGAGGGGGTTGCTACGAGCAATCATTTACCGTATGCACCGCAATTGATTGCCCCTTTACAAGAGGCTGTGCTTTCTCAAAACTCGGTTGTTTTGCAATGGCAGGCTGTTGATAGTAACTCAGAAGATACTCTTGCTTATGATCTCTTCTTTGGAACAGAAAATCCACCTACACAAAAGATACTTTCAGCTGCTACTCAAACATCGGTAACTGTTAATACTGCTTCTAAAACAAGTTATTATTGGTATGTGATTGTTCATGATGGAAAGGGAGGAAGTGCAAAAGGACAGGTCTGGTCATTTTCTCGGGAGTAATATTTTTTGCTATTGATATTTTTGATATATGATTTTAGTTTTTTATTTAGTAATAAAATGGCAATAATGAGGAGGGGTTTCCCTCCTTTTTTTTAGTGGAGAAAATAGTGTAAAACAGCATGTTTTAGTTGGTGTACGTTGTTTTGAGTGTTTAATGTCGAGGTCTCTATTGTAGTGATATCTGATTTTGTCTTTTGGGGATTGTTGTCTAAATAAACCAACCATTAAGTTGATTAGCAAGGAGGAATAATTAGTAGACAAGAGTCATTTTGTCATTTTGGACTGCTTGTTGTGTAGTGCTCCACAAAATTTTTAATCATCCCTGTAAATATTGGGTCTATACCAAGACCTGCACCACTTTCTATAGATCCTGTAGAGAGAATTGAGTAGCCTTCATTTTCAATGATTACAAAATCAGCTCCTGCGTTTTCTCCACAATTACCGTCTATGCTTGTATAGTCATTATTTTGTTCTGTACAGTTAAGGCCTTTTGCCAACAAGGTCATATTGTCTTTAAGTGAAACTATTTTATCAGTTTCACCACCCGATAAGGGTAGTCCATTAACTCCAGTTTTTCCAAAAACACTTCCTTGACTCACATTTAAATTGCGGTAGATCCAATGCGAGGGATTTTTAACTTCATAAGGGGCGTAACTGTGCATTCCGTCTTCGGTAAAGCGAACTCCGAGTAATCTGTGTTCAGATTGAAAGATATGGTGTCTCCACATGCCACCATAATCAAATGTAGAACCACTAAAAGAGGTCAAATCTTTTCTACATTCCATAACTTTATACTCACTGTCCCATTTTGTTTTCCAGTACAGCTGATTGCCTCCCAAAGAAATAAGTGATTTTTTATCATTTTCAATCAAGTGGCGAAGATTTTTGTACATCTTTTCCGAAAAATATTCACAATGATATGCCAGTACTATGATGTCATAGTTTTTTAATAACTCCACCTCTGTCTCAAGATAGTAATCAGGTAACAACGCTGCTTTATAATTTTCAATAAAAAAGGAAGAAAGATTAGCTTCTCCTTTGTTTATAGGAGATTGAAACGGTCTTTGGCTACTAACATAATAGACTGTTTTAGATTCAAAATAATTGTTGTAAAGTGATTTTCCACCCCAATCGTTATAGGCCACCCAAGTAGCTACTGGAGCAAGTACGGCAACTTTAGAAACCGCATGATTTTCGATAATAAAATGGGAATAACTACTTTCTATATTTGATTTGTATTCAATTGAATAATAGCCAGGAGTATAATTTTTATCGAGAACGATTGACTTGCTAACACTCCAGTTACAACCATTTTCTGCTGATTTTTCATCAAATATTTGTTTTGAGATGTTTACAGAAAAAGAATCAATCACAGTCTCACCGTTGGTCAATTTAGTAATGTATGCTTTGCCTCGTTTTTTTGCATTCAGGCTTATTTGTATTGTGTCAGATAGCTGGTAACTCAGTTTGTCTGTGTAGCCCTCTATGTCTTTAAATGAAATATCTTCGAAGTTTCTTGAGGCAACAAGTGGGATATATCTGAATTTGTAATAATGAACAAAAACAGCAAGACAACATAAAAAAGGGATGACAACTAAAATTTTTAATAGGTGTTTTTTCATAGTATATGTCAGTTTTTGTTGGCAATTCTTTTGGTGGAATACAAATATATTGCAAATCCAA
>JBELHA010000091.1:0-3299 GCA_042091695.1 Flavicella sp.
GAATTGAATCCCTAAAAAGAGACCCAAATACCTGTGGGTTTTTCTAATTTTTAAAGCTGTATGCCTGTTTACCATTTTCTAATTTTTAATTGCAAAAGGAAACTCGAGTTTAACTTTTTCCCAAGCCATCGAAATAGTTCCACTTTTATCATCTATTTTGTTGACTTTATATTCTAAATGTTCTGTGATTTCTTCTGATAATGTTGGTGTCACTTTAAATCTAATTACATCATCGTTTTCGTCATATTCATCTTTACCGTGTTGCTCCCAATTTTTATTAATCATTATAGTCCAGTCGCCTTTTGATGGAATTGTAAAAAAACCATATTTCCCTTTAGGAAGCGTTTCTCCATTTATGATTAAATCTTTATTGGTTTCTATCCAGGTAGCCATATGAGCGCCTGCTTGCCATACTTGGTCGTAACCAACTAATCCTCCAAAAATGATTCGTCCTCTTACTCCTGGTGAAGAATAATCAATATGAATATGGGCATCACCTATCATTGCCATCGTTTCAGTATGTGGACTTAACGGTTTTTTCTTTGGCTCTTCTACTTTTTCAGTTGCGTTGTTATGATTATGTTTTTGCTCTTCCGAACTTGATTTTTCATTTTTGCAACTCACTATTGTAAGCATTATTACAATTAATAGGGTTAGATTTTTCATTAGTTTTTTATTTATAGTTATACTTTAATTGTTCTTAATCGTAATGCGTTTGCTATTACCGAAACAGAGCTAAAACTCATAGCCAAAGCCGCTATCATTGGCGAGAGTAATATTCCGAAAAACGGGAACAAAACACCTGCAGCAATAGGCACACCTAATGTGTTATAGATAAGTGCAAAAAATAGGTTTTGCTTGATATTCTTCATTACTGAATCGCTTAAATTTCGTGCTTTTACAATGCCATTTAAATCGCCTTTTACGAGCGTTATCATTGCACTTTCAATAGCTACGTCTGTTCCTGTTCCCATAGCAATACCCACATCACTTTTTGCCAATGCTGGTGCATCGTTAATACCATCACCTGCCATAGCAACTACTTTTCCATTTTCTTGTAATTTTTCTACTTCTTTGAGTTTGTCCTCTGGTAACATACTGGCTTTAAAGTCTGCCAGATTCAATTCTGATGCTACTGCTTGTGCAGTATCGTGATTATCGCCTGTAAGCATTATTACATCAATGCCTTTATCTTGAAGTGCTTTAATAGCATTGGCACTTGTTTCTTTTATCTTATCGCCAATGACCACGTAGCCTACAACGGTTTTATCTATCGCTAAATAAGAAACCGTTTTGCCTTGTTTTTGGTAGGTTTTGGCTTTGTCTTTCATTTTAGAAGCAATTTCTGCTTTCACATATTCCATCATTTTAGGATTACCTAATGCTACTTTTTTATCTTTTATGGTCGCTTCAACACCTTTTCCTGTAACTGCACTAAAATCTTCGGACTTTAAAATTTCTGCGTTGTGTTCTTTGCCATATTTAACTGTCGCTTCTGCTAAAGGATGTTCGCTATTGGTATTTAATGAAACGATGTATTGTAGCGCTTCTTTTTCGCTTAAAGCATCATTAAATGCACCAACGGTTTCAACTGTTGGTTTTCCTTCGGTAATTGTTCCTGTTTTGTCAACGATAAGCGTATTTACCTTATCCATTTTTTCAAGAGCTTCAGCATTTTTAATCAATACACCATTTTGAGCACCTTTACCCACACCAACCATTACAGACATTGGTGTTGCTAAACCTAAAGCACAAGGACAAGCGATGATGAGAACTGCAATGGCATTGACCAACGCATAGACGTAAGCAGGTTCTGGTCCCCAAATAGACCATATAATAAAAGTGATTACAGAAATGACAACTACAACTGGCACGAAATAACCTGAAACTTTATCTGCTAAATTTTGAATTGGTGCACGACTTCTACTGGCATCATTCACCATATGAATGATTTGAGATAGTAAAGTGTCACTACCCACCTTTTCAGCTTTCATTAAAAAGGATTGATTGCCATTGATTGTTCCGCTACTTACTTTATCATCTACAGCTTTGTTTACAGGTATAGGCTCACCAGTAATCATTGATTCATCAATACTTGTATTGCCTTCCGTAATGACACCATCTACAGGAATTTTATCGCCCGGTTTTACTTTTAAAATATCATTAAGTTCTATCTCGTCAATACTGACTTCAACTTCTTCACCATCCACAATTTTTATAGCTTTATTAGGTGCTAATTTCAACAGTTCTTTTACTGCCGAATTGGTTTTACTATGTGCGCGAGCTTCTAACAATTGACCTAAAAGCACCAATGTTAGAATTACCGTTGCTGCTTCAAAATAGACGTGGACTGCACCTGATTCTGTTTTAAATTGACTTGGAAACACATCGGGAAATAACATTCCAATTACACTAAACAACCACGCTACGCCTGCACCAATTCCAATGAGCGTGAACATATTGAGATTCCAAGTCTTAATGCTTTTATAGGCACGTTCAAAGAACATCCAAGTGGCATAAAACACGACTGGAATTGATAATGCAAACTGAATCCAATTCCAATATTTCTGTTCCATTATATCGTATAATGGATTGTTATTGAGCATTTCGCTCATAGCAATTAAGAAAATTGGTAAGGTGAATGCTGTGGCAATCCAAAACTTTTTTAATAGTCTTTTATAGGTCTTTTCTTCTGCTGAAAGGTCGGGTTGCATTGGCACTAAATCCATTCCGCAGATAGGACACGAACCTGCTTCGTCTTTCACGATTTCTGGGTGCATAGGGCACGTCCATTGTTCCTTTGAAGTTGCTGATAGATTTTGTTCTTCGACCAAATCCATTCCGCAAACAGGACAATCACCTGGTTTGTTATAGATTTTATCGCCTTCGCAATGCATAGGACAATAAAATGTGCCTGTACCTTTACCTTTAGGTTGCTCTTTCTTTTTATCTTTTGAATGTTGATGCTGTTCACCTTGTTTATGAATGCTATAGCTGCCACCATCCTTTTTTAAGGCTTCTCGAAAAGTTTCTATGGGAATATGCGATTCCATTTCGATGGTTGCTTCTGCCTTATCTAAATCGACTGTTGCTTTTAAAACACCAACTACTCTAGTGAGCGTTTCCTCAACTTGACTGCGACAACCATTACAGGTCATTCCGTGTATGTGATATGTGTGTGTCATTGTTTTGGCAGCTTTAGTGTTAGTGTTACTGTTTGATTTAATGATAAATCATCAATATGGCCAGCAATAGCATTATCATCAGTTTTAAAATGCATATGCATATTGGTAGTATGA
>JBELHA010000091.1:3364-4731 GCA_042091695.1 Flavicella sp.
CTTTTTATGGTTGTGGATAGTATCACCATCTTTCCAATTTATGACGTGCCAATCTAAAGAAGCGATTGTACCTTCTAATAAGAAAGGAAATGGTTCTTCAGTATTGATTCCGCTATTTGTTGCGAGTTCAAAAATTTGTTCTTCTAAATCACTTTTTGTTTTACTATTCTCGATTTGAAATGAATCCCATTCTTCTACTTCAGCATATACTAATAAAGATGCTTTTTGATTATATGAATCCTTAATCTGTAAACTACTATCAACCACAAAGCTGTTGCTCGGTTTGCTATCAAATATTTGTATTTCACCTTTGAGATTATCTACAGCACCAAGAGCGTATAGATGTTTTTTTTCTGAAAGTGTATCTAAACTAATTACGGGTTGAATATTACCAGACATTATTGTTCTTAAAGCACCAGAATATTCTACATCTACAGAAACATTTTGTTCGCCTTTATCCCGACAAGATGCAAAGGCGATTGCCAAAAACGTAAATACAGTTATATATGCTGACTTCTTCATTGTTTAATTCGTTAAATAGTTAATAATCGTGGTCTGCACGTAATAGGTTTTCACCGATTCAATTTGGTTCATTTGAAACTTTAATTGTAACTCCTGAATATCCAAAACATCATTAAAATCAATCGTTCCTGTTTCGTAGCTTTTTATTAAAATGTTTTCGGCATCTTTGGCTTGTTTTATATTTTTGGTCTGCGTTGTATGACTAATCCTTGCCGAAATACGCTCGTTAATAGCCTTGTCTAAAAGGGTTTCTAAGGTGTTTAATCGTTCTTGTTTTTGAGCTGTAATTTCCTGCTGTTGCAACTCATTTTGTTTGGTTTGGGATTTATATTTCTTATTGAAAATTGGGATAGAAACCGAAACCATTGGCATTACAATATCTTTTCCGTTGTCACTAAAATCCATATTTGGTCTTTCGGAAACATTGATATAATCTAACCCAAAACCAATCATAGGACTGCTTTCTTTTTGATTCAATAATTCTGATTGTTCTATAGATTGATAGAGTTTATCATATTTCAGCAATTCGGGATGTAATGCTAAATTTTCAGTAGTGATTTCAAAATCTTCTGAAGGTATCATTAAACTATCTACCACATTGACCGCAACATCATTTTCTCGATTCAATAGGTTATTGAATTTGGTTTGTTCTGCTAAAAATTGTTGGTGCAATACGTCTTTTAGTTGTTGCATTTCGTTTTGACGCATTTGCAATCGTAATACATCTACTGCGGATGCTTTACCAACCTCAAGAGAAGTTAATGCCAACGTTTCATAAGTTTCTAATAGCTTGATGTTTTCAGTTAAAACCTCTTGCTTTGCTTTGTTGGCGTATAGATTATAAT
>JBELHA010000092.1:0-4674 GCA_042091695.1 Flavicella sp.
CGAACATCATCGTACTTATTGATAAACTCATTCTCAGCACGGACTGCAAGTCCGCGCAATCGTCAAAGTCAAAGTAAACAAACAACCAACAACGGTCAACGAACAACCAAAAACGAACAACGAACAACGGTCCTAGTACAAATTAACCCCATATACAGCGATTGCTTCAGAGATGACATTTCCGAGCTCCATCAAATCTTGGTTGGCATCCAACACCAAACCAGGGTTGTTAGCACTTTCTTGGGTGATCAATAAGTCGTAGGGAGTACCTTCATTGTAAGCAGTATCGATACGTACAATACTAGCCCATGCTTTGTCAGCGGCAGCTTTCAAACTTGCTGCTTTCTCGGTATCGGCTTCTTTTATAAGATCGTACAAAGAAGTTCCTGAGATATATCCATCCTCATAATTTCCAAACAATACATTGAGTATCCCTTGGGCATTTCTGTAGACATCACGGTGGGTATTGTCAGAGAAACAAGAATGCTCGTCTTCCTGCCCAGAACCGTCAATTCCGACGTCACTAGTAGCTGAGGCTAACATACGCTCGTTTGACAATTCTTCAGCAGCTAGAAAATGAGGTCCTGAGATGATGTTAGTGATTGCCTCATTGGTTGGCAAACTCATAAATACTTTTCTATAAGCACCTTCGTCACTCCAAGTATCCGACAACTTCTTCAAATCGTCTACCAACAATGCAGTAACAACATTTAAATATTGAATTCTACGATCCTTATGAGCCGCTGTGGTATAATCTGTATACGGACGTTGTCCAGGCATTTTTTTTGCTGGAGCTGTTTCGTCCTGTCCCCAAAGTAAAAACTCAATCGCATGCCATCCTGTACTGACTGCTTTTGCTGCAGCATCCATATTTAAGTCTGTTCCCGCCCCTTCATTAACGCCTGCTAAAAATTCCTTAGTAATAACTTGGTCTCCAGAAATGATACTGTTTTCAAAACTTCCAGCATAGGCTTCTGAACCTGCTTTTACATAATCGATATAGCCTTCATCTAAGGGCCAAGCGTTTATTTGTCCTTCATTGGAAAGGGCCCAAGGTTCGTCTTCTGTTCCTTCAAAATCAATAGGACCGTTAGAACCACGGTATACTTCCGTTTGTCCATAAAACTCACGTGCTTGCAGCCAGGCCTCCTTGGCAGCCTTCAAACCAGCTTTTGACGGTTTTTGTGTAAACACTTCAATACTTTCTTGCAAAACAAGTGCTGCAGTATAGCAGTCTGTATAGTTTTGGTGAACCATCGCTGCATAATTCTGAATCACTGCAGTGGCGATATCAGAACCGTTGTCTATAATACCATCACAATTATTGTCCAGTCCGTCTCCTAAAACGTCTATAGCTCCGGGATGTATACGCTTATTGCTGTCATCACAATCATCTATTCCTGTACCTTTTAGTGAGGACAATGCATATCCATTTTCAGGTTGCTCCGAAGAAAGTTCTTTGGCACTACCATAACCATCTCTATCAGCATCGATATACCACGTTTTTTGGGGACCTTTATTTTGACAGGCGGTGCAGAGTAAAACTCCTGCTAATACGCCACTTAGTAATTTTATTTTTTTCATAAGAATGTTTGTTCTATTTATACACCTGAACTTACAAAGCTATTCAGGGACGGTTTATTGAGTACTCTATGATGGTTCAATCTAGCAAGAGCAACCATTACAAAATTATAAAAAACAGAGGTGTAATCTGAATAAAACTGTTCTTTTTTCCCCTTAAAAAAACAAAAAAAGAACTGTGCAATACTACTGCATAGCTGACTGCTATTTTTGGCTTTGAAATTGACAAACACCTACCCCTAAGTGATTATTAATTTGTATTTTCGAACTACTAAAACCTAAAAAAACTATGTGCGACTTATCTGGCCCCTTTAAACTATGTACTTGTGGCGACGAGATTGATTACGACAAACCTCATTGGAGCTTGCAGATGAACTTAACTGACCGAGTAGATAGTTTCGAAATTCTCGGAACTATGATGGATCCATTTGATAGAGAACCTACCCTAGCTGATAAATTGGAAGTAGAGTTGAACAGTCGCAATGTCTTTGATTTCGATTACAGTCCACAAGAAAATGATTCTTTGACCTTTTATTATAACGAGGATGATTCCGATTCTTTTGAGTATGTAAATGGAAAATGGATCCAACCAAGCAGTTTAGGACAGCATACTTGGGATACTTTTGAAAATAGACTAGAGGGCTACTTACCTTCCAAAAAATAAACTCCCAAACACTATGAAAATCAGTAAATATCCCTCTAAGTTTTTGCTTTGTTTTTTTGTGTTGCACACTCTTTGTTCCAAAGCGCAAGACAAACCAAACATACTGTTGTTTCTAGTAGACGATATGGGGCTGATGGATACTTCCCTCCCATTTGTGACTGACGCCAAAGGAAAAGCGGTTTCCTATCCCTTAAACTCCTATTACAAGACACCGCATATGGAGGCATTGGCAGAAACAGGGATACGTTTCACTAATTTCTATGCACATTCTGTCTGTTCCCCATCGAGAGCGACAATTCTAACAGGTCAAAATTCAGCAAGGCATAAAACGACTACTTGGATAAACCCTTTAAAAAATAACCGTGGTGCACAAGGTCCTACCGATTGGAATTGGAAAGGACTGCACAAGAAAAGTGTGACATTGCCGAGGCTATTGCAACAAAACGGCTACACTACCGTGCATATTGGAAAGGCTCATTTTGGTCCTTTTACATCTGAGGGTGCTGATCCTATCAATCTTGGTTTTGATGTAAATATTGGAGGGAGTGCCATAGGTAGACCCGGAAGTTACTTGGGTACAGAGGGTTTTGGTCATATCAAAGGAGATAAGGTAAGAGCGGTTCCTGGATTGGAAAAATACCATGGTAAGGATATCTTCTTAACCGAGGCCATGACATTAGAAGCTAAAAATGAAATTGACAAAGCCCATAAAGCCGGTACACCTTTCTTTTTGCACATGTCCCATTATGCCGTACATGCGCCTTTTTATTCGGACCCTCGTTTTGCTGCTACCTATAAAAATTCAGGGAAATCTAAAAAAGTACAGGCCTTTGCCACACTCATTGAGGGAATTGACAAGTCCTTAGGTGATTTGCTAGCTCATCTCAAAGAGGTAGGTATTGCCGAAAATACACTTTTGGTATTTTTAGGGGACAACGGTTCCGACGCACCACTTCCTATCAAAAAAAACTACAGCAGTGCTGCACCTTTTAAAGGTAAAAAAGGAAATCACTGGGAAGGTGGTATGCGTGTGCCTTTTATAGCTTCATGGGCGGCGGTACAATCACAAAACCCATTACAAAAAAGGCTTACTATCACATCCAACAGTATTCAAACACAAATAGCGAGTATAGAAGACCTCTTTCCAACCTTGTGTAACATTTCAGGTACTAAAATCCCGAAGGACTATGTGTTAGACGGTAGTGATTTAGAGATACAACTGCTAGGCAAAGTAAATGCAAAACGAAAGACTAGTTTTCTAAATCATTTCCCCCATGGGAAACACCGTTCTAGTTATTTCACCTCTTTGGTTTCTGATGGGTGGAAAATAATTTACCATTACCCTACTAAAAAGCCAGAACAGTACGAATTGTACGACCTCGAAGAAGATCCTTTTGAACGTGAGAATTTAGCTGCTTCAAATCCAGAAAAACTGAAAGAAATGCTCGTATTGGTTCAAGAAGAACTCCAAGAGAAAAAAGCATTGTATCCTGAAAAAGAGAGAACACAGTTGCTTGTTGAGATTCCAAATTAGAGATGAACCAACACAATTGAGTTGTATCAATGCTTATTTGACGGGATATATCTTAAATCTCTGACACTATACAGGTAGCAGTATGGTCCGCAATTCAGGACTATCCTGTTATAAAAAAACCAAAATTGCTAACCGCCAATCCTATTCTATGAAAAAGTGGAAAAGAAACCTATTGCTCCTAGTTGCCCCTTACCTATTGATGGTTTTGATAAACGAGAGCATACGTCCATTTATAGTTACTCATAACTTTCACTACCGAGATGTTCCAGTAATGAACCCATTAGAAAATGAAAGACAATGTAGTTGGATTTGCCATCATCAAACCACTAAAGTGTGTAAAGAAGTCCATGTAAAATATCTGAAACCCTATTATCACATTGTCGACCTGCCTTATTTTGCAATCATTGCCTTTTTACATTCATTTGGTAATTATGGGTTGGCTAACATCGTATTTCTGGTAGTTGGATTGCCCTTGTTAACATGGTATTTTACCTGCAAAGCATTGGACTATAAAAAACTCATAAAATGATAATAGAACTACTAAAGAAAACAGTAATTACTATCTATGCTTATTGTACCGATTTTGTCATCAACTTGGCCAACATATTGAATTTATCGTACTATGAGGTTAATTTCATACTTTTTTGTATCCTCTTCCCAGCTGCATTTTTGACTGCACTATTTTATTATTTGAAATTCAAAAGAATAGCGAAAAGAAAGGGTCTATTATGATGCAACAAACTCCATAAATCAGCATTTCTCAACCTCTGTTTTAAAATAAAGCAGTGTAATATCACCTAAATTAGGTACAAGTCTTACTCAAAGGCTTTTTTTTCCATCGCTGAGAATCGTTAACCGTTTACGGTTTTTCGATTATCGTTTGTCGAACAACGAA
>JBELHA010000093.1:0-4652 GCA_042091695.1 Flavicella sp.
CAAATCCGCGCTATCGGGGATATCGGGTTATAGGCACGGATTACAAATCCGCGCCATCGGGACGGATTACAAATCCGCGCCATCGGGAAAAAGAAGTATATGTGTAAAACAAAATACCTATACCAAACGAATGGTATAGGTATTTTTATGAATGCTGAAAATATGTGAACTATTCATGGATGAAATAGCTTATAAAAAACTTACCAACGCATGATCACAGAGCCCCAGGTGAATCCTGCTCCAAATGCAGCAAGTACTACCAGATCTCCGTCTTTTATTTTATCATTTTCCCAAGCTTCTGTAAGAGCAATCACAATAGAAGCTGCGGTGGTATTCCCGTACTTCATGATGTTGTTGTATACCTGATCGTCGTTGAGTTGGAATTTCTTTTGTATAAATTGAGAGATACGCAAGTTGGCCTGGTGTGGCACCAACATATCGATATCAGAAGTTTGCAACCCATTGTGTTCTAAACCTTCCTTAATGACCTCAGCAAAACGAACCACTGCATTCTTAAAGACAAACTGCCCGTTCATATAAGGATAGTAAGAAATATCATCGGGATCATTATTTGCCAAAATCTCAGGTACCCAGCGCGAAGTACTCGGACCTTCTAAAGCCAATTCTTTGTTGTGTTTTCCTTCTGAGTGTAAGTGTGAAGACAAGATTCCTTTGTTTTTTTCTTCTGTACGACTCAATACGGCAGCTCCTGCTCCATCTCCAAAAATTACAGAGACATTTCTACCACGCGTTGTCTTGTCAAGCCCTCCGGAATGGTTTTCAGAACCGATCACAAGTACATTTTTATACATGCCCGTTTTGATAAACTGGTCGGCAACCGAAAGCGCATATACAAAACCACTGCATTGGTTACGTACATCCAAAGCACCAATAGTAGGCATTCCTAACATTTCCTGAATATCGACACCTCCCCCAGGAAAATACATATCTGGGCTTAAAGTAGCGAAAACTATAAAATCGATATCATCTTTAGATAAACCTGAACGTTTAATTGCTATTTCAGCAGCTTTGCATCCCATTACAGAGGTCGAATCTCCTGATCCTTCTTTGATCCATCTTCTTTCTTTGATTCCGGTGCGTTCTTGAATCCAAGCATCATTTGTGTCCATCATTTTGGACAAATCATCATTGGTTACGATATTGTCAGGAACATAAAATCCCAATCCGGTTATTTTTGAATTATACATATTGTAAGGGGGTTAAATTTAGTAACTCATAAAGTTAATAAAAATATAAGGATAGTACAATGAAAATGAAGGATTACAAGTACAAAGCTAAGCGAAATCTTTACGATGCTTGAAACGAGATAGTTGCACCAGTGAAAACAAGCCTAACAACAACCCTAAAACACCTGTAAACAAGGAAATAAAGGCCATTACCAGTACAAAACCATAACGAACTCGTTGTTGTATGCGTTTGGAAACGCGCCAAAGTAACAAAGCATACAGGGAAAGTATGACAAAAAATACCACACTCCCCGTTCTAAAAAACAGCATAAAATTGTCGGGAGCTATCTTTACCACTAAAAAACGCAGTACTCCGTTGAGTACAAATTCAAACAAGCCTAAAGAAATCAAAGGCAATACTCCAAACACAAGCACACATATTGCTTTTACTTTGTATGCGATTTGCAATGCTTTCAAGGAATCTTTGGGAGATTCTTGCACTTCAGTAAGCGGTGCAACTATTTCAACATCATCTGAAGCATCAAAATTAACAACAGACTCGCTGAAAGTGTCATTTGATTTTGGTACCGACTTATGCAATGACTTATCCAATGACTTATCCAATGACTTTGAGTTTTGCGAATTTTAAAATCATTTTTTTTATCCCTTCGTTTTCAAATTTAATGGTCGCTTTGGCGTCTCCTCCTGCTCCTTCCATACTCACTACCTCTCCTTTTCCAAAACGTATGTGCTCAACAAGAGTTCCTGCAGCGATACTAGCAGTACTGCTAGCCGTTCCTTTGCTTGGTGTTGCCTTGGAAACTGGCTTCAAATTTTTTGGAACCAATAATGGTTTTTTAAGTGTTGCTGGTTTTTCATTGCGAACAGCACCCCTTCGTGATACAGGTTTTCTAAAACGAATTTTGTCTTTTGGCACATCGTCATCAAACAAAGAAGAATCCACAAAATTATTACGGCTTGGCGCTATTTTTTTTGGTGCCAAATATTCGAGATAGCATTCGTCGATCTCTTCCAAGAAACGACTCGGTTCACAATCTACCAATTTACCCCAACGGTAACGTGTATGGGCAAAACTCAAATAGGCTTGGTGTTCGGCACGGGTCAAAGCCACATAAAACAAACGTCTTTCTTCTTCCAATTCACTTCTAGTATTCATACTCATCGCGGAAGGAAAAAGAGACTCTTCCATTCCTACTACATAGACATAGGGATATTCCAATCCTTTGGCCAAGTGAATGGTCATCAATGAAACTGCTGGTTCGTCTTCTTTCTTGTCGCTATCTAAATCAGATTTTAAGGCAACATCCTCCAAGAAAACCGCCAAACTATCTTCTTGTTCCTTTTCTTTAGCATCGTCGATAAAGTATTTGATTCCGTTCAATAATTCCTGGACATTTTCTACCTTAGAAATTCCTTCTGGCGTTCCATCGGCTTCCAAATCTTTTACAATACGTACTTGCTTTACGACCAAATCTGCTATTTCAAAAGCGTTTTGCTTTTGGGCTTCAATAGCAAAAGCCTTCATCATATTGGCAAAATTCGTCAACTTAGTCTTGGTCCCCGCGTTGATTTTTAGATCTAGTTTTTCAATGTTTATGATAATGTCAAACATTGACTTGTCATAGTGGTTGGCAGCCAACACCAATTTATCTAAGGTTGTCTGTCCAATACCTCGTGCTGGATAATTTATGATACGCTTCAAAGCCTCCTCATCACTCGGATTGATCAGTACACGTAGGTAAGACAATACGTCTTTGATTTCTTTTCGTTGGTAAAAAGAGGTTCCCCCATAAATTTTATAGGCAATACGTTTTTTACGCAAGGCATCCTCCATAGCTCTCGACTGGGCATTGGTCCTGTAGAGTATACAAAACTTATCGTTGGTCAGCTGGTGGTTCATCTTGTTGTCAAAGATAGAATTGGCCACCCAACGCCCTTCTTCCCCATCTGAGATAGTACGCATTACTTTTACTTTAGGACCGTCGTTGTTGGCAGTCCATATCTCTTTGTCGAGTTTGGTCTTATTTTTATCAATCAAGCTATTGGCCGCTTCTACAATATTTTTAGAAGAACGGTAATTTTGCTCTAGCTTGAAGGTTTTTACATCCTCGTAGTGTTTTTGGAAATTCAAGATATTGTTGATGTTCGCTCCACGGAAGGCATAGATACTTTGAGAATCATCTCCTACCACACAGATATTCTGAAAACGGTCTGCCAGAGCACGAACAATCAGATATTGAGAATGGTTGGTATCTTGGTACTCATCGACCATTACATAGCGGAAACGGTCTTGGTATTTTGCCAACACATCTGGAAAACGCGCCAACAATTCATTGGTACGCAACAGCAAATCGTCAAAATCCATGGCTCCTGACTTGAAACAACGTTCTACATAGAGTTTGTATATATCTCCCATCTTAGGGCGACTCGCCATGGTATCGGCTTCTTTGAGTTCTGGATTGTTGAAATAGGCTTTGACGGTAATCAAACTGTTTTTGTACTGAGAGATTCGACTCAACACCTGTTTGGCCTTATAGCGGTCCTTGTCCAAGCCCTGTTCTCTGATGATGGCCCCGATCAGCTTGACAGAATCTTGGGAATCGTAGATGGTAAAATTCGAAGGATACCCCAATTTGTCAGACTCAGAACGTAAAATACGTGCAAACACAGAGTGGAAAGTTCCCATCCATAGGTTTTTGGCTTCACTTTGTCCCACAACCGCAGCAATACGCTCCTTCATCTCTCGGGCTGCTTTGTTGGTAAAGGTCAAGTTTAAGATATTGAAAGCATCTACCCCACTCTTCATCAAATGGGCAATACGGTAGGTCAGTACACGTGTCTTTCCGGAGCCTGCTCCAGCTATAATAATCATGGGACCTTCCAATTGCAACACCGCCTCTTTCTGAGAGGGGTTCAAACCGTCTAAATAATCTGCCAAATCTCTTCTTTTTTACCTGTTAAAAAACTACACACACTGTTAAAACTCTAAAAAAGAGCCTTTCAGACATGGTAGTTGCCAAATAGCTATATCTTTCAAAAATAAGACTTCAGAGCGTGCCAAACAATAAAAAGTTATTTACATTCTAGTAACATGTCTTTCTATTAAAAACCCTTTAGGACAATAGTCACTTTATTGCATATGCAAAGACCTAGATTTGCTATTATTTAGCATTGCAAAAAGCGGTTGAAATGTATATATTGCAGTAAAAAACAGAAAATGACATTACCTATTTTAGCAAGTATTGTATTACCAGCATTGATCATTGGTGCGCTGGCGTATTATTTTTTCAACGCCCATGTAAAAAACGAAGACAACAGACGTAACTTTGAATTGTCCAGAGAAAGCCGAAAGCAAACTTTACCTCTACAACTCCAAGCCTACGAAAGAATCACCCTTTTTCTTGAAAGAATCAATCCGAGTTCCTTGCTGTTGCGTATCAAACC
>JBELHA010000094.1:0-4466 GCA_042091695.1 Flavicella sp.
TCTACTATGCGCTGAAAAAGCACTTGCTTTTCCTGATTCCCCAACACATCCAATACACCCTGCATTTCCGTTAGGTACATCTTTGTGAAATAAGTGACCAATATCATAATTTTCACTTTGAATTTTTTCATCAATCAGTTCTTGCAACTCCGATCCAAAAGTAAAATCATTAGTAAATGGATCTGACGTTGGGTTATCGTAAACAAGATCTTTCTTAGATACCAAACGAAAAGTAATTCCCAAGTCTGTTTCGTACAATTCGTTAATTCTGTTTACGGAAGTAACGATTTGTGCATAGGCATCGTCTCTACGATCTCCTTGGGCATCACTCCATCTTTTCGTATACTCTCCAGTTGCAGCAACAGCCAGTCTCAATTCAACTAATTTACCTTCAATTGACTGATTTAAAGAAGAACGAGACATATGTCTGTGCTCATCTGTTAGGTGTTCTTCTACCTCTTTACATACAAAAGGGGTTTGGTCTTTGAGCTTTGCTGATTTATTAAAAGCTATATAGTCACCCGTTTTACCAACTTCAGACGCGTGCAAGAATGTAGAAGGTCGGTCAACATAAGTGGTCATTGCGTTTATCCCTAAATGTGTTACCGTAAGACGAATTCTTGCGCCATCTCCGTTGGTACTTCTACCTAAATACGTTTTTATTGACGGATATTTCTTTGCCAATTCATCAGATAAAGTACTTACTTCTTTTAATGTAAACTCTTGCATCACTCCATACTCATCAGGAAAGAAAGCTATTGTTTGAACAGCAGATGCTTTTGTATTTCTATTAGTTGTAGTAGCAATTGAATTGGTAAACTTTGCAACATCAAGCTTGAATAACTTGTAATGTTTCGAATCCAAATCTGAGGACTTGGCCTTTTTGGCAGTTTTGGCAGTAAGCCCATTGGACCAGTAGTTTTGTTGTGCAAAACTACTAGAACTAATAAGTACTGCTAGGACTAGTAATAACTTGAATTTAAATTTCATATGTTTTGTATATCAATTTCTTTTAAAAAAATCTATTGAGGGTCTCTGAGGCTGTATTGAAATTATACAATACAATAAATTCATGAGAAGCCGGAGCAAAATCACTTATTGATGTAGTCACAAAATCATATGAATACCCCAAACGCAAATTAGAAGTTACAGGTATGTTAAACAAACCTGAAAAAGACTCATCCAATCTGTAAGCCACACCAAATTCATACTTATTGTGTAGTAAAACGTTTGTTCCAAGATTGATAGTTACAGGGTCACTTCCAGTAGCTCTAACCAAAACGTTTGGTTTTAACTTTAATGTACTGTTCAAATCAAAGATGTATCCAGCCATCGCATAAAAGTCTTTGTTATCTATTGTAATCTCATCACCTGCAACGGTAGTTTGCTTTGTTCCTAACAAATTTGGAATAGAAGCTCCTACATAAAAGTTAGATGAATAGTACAAAAATCCAGCTCCAACTGTTGTCGAAGTTGCATTGGAATTCCCTGACTCATTATCAATCTTTAACAAGTTAATAGAATGTAAACTAAGACCTGCTTTTAATCCCAAAGAAAGAAAATGATTCTCTGCTATTTGTAAAGGATATGAAGCGTCTACTTGAACAAAGGTTTTGTTTTCAGTTCCGATTTGGTCTGAAACAATTGACCCACCAAAACCTAAATTGTTTGCAAATTTAGTTTGCCCAAATACGTTCATAGTTTTTGGAGCTCCATCAAGCCCCGCCCATTGGTTTCTATAAATGAAACCAACAGAAGTGTAATCCTTTGAAGCCGAATAGGCAGGGTTTAACAAACTCATATTGTACATATATTGTGTGTACTGAGGTTCTGTCTGAGCGCTTATTTTGACTGTAAATAGAAGCGCAAATAAGATATATAAATTCTTCATTGTAATATGTTACTTTTTAATAAATATAGTACCTGCTTTCGTCGTGTTATTACTATATGTAATCACGTAAAAGTAAGTTCCAAAGGACAATTCTGAACCATCCCAACCTGTTTTATAATTCGTTTTTGAAATAATAGTTTGTCCATTTCTGTTAAACACTACCAATGACACTCCATTGTCGTCGTTAACTGTGAATGGTCTATTCGGTCCAACTACTTTAGAAACTATTTTGTCCTTAGCATAATCTGGATTTGTAACGCCTACTGGTTCTGTTGGATCTTCCGATTCAGATGTCAAGAAAGTTACTTTTGAAGATGTTCCTACAATATCATTGGTATCAACAGGAACAACTTTTAAAGTATAAGCTGTACTCTCTGACAAGTTTTCAAGCGTATAAGTCAGTGTTGTAATTGACGCTAAGAGTTCATTGTCCAAGTAAATTTCGTAGGCAGCGACTCCATCTGAATCTGATGAAGCAGTCCAACTTGCTACGGCTGAATTGTCAGTGATAGCAGTAACACTTAAATCACCTGGCGCTGTTGGTCCAACTGGAGCAGCACAATCTTTATCTAAGACAAGTAATGCTTCAGTTTCAAAGACACAACCTGACAAATTACTCTTGATTTCTGCTTTGTAATATCCGAGTATAGTAGCATTGAAAACAATACTGTCTTCACCTTCAATCAACGTATCATCTTTAAACCATTGTACAGTTACATCAGCAGTTTCAAAATTAGTATCCTCTAGAGATAGCGCTAACGGATCTGATTGACATGCTTCCAACACCTCGCTAGCTGCCTTCAATTCTGCAAACAAAGCAACTTTGAAATCTAATGTAAAGTCAGTAGTTGAATAACAGTCGTTGTATTGACTGTATTGTACTCTAGCGAAAATATTTTCTGAAGCACCTCCATCATTGCTAATGTTTGTATCTATTGGATTCTCTCCTAAATCAGCAGCTTCTTGGCTGTTGAAAAAAGTAACCTCTACCCCGGAAGCACCTCCCGTAATTTCACTAATCAAAGAAGTAAGATCAAATGAAGTTGCAGAACAATCCAAAGATGGGGAAACCGTATTTGCCACAGGTGGCGTTGTCAAAGTCAAGTCAAATGATGTAGCAGAGGAACAGTCAAACTCACTTGTAATTTGTGCATAAACAGTAGTTGATTCTCCAGCTTTCACTTCGATTTGTGAAACTTCTGCATCCATCGTTTCTGTTGCAAAATATTTTACTGTGTATGTATTGTTACCAACATTCAAAAACGAATCATAATTAGAAAGATCCACCATTTCTGAACTATTTGAAGAACAGATTGGATCGGGATCTATCTGTGGTACATACGGGCTAAAACCAGCCAATTCTGCAGCTCCAGCATTTCCAATGTTTGTTTGTGTTACCTTTATCAATTCCTCTTCTCCTCCACGATTGATAATCAAAAAGGCATATTTTTCACCTTTTTTAGCATTGACAATAGAAACATTTTCTTTGGCTCCACCTCCAACAGAACAATCAATAGCTCTGTGTTGGTATATTTCTGAACAATACACATCTTGATCTGTAAAAGGACCGTACAAAGCAATATCTATTGCATCAGTTCCTACGTTTTGCATTTCTAATTCAAAATCAAGAGATCCATCTTCGGCAACTTCAAATGTTGGCCATTTTGCGTTTGTCATCCATTCAAGTGTACAGCTTGTGTTAGGAACAATACGGTTAGGAACTTCAATCGTTGGTCTTGTAAATGCGACCCCCGTTTCATCAAAACAAAGAGCTTCTCCTCCTTCACAAGTACTTGGCATTTTTTCTGTTGCATCAAACAAAGTCAAACGCAATCCAACATCTGTAAAATCATCTGATTGAGAAAATACTCTATAGTAATATTCAGTACCTATTGTCAAAACAGGACTTACCAAAAATGGCTTTTCAGTTGCATAATCTGAAAAACTCTGATAACAATACATTTCTTTCAAACTTCCATCTTCTTGTTTTTCATACAGTACATGATCAATATAATCTTTGGAACTTCCGTACTCGCCATCCTTCACACTCTGTCTAACATGTGGTGCAAAAGTGTATAATGGATGCTTGGCTGTCATCTTAAACCAAATATCATTTGTAGCTCCTTTTGTGTTACAAGATGGAGTTGGTATCGAAGCATCCTCTGATGCAGTTGCATATTTCAATGTTGCATACACCCAATTGGTTTCGCTTACAGTCGTGTTATATGGTGTAACTTGTAACTCCATTGCATTTTCTATGTCATCATTAGATGGAGGACATGAATCTACATTAAACATACGCTGCGTAAAGCAACCTGAATCAACGCTATTCGACGAAACATACACTTCAACTTCTTTGTCAAAAGGGAAAGGCCCTACACGAACTACCCCAGTAGTTGTTGTTGATTCTTGAGTAGCATTATGGTCATTTGTGACATAAACAGTACCTGCTCCTTTCATATCCTTTACATCTACCGCTACATAATACTCGTTAGACACAGCACAATCTTCTGGAAAATCATAGTCATATTCCACCACAGACGGCTCATCACATGACATACACTTAACCGTGTAA
>JBELHA010000095.1:0-4443 GCA_042091695.1 Flavicella sp.
TATAAAAATCTCGTAACTTCTTTGCTTCTGCAAAAGGGACCACTGTATCTTCTACTCCGTGTACAATTAAAATTGGTGGATCGGTTGCATCAAAACTTTGTTTTCCTTCAATTTTATGCAGCAAATCTAAAGCCACGTCACTACCCCAAAAGTCGAGAATGGATGCTACTTTATAAGTTTGGTTTCGATTTGTAGTTTGTAAGGTTGGGTCTTGTTTTTGAGTAATTTCATTAGCATAATCTTCTGGGTTACCTACACCTATATTCACTGCTGTTATAGCACCTGCTGAACTACCTCCTACGGTTATGTAATCTGTATTGATATGGTATTGACTCGCATTTGCAACGATCCAACGCAGTGCTGCTTTGGCATCTCGTTGTGCGGGATAGATACGTAACAAATGTCCGTAATCATTATTGGGTATATTTTCAACTGCGTATTGCATCCAAGAGTCAGGAACCGTTCCCTTGTGTTTTTTTAATCTATAATTGATGGAGAAAGCCACCCAACCTCTAGTCGCGAAATATTTTAACATACTCACAATTTTTGTTTGCTCTTTTGAACCTCCTTTGAAACCTCCTCCATGAATTAAAAGTATCGCAGGTCGATTATTTGAATTATTGTCTGGAGCATATACATCCAACAATAAGTCCATTTCTTCGGCTTGTTTAGATCCCCAAGATTCGTGTTGTAAGCCTTTTCCATAGACAACATCTTTACTCACATTAATTTTAAAAACAGCTTTACTAGTTACTTTAGGATTATTTATATTGGAGCTGTTTGGATTGCTTGTTTTGTTTTGTGACGTTACTTTAGTGGCAAAAAAAACAAACAATACTATGGTTAGAATTCTCATAAGATTGATATAAAGTTTAACTGTAGCATAAGACACTACAAAAACAGTATGGTTTAAATATAGTCATAAAAAAACTCCCTTAAAGGGAGTTATTTTAGATGGTAATATTCAATATTAAACTAGTGATTTTGGATTGTCACCATATTCATTGACACCTGGATCAGAATCCCTTACCAGCAAAACAATAACATAAATCCAACCTGCAATCGGGAGCAACATCCACAACAAATTCCAACCACTTTTCCCTGTATCTTGTAAACGTCTTACGGCTACTGCCAATCCAGGAACTAAGACTGCCAAACTGTAAACCAAACCTATAGGACCATTCTCTCCAGATCCAAAGCTATTGAGACCCAAGACTGCATCTAACACATTAGCTGCAATTGAAAAAATTGTGTTGAACAAGGCAAACATCCAATATTCTTGTCTGCGTGCTCTTCCCTTAAAATTTGTGTACTCATTTAAAACTTTTAAATACCAATTCATGTTTTATTTAATTAAAGATTATAATTGTGTTTGAATTCTCAAACAAGTTAAGAAAGTTCTATGAAATACCCCTTTAATAACTGTAAATAAAATAGAAAGCCCTTTACAAAAAACAGTATTTTTAAGGAGTTTAGAAACCATAAATAACCCAAAGTAGATTCATCTGAGGCTATTGATTAGTAAGAAACACCTATGAATGTTGTGTGACTATTTGACTCTTTTTTAGATTGCTTAGATAAACTTTAGGAGTTACTCCGACTTTTCTTTTAAAATAGGTATTGAAAACTGTTTTAGAATTGAAGCCACAGTCGAAGGCCAATGCAAGAATCGTAAACTTATAAGAATGTATGTCATTGGATTTGTTTAAAAATGCTTTCAAACGGTAAGAATTGATGAATTCAGAAAAGTTCTGCTGAAATCCATTGTTGATTAATTTAGACAGCCTGTTGTTGGTTATGTGTAGTTTATCTGCCAAGGTTCTGAGTGTTAGTGAAGCATCGAGGTATAATTTCTCTTCTTCCATTAGGTACAACAAGACCTCCTTATTCTTTTCAAAATCTCGATCGATATTTTCCATGCAATCTGCATCAACCGTCTTAGTATTTTTCCTAGCAACTACTTTTAAATAAATTGGATCGCTTTGACCGCCATTTAAACTAGACTCCATAACAGTTTCGATACTATCAGATTTATTTGAACTTATTTTCAACTCCAAAGTCTGCTTGATTTGTTCTATATTTTTATCAATACGAACTGATTCTACATGCAAGTCTTTTAACAAATCAAATAATTCATTTTTTGAAAGGTGTTCTATTGTGGTAGCTGCAATCATTTTATTGAATATAGTTAACGGATTATCTAGTTCTAAGTATCGTTTTTAGCTTTTTATTATTGTTTTTAATTAAAACACCGTAAATCAACTCAACTTTAGGACTTAATTAGTAAATCGTATGACAAATATACAAACAACAAGGTACTATACAATACATAGTACTATTTTGTTGTGTTTTATTAACAAATGTTTGTTTGTATCAAATTGATACTCAGCATGAAGTTCAAACAGGCATAGCCTTTTTATTGACTTGATTGAGAAATTGTTTAGGGGTCTTTCCCATTTTTTTCTTGAAGTAGGTATTGAAAACTGTTTTGGAACTAAATCCAGAGGTGTGAGCCAATCCAAAAATCGTAAATTTATGAGTCTTTTCATTAGCTACTTTCTGCAAAAAAGATTGCAAACGATAGGAATTGACAAATTCAGAAAAATTTTGATGGAATTCTTGATTTATGAGTTTAGATACTTTGTGAATTGGTAATTTTAATACTGATGCCAAGTTATTAAGATTCAAATCAGTGTTTAAAAATAGTTGCTCTTCTTCCATAGCATAGATGAGTTTATGTTTGTAAACGGCTATGTCATTTTGATTTAAAACTTCAGATGAAGAATTACAAACATTAGATACTAATTCTGGAATTGGAGTATTGTGAAATACCTTAAGATCCAATGCGGTCTTTACAACTTCAATCTTTTGATTGATTTTATTTAATTGTGAATACAAATCATCTAGGATCTCAAATAGTTGCTGTTTTGAAAGTGACGCAACATGAGTTGTTCTCTCAGACTTCTCTTTTATTTTAGTTGGGATAGCTGTAAGCATTAGTGTGTGTTTTTCCTTGGCTTTATAGTTAGATACGGCTACAATTAAAATGTTACATTTTTTTATTTTTAAAATTGAAAATATTTTCTTTTTTAGAAGATTCTAGAAATAAATAGCAATTTAAAGTCAAATATAAAATTAGTTACATCAAAAAATATCGACATATGTAATTAAATGATTGTTTGAAAAAAACATATATCTAAATAGTTATGAAAGTTGTTTTATACTGCATACTAATTACTTAAAAGTCAAACCAATCAAATCTTTTTTAAATTTGAACCTATGTCTCTTTCTTAAACAAAAGGGAGTTCGTCAAAAACAAGCACAAAAAAAAGTCCCTCAATGAGGGACTTTTAAAACTATTTTATGCAACGTATTACTTTTTCTCAAAAAGGACGACCGTTTCAATATGCGAAGTATGTGGAAATTGGTCTACCAAACTAATTTTTTTAATTGTGTATCCATACTGCTGTAGGGTTTCCGTATCCCGTGCTTGTGTTGCAGGGTTGCAAGATACATATACCAACCTATCTGCATTGATATCTATAATTTTCAACAAGGTTTTAGGCGCAATTCCAGCTCGCGCAGGATCTAAAATGATGGTTCTTATTTTACCTTTGTACTCAGGGTGCTGTTTCAAAAACTTACCGACATCTGCCGCATAAAACTGTAAACCATCAATCTTGTTGCGTTTTGCATTTTTCTTAGCATCCTCAATGGCAGAAGCCACAATATCCACCCCAATGATTTTTGCATTTTCACTTCTAGAAGCCAATATCTGACCGATAGTTCCTGTTCCACAAAATAAATCCATCACTACGGTATTGTCTACCGCTTCTTTATTTTCAAGTGCATAATCGATGACCTTATTGTATAGTTTCTCTGCAGATTTTGGGTTTGTTTGGAAAAAACTCTTCATACTGATTTCAAAGTTCAAGCCTAGCAGTTCCTCCACAATTTTATCGTCTCCTGCTACCAAGTCTATACTACCAGAAGTTGCAATGGTACGGTCACCTGTTTCATCGTTGATGGTATGCAACAAACCGGCAAAGCGTTCTTTAAAAATTTCTTGTAGATAGCCAGCAAAAGCCTTCAAATCAAAATTAGGCAAGTCGTAAGAAGTCGTTACTAAATTGAACAACAGTTTGTCCGTTTTGTATGATTTACGTACGACAAAATACCTAAAGAATCCTTCCTTTTTGGGTCCGTGCCATGGCGCCAATCCTGTAGCTTCACAGTATTCTTTGATGGGTTTGACATTGTCTTCGACTAGTTTGTCAAACAAGCCAGAATCTTTTTCAAGGTTGTCTCCCATCCACCATACACCGCGTCTTTTAAATCCTAGTGTGAAAATATCTTCATCGGTTTTGTTGACCCTATCGTAACCAATAGCAGAAAAACCGTATTCCATCTTGTTACGGTAGTGAAACACATTGGGTGAAGTCA
>JBELHA010000096.1:0-4390 GCA_042091695.1 Flavicella sp.
AATAATTTTATGAATGTGGCTTAATGATTTGTACCAAATTTAGTAGGTAGTCCAAAGACATCAATAAAAACAGCGTAATTACTTTAAATACGATACCATATGCAGTTTTTGGAGTATTGCCATATTTTATCATCAGTACTGTAATAAAGGCGGGCAAACCTACAAATAAAATAGAGGTCGTTTCGAAGTGGTATTTGTTCATCCATCTAAATGCCAAACTCGCTAGGACAAGAACCCCCACAATTACGTAGAGCTTTGTCTTTGCTGTATTTTTTGAAGCTTCTGAATTCATAGTCTTTTATTTTGTTGTTTTCTTATGTGAAGTACTATTCAATTTTGCTGCACTGGACCACAAGGGAAAAATAGGGTTAAAACTTAATAAAACCAATTTAGAGCACAGGAAGTATTGGCTGTTTTTTTTCAGCTGCCTTTCTTTTTCCTCTAAAAAATAAAAACAGGTTTACAAATAACATGATGCCGAGGTAAATTGCAAAACCCCCAATTTTGTAACTCAATTTTTCAACGAGTTCTTGATAGTTATTTGAAATCATATGTATTTCAAGAATTAGCAACGCATATCCTAGATTCAATAAATAAAACCCCGTTTCAAATAGTTTGTTGGTAGCTGTTGCTATTTCTTCGTTTCCATTAAAAATTGCCAACATATATATTTTACCATTTTTGAACAATGTAGTAGATACATACCAAGTTAAAAAAAGTACAATAGGTAGGTAAATAGCGTAACCGATTAAAATTTTTGTAGTGTCCATAGTTTTTGTTTTAAAGAATTTTTTGAATTATTTTTTGAAGTAAAAAAAGGTTTATATAATGTAAAATTGCAATGATCAATAGGATAATGGCTATTTTCCTCGAGATAATTTCTAGTAGTGATAGTGGTGTGCCAATAGAATCCCACCTGACAAGTGTACTACATGCGTATCCTATATTTAGTAAATAATAACCGATTAAAAGTGTCTTGTTGATTTGTACAGACAATGCCACTTGGTCTTTTAACAAACTCCTGATAAAACTGTTGCCATTATGATAGCAGATAGCTCCCACTTTTACAATGACAGTCGCTGTAAAAGTCAGGTAAACAAAATAGCCTACAATATTTAAATTCATTTTTATTTGTTTTGAAGTTTCAGAAATAATTGAAACTTTTGGTTAAATTTTTTTATTTGAACATACGTACAATCAATTTACTGAGCCAGTTTTCTTTGTATTGTGTAATTTTATCTAGGATGGTATCAGCCTTGGAAACAAAGTCATATAGCTTTTTGGTTTGTTCTTGAAATTGTTTTTGATCTTTGGAATCGTCTGGTTTTAATTTTGAGACTTCCTCCAAAACTCTGAGTACAGGTTTGATTTCGCGTCTGCTGCGTTCTTTGGCAATCGTTACGGCAAGTTTGTCTAAGTTTTTTTCAGCTGTGAAAAATTCTTTTCGCTCTCCTGTTTTACTCTCTTTAAACACAATACCCCAATCGATCAAGGATCTGATATTCATGGAGGCATTACCTCTGGATATTTTGAGCTCCTCCATAATTTCCTCCATGGACAAAGGGTTTGAAGAAATCATCAACAATGCATTGATTTGCGCCATGGTTTTGTTGATACCCCATTGGGAACCCAATGCGCCCCATGTTTGTATGAATTTATTTTTAGCTTCTAGAAATTCCATGGTCAAATATAATAAATATTTCTAAACTTTCAGAAATAATTGAAACTTTATTTTTTGGGTTACTGCTATTATTCGTTCTAAGTGCCATTTATCGCTTGAAAGAACACCTACTATTTCAACTTTTATCAGCAATTGTTTTTTTGTCGATACCTCTTATTCGTATCTCATTCGCCTTTTTTATGTTTTCGGGTGTTTTTGTGATTAATCTGATAAAATACAGATATGTACCAAGTTGTACGCTTTTAATCTTGTTCACTTCAATTTTCAAAATATAGTTTGCATCGATCAAGCATTCCTCTTCATTTCCGTCAAGTATCTTCTCGTCTATTTGGAATATTCTCGGGGTGCTTTTAGATGGTAAATATGTGTTTGCAAATTCTTTGATTTTTACTAATTTAAGTTGGTAGTTTTCTTTGGTTGTTATTTTAATTTTTCCAACATATTCTAAACCATGCAACTCAAATGTATTTTTCTCCACTGCTATTGATTTGATTGCATTGGAATCTAAAGTGCGCAGTGATATTTCGTTTGTAAACAATCCGTTTAAAAAGTAAGCAGGAGTTTTTCCAATTTGTAGTGCTTCTATACTGTCATTATTGACAACTCTCAATTTTGAATCTTTAGAATACGCATGTTTTTTGTCAATTTCAATGTTAGAATTATCCTGACCGAATAGGTTTGTTGCTATTCCAAAAAATAAAATGAAGGCTATATTTCTCATAGTTCTTGTTTTAAATTGTCACATCATTTAAGAAGTAGTTCATTTGATTGGATAAAGTGTTTTCGGTAGCGCGTCTAAATCTTATCTATAGTTTATGAGTGCTTGCGTATTTCTTTAGTTTTTTTTAAACGCTTAACAATATTTGTAAAAGTTACTTTATACTTACTTAAAGTAACTTAAATGGTTTTATTTGTTTTCCTCGGGTTTAATTTTCCAAGGTGGATTCAGTCGGTTTTCACCTGCGTAAAATAAAATCAGCTGATTTCCGTCCAAGTCTTTGAGTCTAGCTTCTCTCCAGAGCCAACTTTGATCTGTTGGTTCAAGTTCAAATACAATGCCTTGCGCTTTGAGTTCTTCCACTTTTGAATTGAGGTCGGTACATTCAAAATAGACATAGATACCTTCACCTGTGGGTACTTGTTTTGTTTGGTGTATAGAAAAGGTCGAATTTCCGTCAGGACAGACAAATCTGGCATAGTGAGGAAGTGATTTGACAATCAATCTAAGACCTAATTTTTCATAAAAAGGAATTGATTTTTTCAAATCTGTTGATGGAATGGTGATTTGATTTAAATTCATAGTGAGGAGTATAGGAGTTTTGACAAGCTACTATTGGCACATTTATCTGAGGTGTCGCGAAACTAAAACCTAAAAGTAAACTCTGTTTCTCATCGCTTTTTATTTCGCATGCTCAAAAATATAACTTTTTAAGTTAGATGTTTTAAGAAGGTGCATCAAAAATCATAAAGGCAACAAAAAGCAATGCATATATAATAAGGTAAAATCGGTAGAAGTTTCGCATTTTTATATAACAGCTATTCTCTGGATATAAATTTCCAAAAAGCCCTTTGAATTCTTTCCAAAATAGGGGTTTTATATTTATCCACCAGTTATCGGTTTGGTATACTATTTTTCGAAATTTACTCCGGCAATAGCTCAAAGGCAATCCCCAAAGCACAAAAAGAACAAACCATATATTTTCTTTGACAATATCCATTTTTAACTCTTTTTAGGAAACCAAGGAAAAAAAGCGTTCGTTTTTTGCATGTATGCCTTGTACTTCGGTTTTGTTTCTTGTAAGGTTTTTTCAAGTAGGCGAACTCCTGACACATAGAGAAGGAGTAAAGTCATCACAACGCTTCCTATTATATACCAATATCTACCTGCTGCCATACAAAAAATAGCATAGGCCCACCATACCATCGCATCACCAAAATAATTGGGATGTCGTGTGTATTTCCAAAAACCTCTATCCATTACTTTTTCTTTGTTTTTTGGATTGCTTTTGAAACGTGCCAATTGAAAATCTCCTACCGTTTCAAATACAAAACCTATCGCCCAAACTACAATGCCAATTCCATCTAATAGGTTGAGGTGTCCCTCGTTACTACTTGAACTGATACCCAATAATGGTAGCGAAATCATCATAATGAGTGCACCTTGCAATAAAAAGGTTTGAAAAAAACTAAACCACCAATAGCGTTTGGAGCCAAAATACCTTCTAAATTCTTGGTACCTAAAATCTTCACCTTTGCCGAGGTTTCTCCAGGCGAGATAAAGTGCTAGTCGCAGCCCCCAAATACTTACCAGTGTCAATATGACCAATTTTCTAGGATGCAGCGCTCCTGAACGATACACGTAAAAACTGTTGACAAGTACAAAGCCTATTCCCCAAAAAATGTCAACAATACTCACATTTTTTATACAAACACTGGCCAACCATAACAGCGTTACCATGGTCAAGACAATCAAGGCTGCTTGTGAAAAAAGGAGTGTCATTTTGTAGCATTGGGTTGTAACTAATTACAACAATTAACATCTGTAATTTACAAAAAAAGGATTTCTTTTTTGAAGTAGCATAGTTTTGATAGTGTGGGAGTGTGTTAAAATCTTAAAAACCTGAAAAAAAATTTATGTTCCAACACCCTTGTTTTTAAGGGTTTGTAAAAAGGGTTACATTATTTTTAAAATAATGCGATTTTTATTTT
>JBELHA010000097.1:0-4310 GCA_042091695.1 Flavicella sp.
TGTTTAACGGGTTACTAGCCTATTTCTACGCAGGTATGAAAAGTACCTATAGAGACAAGTATCCCTTTATGGCAGCTTATGTGATAACAGGACGTTATTTGTTAGCATACCTGCTTTTAGCACTAGCTTCCAGATTGTTTTAACTAGAACCCATCAGCAGAAATGTTGGTGGGTTTTTTTAATTAAAATGAGAGCTAGAATTTCCCGTAAACTAACCTGTATGTATTGCTATCACTGGAGAAAACGGCAATCAGTCAAGCTTCATTTTTTGAGTTGACTTCTTAATGATTCAAGACTCTTGCGTATGTACATATTTCCAATCAAGAAGTCATCATCAATGAAAGTACCGTAAGAAGTGACAGCTTCATGGTAGTAATGTACTTCTCCATCATTTACAATGAAATGCAGGTTAAGCTGACAGTCTTTAGTTTGGTAGATGGTAGTGGTTTGTAACGTATTCATAGGATTGATTTTCTACAAACCTCCAACCATTGACAACATACTTCCAAGTTTTGTGAAGAACTAAAAGATGTTAAGAAAGTGGCTGTAAAGATTTGAAACCAATAAAGCTTTTCCCAATAGCATTTTCCTTGAAAAGCTTCTTATCCGCAATTAATTTCTTTTCAAGAAAGCCGATAATTACAAAATAGACATCATCTCTCCTGCAAGTAACAATTACATCATAATTGGGGAGAAGGTTACTTGCGTTAGGCAACTCACCAAAATCAGAAGACAAGATTTGATATTCTTTCCCGTTAATCTTTATTAAAGGGTTAGGGTTAGAAATCAAGGTGTCTCCTAAAATGGGCTTATCAAGATTGAAGTGATCTGCTATTGCAAATAGTGAGCCTACCTTCCTGATTTGATTGTCCATAAACCTCTGCCCATCAAAACGGTCCCTTACAGAGTTGATATTTTTGAAACCAAGAGCAGAAGTACAAAACTCTTGAATGTTAACCAGTTGCCTCCTGCTTAAAAGAACGTTGGGAGCTTTTATTATGGACTCACCTGTATATTTGAAAAATTCACTCATTCTTCTGTTTGCTTAAACGTCTCATAGCTTCCATATGAAGCTTGAGTTATTTTGAAATTATTTTCATCTACCTTAAACACTTCCACACAATCAATGTTTGCCTCTAGGAGATTCTTTCTAGTAGCCACATGTCTTTCAGGAATTCTTAAAACTTTACGCAAGAGCCATTCTGCAATTGCTTTATTTGGGTTGGTCATAAGTGCCTTGCTACCAGATTGACAAACCTTTGCACTGAAAACATCTCCTGTTGGTAAATGTAAATTGAATAGTTCATCTCTAGTAGGGAAAAAACCAGGATAGTAGGTGTGAATATGACGTGGTATAGGTATGTACACTTCATTAACATCACGCGGTCTTCCTTTTGCATTCCATTGATTTAAACCACTGCGTTCAGGCACTTCACCTTCCCTGCTTTTCGTACTATACAATGGTAATATTACAGAAGGATAGCTTGGTGCTTTTTCCTTAAACGCCAATTTAACTGTTGTTCGCGCCTTACTCTTGGTATTATTTAAGAAACACGCTTGAAGTTGTGATAAAGGATCTTCAATAATTTTAACAGACAACTCCACTATATCTTTTTCGTCAGGTAAGATGAAAGTCTTGAATAATGTAGATTTACTCTTATTGAAACTATAATGATTTTTTCCATCATTAAACTTCAATGATTTAGAGTTTTCTGTTACACCAGTGAGATTTGAGATATTGATGCTTTCATAGGGAGTATGGAAAATTCTTAACTTACCCTCCTTTCTGGTCACAAGGTGATAGAAACTACTTTCTAACCCATGAAAGTCTTTATCTGCCTGTATTCTTAGATTTCTTAACTCGCTTAATCTAATTGCTAAATCCTTACCAGTTAATTGCCGTAACTCATCAGCTTTAGAATTGAATTCAGCAACTTTTTCAGTCTTCTTATTTCCAGAACACTGAAAGGTTTTAATTCCAACGCCAATTTTACCCATCTTGGCATCAAAAGATCCGTCTGATCTAGAAAGATCTTCAGCATCCATACAACTGCAAAATAAGCGCTCAGCCACCCTATATTGTAAAAAAGGCACGTCACTTTCACTAAACAACCTTGAAAGACTAGCAATTAGAACTGTAGATTCTTTATACTCAGTGTTATTCTTTATTTCATTTATTGATAACATCTAAAATATTTTTAGAAATACGCTCTATTAATGGCACTGTCACGCTATTCCCTGCTTGTTTGTATAAATGGCTATCAGCCATATTTGGGAATGTCATTTCATCTACTGGATATCCTTGAAATCCAAAACACTCTTTTGGAGTAAGTTTACGTATTCCAAAGGCATCCTTGATTATAGGAACATTGTGACCTCCCATGCCCATATTAGCCGTTAATGTTGGGCATACATTAGATTTGTTTTCCCTAATGTAGATTCTTCTAAGTTGATAAATACTATCTCTATTGGTTACCTCTCTTAATAAATCAGGATAATATTTGGAAGAGGGTTGGTAGTAATACTTATCAGCTTGTTTAGAGGAATCAATAATATCATGGATGGATTTTGTCAAAGGAATTTCCTCTGGAAAGCTAAACTTTGCAAAGTCTTTTACCTGATTCGTGTCAAAGGCAACAATAAAAATCCTTTCTCTGTTTTGTGGGATGTTTGCATGTGTCATTGAGTTCAACACCTTATAGTGTACGTAATAACCAAGTTTCTCTGTGAGAATCTCAATAATTGTTCTGAACGTATTTCCCTTATCATGCGTAACAAGGTTCTTGACATTTTCTAAAAACAACACTTTTGGTCTATTGACTTCAGCAATATTTTCAATATCAAAAAAGAGTGTTCCTCTTGTGTCTTGAAATCCTTTTCTTAAACCTGCAATTGAAAATGCCTGGCATGGAAACCCTCCACATAAAATATCAAAACCTGTATGTATTTGATTTTTAGTAGACTCTAGCGTTATATCGCCAGCAGGTGTGTCTCCGTGAAACTTGGCATATGACTCTTGTGCTTTTTTGTCCCATTCACTGCTAAAAATACATTTACCACCATGTTTTTCTAGTGCATATCTAAATCCACCTACCCCTGCAAATAAATCTATAAAGGTTGTTCCCATTGCTGAAATTTTTGTGTCCCCGAATATAGGGTGGTTAAGTTTATGGAAATAATTCAGACCTAATTTCTCTTCTATATTTCAAGAGAATACTTTAGACTAAAAAAAATCCCCGTCAAGTACTCCTAGGATTATCTGCTTTACATCATCTGGTTTAAATCCTTCCTTAAGATACCTATTGTATTTCTCGTCACTCATAGTAGTTTTTACCCAGAAAAGCACTTTCTTCTGCACTGGATTATTTTCTGATAAGAACACCTTACGCGCTACAGTCTTTTTGAGGTTTAAGTTTAGTTCAGTGGTGATAGGCAAGTTAAGAACTCCAAAGACGTCAAAGGTCTTTACAGAGTAGTAAGCTACTTTTTTGTTGTATGTTGTATTCAAGGTCAATAGTACGTCCTTCATAGCGCTTGGGCGTGTAATAAGGTAATTGACGGCTTTTCTATCAGCTTTGTTTAGGGTCGGTAAAGCTAGTTTCAGCATGGTGCTGTAGTTGTTGTAAAAACTTTGCAGCCCCTTTTTATTAACGCTGTTAAATTCCTTGAAGGTTTTTGGAAGTAGTGTGTGTTTAGTATCGTTGTAGTCACTGGTAAACACAGCATGGTAGTGTACATGACGGTAAAACTTCCTGAATGATGCTCTTGCATTGTCACTACTCAAAATGCTGTCCAGTTCCTTTCTAACGTTCTTGTGTAAAAAGATTTCCTTGCCTTGAATCTTTTGATAGATTTCCAAGACTTGTTTGCCCGTAGTAGTGTTGTAAAGTTTTTTTGCAGCAGCAATGTCTTTGTTGGCAACATTACCTTTGGAAATATCATCAATAGCAAAGTGCTGATTTGCTTTTAAGGCAACATCTAGCGGATCATCTTTCTTCTGGTCTTTGTCTTGTTCATAGGTAGCGGTTAAAGTGGCATCAAAAAATATACTTGATATTCTAATGAATGCGTTTGGATGCCTTAAATAATCTCTAGTGATACCGTCTTCTATCAGACTATCTATTTTGAAATAGCTAATCTCTCTCTGGTCATCTTTGCCCATGGCTAAGACGGAAGGAACATCCTCTAATCCATTGTAAAAGATGTTTTCTATGGTGCTCCCTGCTTTGGAAATCTGTGGGTCTTGATAGCTTTTTATGTCATCAGTAGCTTCTAGCAGTTTGATGGTTAACGCTGCATAATCTTCCAGT
>JBELHA010000098.1:0-4295 GCA_042091695.1 Flavicella sp.
TGAAAAAATACAAAACCCGCCTTTTGGAGTTGATGGAGCAAGAACAGTTGTTTCTCAATGCAGATTTGAGTTTACGTCTGCTAGCTTCTTATGTAAATTTACCTCCTAACCACATGTCTCAATTGTTGAACGAAGGGTTTCAGCAAAACTTTTCGGATTTTGTCAATACCTATCGTTTGCAAACCTTTACAAATAAAATTCAAAAGGAATCTGCACATCGTTTGACCATGCTTGCTGTTGCCTATGATAGCGGCTTCAACTCCAAGACCGTATTCAATACTTTTTTCAAGAAAAAAATAGGCATGACACCAAGAGCTTACCTCAACCAGATAAAAGCTTAGAAAGTTTACTTTCTTAATATTTTGTTCGGTTTTATAAATACGAACGATTCTAAACTTCAATTGTTACATTTTTGTGACTGTAAAAAAATCAGTTATGAGAAAAATTGTTGTGAATGCCTATGGAGGACCTGAAGTTCTTCTCTTGGAAAAAGGAGCCAAACCTATTCCTAAAGAAGATCAAGTGCTCATAAAAATAAACGCAACGTCTGTCACTGCTGCCAGTACATTTATGCGTGAAGGGAAACCTTATTTTGGTCGACTATTCATGGGAATGATAGGACCTAAAGTAAAAACACCAGGAACCGATTTATCCGGAGTTGTTGAAGCCAAGGGTGCTTGTGTTACAAAATTTCAAGTAGGAGATCAAGTCATGGCTGAAACAGGGCTCAATTGCGGAGCTTATGCAGAGTATATATGTTTGTCCCAAGAGGCTGTGATCGTAAAACAACCGGAAGGTATTGATCCAGAGGAAGCTACAGGAATTTTGGACGGTGGAGTGACAGCCTTGTCCTTTTTTACAGATGTTTGTACCCTAAAAAAGGGAGACAAAGTATTGATAAATGGCGCTTCTGGAAGCATTGGAACTGCAGCCATACAGTTGGCCAAGTATTTTGGTGCAGTGGTAACTGCTGTTTGTAGTACCAAAAACAAAGCCTTGGTCAAAGATTTGGGAGCAGACAAAGTATTGGATTACACTAAGAATGAATTGGAAAAAAGTACTGAAACATACGATGTTATTTTTGACACCGTGGGGAAGTTGTCTTATAGAAAAAGAAAGAGAAACCTTGAGCAAACGGGTGTGTTTTTGACACCCGTTTTAAGTATGAAAACAATGCTACAAATGCTGCTTTTTAATCCATTTACGAGAAAAAAAATTAGATTTTCTGCGACAGGAATGCGCAAATCCGAGTTGCAATTAAGAGATCTAGAGAAAGTTAGTAGTTTGTTAGAAGAAGGAGCGCTTCAGGCAGTCATTGATAAGGTGTACACCCTCGAAACGATACAAGAAGCACATGCCTATGTAGACACTGGAAGAAAAAGAGGGAATGTTGTGATTTCTATATAAATTTTTACATATGTAAATAATTTTATACATCTGTTCTTCTATTTTTACTGCTATTTTATAAAAATATAAACACGTAATTAAATTAATAAATAATCAAATTAACAATGAAACACACACTTTATTTTTCAACTCTTTTTGCTACGATGACACTTTTCTCAAGTTGCTCAGAAAGCACTGTAACAGATGATTTTGAAAATGCCAATGGAACGGTTACAAAAAAATATATAGAATCCATTCAGTACCTCAATGACGAAGACCAAAATTCAATTGAAATGACCTACAACGAGGACGGGTCTTTAAAGCAAGTCTCCGATGGAACCGAAACGACTACATTAATATATGAAGACCAATCTTTGGTGGAATCAGATGGGGTTTTGCCTATATCTGTTACTTCTGTGGTTGCGGCTCCTATAGATTTTGAAAATGCAAATGTTCTAGAATATGATGACAATGGAAATCCAATTGTTTTAGAAATACTTGAAAGCTATGAAGATTATGTTGATGGTGAGGAAGTTATTGTTGAAACTGTAGTGACTGCAACTATTTCTTATGACGACAAACCTAATTTCTTTTTTGCAACCCTTGAGGCTGCTGGAATAGTAGAGATGTTGGATGCTTTAGATATAAGTTTTTCTCCAAGTTTACAGGCAACTCCCGAGATTGTAAAAGCAAGAGAATTGATGCCGATGAACAATATTGTAAGAGTTGAATTTGATTTTGATGGTTCAGCAACGCAGTCTGCGGAAATAAATGTAACTTATGAATACGACGCAGACGGATATCCATCTAAGGCAACTTTAGTTTTACGTGATGAGTATGAAGGTGAAATAAACGAGGTGACAGAAGCAATTTCTATAAGCTATAAATAAGCTACACTAAATCATTTTCTATTTTAAATCAAAAAAAACGCTTGCCCATTCATTTTTCTGAAAAGCAAGCGTTTTTTAGTTACAAAAAAAGAGCCCGAAGGCTCTTTTGTTCTTTTTGATATTATTTTTTAAACTCAGAGATCGTCTTTGTGATAATTGAAATACAGTCTCTCAATTCTTCTTCAGTCATGACCAATGGTGGTGCAAAACGGATGATATTCCCATGGGTTGGTTTGGCCAACAATCCATTGTCTCTCAATTTCATACAGATATCCCAAGCAGTAGAACTTTCCTCAGTATCGTTGATCAAGATGGCATTTAACAATCCTTTTCCACGAACGCCATTCACCAAATCGTTGGTTTTGGCAAAGGCAGTCAATTCTGATCTAAAAATTTGTCCTAATTTTTCAGCGTTGTCCGCAAGGTTTTCCTCAACAGCAACTTCCAAAGCAGCCATGGCTACTTTACACCCTAATGGGTTTCCTCCAAAGGTAGAACCGTGTTCCCCTGGTTGAATCGTCATCATGATTTCATCGTCTGCCAATGCTGCAGATACAGGGAAGACACCTCCTGACAAGGCTTTTCCTAAAATCAAAATATCCGGTTTTACGTCATCGTGTTGACAACAAAATAATTTTCCTGTTCTCGAGATTCCTGTCTGTACTTCGTCTGCAATGAACAATACGTTTTTAGACTTACACAAGTCGTAGGCTTTTTTCAAGTATCCTGCATCGGGTACCATAACCCCAGCTTCACCTTGGATAGGCTCTACCATAAATCCTGCTACATTAGGATCTTCCAAAGCTTTCGCCAATGCGTCCAAATCATTGTATTTTACGATTTCAAACCCTGGCAAGTAAGGTCCATAGTCGTTGTAAGCACTTGGGTCTGTCGAAGAGGATACAGCAGCAAGCGTTCTTCCCCAGAAATTGTTTTCTGCAAATAAGATCTTAGCTTTGTTTTCTTCGATACCTTTTACCTTATAAGCCCACTTTCTACACAATTTCAAAGCAGTTTCTCCTCCTTCAACTCCTGTGTTCATCGGCAATATTTTGTCGTAACCAAACAATTCGGTAACGTATTTTTCATAAGCACCCAACACATCGTTGTGGAAGGCACGAGAAGTCAAGGTCAACTCACTCGCTTGGTCTACCAAGGCTTGTACGATTTTTGGGTGACAGTGTCCTTGGTTTACTGCGGAATAAGCAGACAAAAAGTCGTAGTACTTTTTACCTTCTACATCCCAAACATACACACCTTCTCCTTTTTTTAACACCACCGGTAATGGATGGTAATTGTGTGCTCCGTGTTTGTTTTCTAATTCAATCGCTTGTTGCGAAGTCAATGGGTTTAAAACAGCCATTTTTATTTAATTTTAAATTTTATAAAATAACCATTCCTTATCTACCTTTATCCTTTCGAAGTGTCCGAAAATTCAGCGTGGGAAAGAAATCATCCCTAGGGACTGCAATTTACTAAAATAATAAGGCATGTCAATTCTTATTCCATTCTATTTCTTCGATTCTTCAACAACACACCTATCTTTTTACTACTTTTGTAGCCTGTTAAGAATATAGATATGCCAAGAAGAGAACGCAATAAATTTGTCAAAAGAGGACAGGTGCTAGAATTGAAAATTGAAGATTACGCCTTTGGAGGAAAAGGAATCGCTAGAATCCGCTCTGAAGAGGGAGAATTTGTGGTCTTTGTACCCAATACCTTGCCGGGACAGCTGGTCCAAGCAAAAGTGAGTAAGTCGAGTAAAAAATATGCAGAGTGTAAATTGATCGATGTGCTAGAACCTTCACCTGATGAGGTGGAAGTGCCTTACCAAGACATCCCTGGTGCTCCTTACATACAATTACCCATTGAAAAGCAACACGCTTATAAAAAAGAAAGTACGTTGACCTTGTTCCAACGCATTGGAAAAGTCGAAAACATCGAGGACCTCTTTGATGAATTTGTGACTTCACCCAATGTGTTTCACTACCGTAACAAGATGGAATACGGTTTTTCTGC
>JBELHA010000099.1:0-4274 GCA_042091695.1 Flavicella sp.
TGTCGTTACTCGTCATTGTCAATGTGTTCGATGTCTTTTTTTGCATGTGCCCCAATTTCGTGTATGAGCAGTAGCGGATTTGAAAGTACAAACCTTTCAGTTTAGCACAAAGCTTATTAAAAGCACAGACCTTGATTTTACCACTTCACCCGCTATTGCTTATACACAATGTTGTGCGTTCGCCCTTTATTTTCAGTCGGTTTAGTCAATTTTCAAAGGTAGGATTTTTTGGGGTAGGGAAGGCACTCTCTCTTGCAAGTTTTGGTCAAGCGTTGGCTGGTGCGACTTGCAAGAGTGTGTGCCTTTGGGGCGGATTAACTGGCACAGCAACTTAATTTTGATACGTCTTTTCCGAAAGTTATTGCTGCTAATTTTATACCTTCTCCCAAAGTCAAATAAGGGTAGAAACTGTCTGCTAAGTCTTTCACCATTATTCCGTATTTGATTGCCGTACTTAATTGTTGTATGAGTTCTCCACCTTCGGGTGCGACTACTCTTGCACCTATAAGTTTGTCAGTTTCCGAGTTACGAATGAGTTTGATGAAACCCCTTGTGTCGTTGGCTGCTATGGCTCTCGGTACGTCTTTCAGTTCCAATTTTGACACTTCAAACGGAATGCCTTTTGATTCTGCCTGTGCTTCATCTAAACCTGCCCCTGCAATTTGTGGGTCAGTAAACACCACCCAAGGTAAAGAAGAATAATCGGCTTTATTATCTGTTCCTGAGAACGCATTTTCAACGGCAATTTTACCTTCAAAAGCGGCTGTATAAACAAATGCAGGGGTGTTGGTTACGTCACCTGCTGCGTAAATGTTAGGTAGATTGGTTTCCATTTTTTCATTCACAGCGATATGTCCGCTTTTGGTGAGTTCCAAACCAATGTTATCTAACCCTAATTGGCTTGTATTGGCTTTTGTGCCTGTGGCAATTACTACCTTACCTTTTTCTATAATTTGCGTAAATGAACCGTCAGCACATTTACAGTGAATGATGGTTTCATTCCCTTGTTTCTCGAATTTCACGGCTCTGAAATTAGGTAAGATTTCAATGCCTTCTTTTCGCATTTGGGTTTCCAATGCTTCACTGATGTCTGGGGTTTGTGTCCGTAGAACACGGTCGGTAAATTCAATGATTCGGACTTTAACGCCTAAACGATTGTACGCCATTGCAATTTCCAAACCTATGTAACCTGCTCCCATAATGGTCAAGCTTTCGGGTTTTTCTTCCAAGTCGAAAAGGGAAACGTTGGTCAAGTAGTCAATTTTGTCCAATCCTTCAATAGTCGGAATGTTGGTCGTAGCTCCCGCAGCAATTAAAAATTTGAAGGCTTTGTATTCCTTGCCATCAACCAAAATGGTTTTGTTGTCTTTGAATTTTGCCCAACCTTTTAGCATAGTCAGGTTTTCAAAATCGCTTACCACATCCATATATTTTTTCTCTTGAAGTGTGGCTACTAATTTTTTCTTGTCTTTGATGATTTGAGCGAAATCAATATCAACTCCTTTTGGCTTGATGCCTTCAAAGTTGGAATGTGTAGCGTGATAAGCCGACTCGCCTGCACGAATAAGATTTTTAGAAGGCACACAACCCACGTTGACACAAGTACCGCCAAAGTCCAAACCACCGTTTACCATTAAGGTCGATAAACCTAAACTTTCGGCTTTGATAGCTGCCGAAAATGCAGCCGAACCACCACCGATAATTATTAAATCAAATTGATTATTCCTACTATTTCCATTTTCAGAAATTTCACTTTTTACACGATAGTTTTTTGTGCCGTTAATGGTATTGATGATTTCTTCTTTACTTGTTTTGGTAGGGTCAAAAGAACATTCACAAGTAGCTTTTGGGTAGCTCACATTGGCTTCTTTAACACCCTCATTTTGTGAAAGCATTTTTTTTATTCCTGTGGCACAATGGTCGCAGGTCATACCTGCAATTTCCAATTTTATTTTTTCTTCTTTCATCTTATTTTTTTAATTTATTTAGGACTATACTTAACAACATTTCATTCCTATGTTTTTAGGCTCAAAGAAATCCTCAAGCGTCAATATTTTTCCATCAGGATTATTTTTTAACCATTGTTTTGCTGTTCTTTCGCTTGCAAAAAATGAAACGTGATTACATAGCGACCCTTTAATATTGCAGGTGTCAACAGATTCTACCCAAGAAATAAATAAAGGATAAGGAGTTGTCCATAATAGCTGACCTCCGTTTATTTGTAATTCTATGAGAGAACTATCAATTGGGTCGGACGAATGAACATTGACTTCCACATCTAACCATTCAGCAAACAGAATGGCATCTACTACACACCATGTGTATAACATCTTACCATTTACAATAAAGCGATGTTTGGTAGGAACTGTAGATAGACCAGAAAATGCAATAATATTTCCTTGTACATCGGTTTCGCCCAGTTTATTCAAAATAGCGTCCGCTTTATCTTTGGACACTTTTATTAGTTTATAAAATCTGTTTTTAGATATAGAACTGCCTTGCATCAATTCTTGAAATATTCGTAAAATAAAATCGCTATTCTTTATCTTAAATTCAGAAAAAAGAATGTCGTTTAATTGACCGTCAATATATTTTCGTTGATTTTTCATAAGTTTTCTATTTTGGGTTTTACTGCAAACATGCTTTACTTCCTATAATATCGCCATCTGATGCACTCCAGATATAAGAAAGACCATCTCCTGTTGCTGTAGCTGTTACTTTTGTGGTTGCCCCAATCGCAATGGTGCTTTGTTCCGCACTCAAATCTGTGTAAGAAATGGTCGAAGTACCTGTTGGGGTGGAAGAATTAGTACCGGGAGTTGAAGAATTTGTTGGTTTTACTTCCGGTTCCTGTACTTCTTTATTACAACTAGCTACTATCATCCCGATAGTAACAATGCCTAAAATTAATTTTACAGTTTTCATATTATTTAGAATTTTCTTTAATGATTTCGGCTTTATAACCTGTTTTTTCAATTACTTTTATGATAGCTTCAGGATTTGTTTTGCTTGGGTCGTACTGGATAGTTGCCAAATCGCCCGGATATTCCACTTTGTGTTCAATAATGCCGTCCACTTCTTTGAGGGCATTTGAAATATGGTTGGAACAACCTGCACAAGTCATTCCCGTGATTTTCAGTTGCAGGGTCTTACCTTCTTGCTGGTTTGTATTTGCTGTTTGTGCTTTACTGTCAGTCGGTTTGCAACATTGAGCATTAAGCTGAGCAATTCCAATTAGGAACAAAGCACTCAATAGAATTAAATTCTTTTTCATAGTATAATTATTTAATTAAGTTCTTAAATACGAGGGGCAAAAAAATACTATTTCTTGCCAACCACTTTGTAACCTGTACCGTTGATGGCTTCTTCAATTTGAGCAAGACTCACTTTGGTTTGGTCAAATTCTACTTTGGCAGTCGCTTCTTCATAAATCGCATCTACCTTAACAATGCCTGGCAATTTGTTCACATCATTTTCTACGTGTGAAGCACAACCATTGCAAGTCATTCCTTTTACATCAAAAGTTACCGTTTGGATGTCAGAAGCATTGACGATTACAACTTCCTTGTTGTCGTTTGAAGGATAGAAAATGTGTGCATAGTTTGGAAAAGCGAGCATCAAGGCTGCAAACACGGTTACAATTCCCAAGAATGTTTTGGTCTGCATAAAGGGTTTTTTTTCGTCTTCTTCGCAATCACATTGGATTTCTTCGGCTGTTCGTGGTTTGAGTTTCTGATACCAAGCAAAGCCCAATACCAAAACGGTGATACCGATTAGATAAGGTCTTGCTGGTTCCATCCATGAAAAGGTAGATGCCACTCCTGAAGCTCCTGAAATAAGAGCCAATACTGGTGTAATGCAGCAAAGTGATGCTGCTACTGCCGAAAGCACTCCCGCTCCGACAAGTCTGTTGTTTTTCTTGTTCATACTGTTTCCTTTTTTGAATTGTTTATGATGTGTTTAAAAAATGGACGAAGTAAAGTCAGTTGCTCTTGTTTCAAAGAATAGAAGATGGTTTGCCCTTCTCTTCTTCCTTCAATGACATTTCCGTCTTTTAGTTTTCTGAGGTGTTGCGAAACGGCAGGAATGCTCATTCCGAGAATGTCTGAAAGGTCGCAAGGACAAAGTTCGTTTTCTTCTTCTAAGAGAAATAAGATTTTCAATCTTACTTCGTTTCCTGCCAATGCTAAAAGTCCACTCAGTTGGGTGAATGCCTTATCGTTGGTTTGAAGTATTTCTCTACAATTGTCTATTTGAACCTTGTCGGCAAACAC
>JBELHA010000100.1:0-4213 GCA_042091695.1 Flavicella sp.
TACTTTCTTCCCACTGAATAACTGAGGCATTACAGGCTTGCTTTCATTTTTAGATTTATTTTTTTTCACCTTTTTTTTAAAATATATAATTTTCTGGTAGGGTTACTTGTAAGTTGTCTGTTTCTATTCTGTAAACAATCACTTAATTCACTTTTTATGAAAACTTATTTATTTGTTACCACCATCTTAATGGCTGTATTTAGTATAAAGGCTCAAACTGCTCAACTTTCAACTGCAGCTAATGTAACTCAATTGGATGGCAGTATCACTTATTCCATCGGGCAAATTTTCACCCATCCCAATGCTACTGATGATAAGATACTTTCTCTAGGTATTCAACAGGTTTACTTTGATCAAACGCTAGCATTACCAAAGAATATATCTCAACCTTTAATATCAGTTTCCCCTAACCCTACAAAAGACATTGTAAAAGTATCTTTTTCTCAATTTGATAGCGGCACTTTTTCTTATGCTATATACTCGCTGCAAGGAACTTTGATTTCTAACGCACTCATAAGCTCATTAGTTACCCATATTGATATTAAGGATATTGTTTCGGGTTCTTATGTCCTACATATCAAACAAAACAATACCCCCATTCACGCATTTTTAATTCAAAAAAAATAATATAAATGAAACAATTATTTAGTATTCAATTATTCTTACTAATAGGATGTATAGCAATTGCACAAAGTCCTCAACAATTTAGTTACCAAGCACTTCTTAGAAATTCTAGTAATCTAGTACTTGCAGATCAATCTGTTAGTACTCGTATCTCTATATTGCAAGGTCATATATCAGGTATTCAAGTTTATACTGAAATTCATCAAAGCAACACCAATGGCAATGGCTTATTGACCCTGTTCATTGGAGGAGGAGAAACTACTATGGATTTCAATACTATCGAATGGGATCAAGGTCCTTATTTTATCAAAACTGAAACAGATATAACAGGTGGTGACGACTTTTCGATTGTCATGACGAGCCAGTTTTTGAGTGTTCCATATGCACTACATGCAAGCACAGCTGTTACGGCATCTAATGGATTGCAAAGTGGAACCAGTGCTGGCACGATGTTATTTTGGAATGGTTTTGAATGGGAAGAACTGGCAGCAGCAACACAAGATGGAGCAAATTTACAGTTTATCGATGGAGCCCCTGTTTGGGTAATTGGTCAAAGTGGACCTGTAGAAATTGGAGACTTAAGACATGGAGGAATCGTTTTTTGGATCGATCCTGATGACTCTAATAGTGGTCTAGTTTGTGCTTTGGAAGATGCTGCTGATTTATTAAATATAGACGAAGCCAAGACTTATGCGGCAGATTATGTAAATCCTTCAACAGGTTCTGGTTCGTTCAACGATTGGCGTCTACCTTCCATAGATGAATTGACTAATATGTACACAAACCTTCATCAAAATAGTTTAGGAGAATTTAATGAAGCTCAGAATATACCCTATTGGTCCTCTAAACAAGGAAGTGGAAATAGTTATTGGTATGTTAGATTTGAGATTTATTCTGTACTTTATAAGAGTAAAAATAATAATTACCGTGTACGTGTTGTTAGGGAATTTTAATTTAGATAGTTATGTAGTTTCTGTGTGAATTTTAGACTACCGTATTAAACCTCCATCATTTAGAATGGAGGTTTATCTGTTTTTTAAAGATGTTTTCTTATGAAAGCTTCTAGACCTATACTTGCTTTTTTTGCGATGACCTCAATAGTAGGTTCCAAAACTTGGCTAGGCTTAGGGTCTATATAAATCTTCAATGTTCCTTGTTTTGCTTCCAAATGTAGACCTGCTGCAGGATATACTTGTAGTGAAGTACCAACAATCACGAGTATGTCCGCGTCATTTACAATATGCATCGCATTCTCAATTTCGGGTACACTTTCTCCAAACCATACAATATGAGGTCTCAGTTGGTGTCCTTCCTTATTTCTACTGTAAGTGTCTAAATCCTGCTCCCAATCGTATACTAATTTTGGGTTTTCCATACTCCTTACTTTACGAAGTTCTCCGTGTAGGTGTAAAACATTTGTACTACCTGCTCTTTCATGTAAATCGTCTACGTTTTGGGTTACAATCGTGACTTTGTATTTATTTTCTAATTGGGCTATAAGTTCATGCCCTTTATTGGGGTTTACATCTTTTAATTGTGCTCGTCTTTTGTTATAGAAATCATAAACCAATACTGGGTTTCTTTCAAATCCTTCAGGACTTGCAACATCTTCTACGCTGTGATTTTCCCAAAGTCCGTTGGTATCTCTAAACGTTTTGATACCACTTTCTTGACTCATGCCTGCACCGGTTAAAAATACTATGTGTTTTTTCATAATTTATTAAGAGTTTATTCTTTGATAAAATACGTTTTAGTTTTAATAATAACAACAGAAGCGTGGGACTCTTAATTAAAAAACCTAGCTTATTGCTAGGTTTTACATTTATTCTTTGGGAGCTCTGTCCTTGTATTTAAAACGTTTGTGTGTCCAAAAATAATATTCAGGAGTTTCGTAAATCTGTTGTTCAGCTTTTTTGAGAAACTGCTCCGTAATGTCGTAATCGTCATGATTCCTTGGTGTATCTGTCATGATTTCATAGCTTATTTCGTAATAGCTACGTTTAACTTTCTTTACAGACATATAGACCACTGCAAAGTCATGTTTTTTAGCTAACATTTCAGCCCCAGTATGAAGGGGTACTTTAACGTTTAAAAATTCTCCCCAATGGTGTGTCTTAGAGATATGTGGTGATTGGTCACTCAACAACCCGTAGATGCATTTTTTATCTTCTTTTTTGTAGTCGAGTAATTTTTTTATGGTTTTAGAAGTCTGCACAAACTCAGCTCCAAAACGACTTCTATTTGTTTTAATTAATTTATCAAAATAAGGGTTGGTGAGTCTTGTGTAGGCACCCACACAATGCATATTGGTATAATTTGCTAAGTTTACAATCCATTCCCAATTGGCATAATGCGCTCCAATTAATACGACACTTTTATCCAAGGCTTCAATTTCTCTAAATATCTCTTTGTTGACATATTTGTAGCGTTTTTCTATTTCTTTTCTAGAAATAGAAAAGGTTTTGATCATCTCTATAAATATATCTACAAAATGTTTGAAAAAGTCTCGACGAATACGGTGTAGTTCTTTGATATCCTTCTCAGGAAAAGCTAGTATTAAGTTGTTCAAAACAACTTTTTTACGATATCCTACTAGATGGTATATGATTACAAAGAAAAAGTCCGAAATACGGTGCAATACAAAAAAAGGCAATCTAGAAAACACCCATAAAAAAGGATAGATAGTATAAAATATAATACGTTGCATAAAATTAAATTCAATTTCCAACAAAGATACAAAGCCTATTGCATCCCTGCTATTCCTTTATTAATTTTATAATACTAAAATATATCCTAGTATATTTACACTAAAATTTGTCGTATGAATATTGACGCTCATCCTATCGTATTGTTACTTGTTGTTATAACAGTTGTCTTTTCTTACAAAGGCATCCAAGATGCACCTTTATTTGAGAGGTATAAGTTTAACATTGCTGCTATATTAAGGGGCGAAAGAATTCGAATGCTAACTTCTGGTTTTTTACATGCGGATTATATGCATTTGGGTTTTAATATGTATGCTCTTTTTCTATTTTCAGATACTGTTTTATACCAACAGGGGCCCCTTGTTTTTTTATTTATTTATTTTAGTAGCATGTTAGCGGGAAGTTTTTTTACGTTGTACTACCACAAAACGGAGCCATATTATAGTGCAGTAGGAGCATCTGGAGCAGTATCTGGTATAGTTTTCAGTGCTATTTTAATGTTTCCAGATATGACACTTATTATGTTTCCCATACCGATTCCTCTACCTGGATATATATTTGGGGTTGGTTATTTGCTCTATTCTATTTACGGTATGAAAAAAGGTGGAGGAAATATAGGGCATGCAGCACATTTAGGTGGTGCTATAGGTGGTTTTGTAGTTACGCTTTTGTTCGCTCCAGAATTGATAGTTCAAAATACGTTGACGGTTTTTTTACTTACCATTCCTATTCTACTATTAGTTTTATTGCAGATAAAGAACAAGCAATAATATATGTTGTTTCTAGGTTTTGGATGTTTCGGATGAGTCCAAAAAAAAACTCTATCCTAAGATAGAGTTTTGAGCGAAAGACCAGGTTCGAACTGGCGACATTCAGCTTGGAAG
>JBELHA010000101.1:0-4184 GCA_042091695.1 Flavicella sp.
ATTTCTATGGTGCTTTTATAAGAGTTATCGGTTGTTGTTTCTCAATTTTCAGAATGTAGAGTCCATTATCTAAGTTTTTAATTGAGATGATCCTGTTGTTTTCAACAACACCTTCAGCGAGTTTCTTTCCATAGGTGTTGTAAATAAGATACTTAGTTTTTTCAGTTATTCCAGATACTTTAAAAGTTTCATTCATTGGGTTTGGATATAATTTCAACTTGAAAGGAGCCTTTAATTTTTTTTCTACTTCTAATGTTAATAGGATATCTGCAAACAAAGTAGGTTGTACTAAAGTGTATTTTTCAGCATCTATTCCAACTATGGTATATCCAGTTGTTACAATTTCAATAGCTGTTCCTATCTCTGGACTACTAAAAGTAAATACAGGATTTCCTTCGAGTCTCACATCATCTCCAATTTCAACACCTTCCAGATTCGCTGTCCCTGTTACAGTTGCTACAGTAGTGCCATCGTAAGCTTTGTCAATTCCTGTAATGCCAGAGATTGTCAATTCTATTTGGTTTGCTGCAATTACGTCTACAGTTAAAATGCTACTAATGCTTTCTCCTGAGCTATCTATTGCTGAATAAGTTATAGCGTAGCTTCCTAATGCTTCGGTATTTACAATTCCTTCTTCTGTAATATTTAATTGCCCATAGGAATCCGAAGCAGTTACCGGCGGAGGTGTAAACACATCACCTAGAAAAAGAGTCCTATTGTTTCCTCCAGAGATTGTTATTGTTGCGTTACATTCCTTAGAATCTCTAAAGATGGTCCACCCTAAATTTTGGATTAAATTGTCTCTTGCAGAATTGGCCAAACAATATTTTAAATTGAAAGATGAAAGCACTTGATTTTCTATGAGCACAGATCCGTTGTCATATTGATTTGATAGGCCAATCAAAAAGTTGTCGTAATTTTCAGTTGATAGCCCCGAATTATTGAAAAAATTATTTACAGTGGTGGCGCTGGAAAAGTCCCAAGAACTCAAATCCTGATTGAAGTTAGTTGTATTGTCAAATGTTCTGTAAAAATCTGTAACATTGGATACATTCCAAGAAGAGATATCTGCATTAAAAGCTTTGGCATTGTCAAACATTCGATACATGTTAGTGACATTTGATACATCCCAACCTGAAATGTCTTGGTCAAATTTCATTGCCAATAAGAACATCTCTCTCATAGATGTTACATTGGAAACCTTCCAAGCACTTATGTCTTGGTTGAAATTAAAATTGGTGTGAAACATATAGGACATATCTTCAACATTTGAGGTGTTCCAAGACGAAATATTTCCATCGAAATTGTTCGCTTCACGGAACATTGATCCCATATATGTTACAGATGAGACGTCCCAATTGTTTAAGTTTTGATTGAAGTTTTTCGCAGCAAAAAACATTGCATTCATATTTGTCACGGAGGATACATCCCATGTGTTTAAATTGCTATTGAACGCATCAGCACTTCTAAACATGCCACTCATATTTGTTACTGCTGATACATTCCAATTTGAAATATCTTGATTGAAGTTTGTTGCTTGGTAAAACATTTCTTTCATTGAAGTAACATTGGAGGTGTCCCAACCTGCAATAGTTCCATTGAATGCATTGGCACCATAAAAAATAAAATCCATATTTGTTATTTTAGAGGTGTCCCAATTACTGAGGTCTTGATTAAAAGAGTCGGCACTGACAAAAACATTTTTTAAGCTTGTTAAGTTTGAAATATCCCAATTGTTAAGAGCTTGGTTGAAAGAGTCTGCGTTGTAGAATATTTCTTCAATATTGGTAACATTTGAGATGTCCCATTTACCGATAGGTTGATTGAACAGGTCAGTGCCAGAAACAAAACCTTTTAATGAGGTTACATTAGAAATGTTCCAATCCGATATATCGGCGTTGAAAGCATTGGCATTTGTAAACATGGAATTCATAGAAGTTACAGAAGAAACATCCCAGTTACTTAAATCTTGGTCAAAGACTTCGGCACTCGCAAAAGTATATTCCATACTAGTTACGTTTGTTACTTTCCAATTTGAAATATTTTGATTGAAAACTAATGCAATCATAAAGGTTCTATCCATATTTTGTACTTTCGACACATCCCAGTTATCTAAAGGTTGATCAAATGATTTAGCTTCGTAAAACATGCTTTCAAGTGTTTCAGCGTTTGAGGTATCCCAGTTATTAAGAGGTTGGTTAAAAGAAATTGCAGTTGAAAACACACTGCTTAAGTCTTTGATTTTTTTGATATCCCAATTGTCTAGGGGTTGGTTAAAAGCGATGCAATTTGAAAATATACCTGAAATTGTCGGAATAAAACTCATCCCATCCCATCCTCTTTTGGTATAAATAGCATCACTATCAATTGCTGAGGTGTCCCAAGTATTAATATTTTGATTGAAATAGCGTTGGTAGCTAAACATTCCAGTCATGTCTTTCACTTTTGAAACATCCCAATTAGAGAGGTTTGCATTGAAATTTCCACCACAACCATTGCAGCCTTCGTCAATTAGGGAGGTATTAGTTTGTGCTTGAAACATACGTCTCATATTGGTTACATTCGAAACATCCCAATTAGAGATATCTGAGTTAAATGCATTGGCATTTCGAAACATCATAAACATATCAGTTACGTTAGAAACATCCCAATTTGATATGTCTTGGTTGAAGATTGAAGCTCCCGCAAACATTTCTTGCATGTTTGTTACCTTAGAAGTGTTCCATGAATCCAATGGTTGATTGAATGAAGATGCAAAACAAAACAATCGGTACATATCTGTCACATTCGAAACATCCCAAGCAGAGATATCTTCGTTAAATTCCGATTTTATATAAAAAAGAGAAGACATGTCTGTTACATTCGAAACATCCCAATCAGAAATAGGTCCGTAATAGGGAGTGTGAGAAGGAATTGTAAATTCGGGAGCATTTGCTGAAGTAAACCATTTGGCAACAGCAGTTTGAATTGTATTGTTGTTTAGTTGGTCTTGTGCATTCGCGACTTGGCATAAGAAAAGAATCGTGAGTACAAGAGACCAATTTATATACTTAAGGACTGTCATTTTCTAATTTTGGTATAGAGGCTAGCTAAGAATTATAAAAATAGTATAGATGTAAAATAACGAGCTATAAGATCCTATAGCTCGTTATTGATTGGTTGTTTTTAATCTTCTAAAATTTTCTGAATCATTTTTTTCAAAAGGTCTATTTCTTTTTGTTGTTTGTTCATTTTTTCTTCTTGCTTTTTTAACGTGATGTCTTGTTCTTTAATTGCGTTGATTAGGACAGGTACCATTCCTTGATAATTTACAGACAGAATAGCATTGGATTCAGTCACTAATTCAGGAAATACCTTTTGTACATCTTGTGCTAACAAGCCAATTTTTTCCTTTTTATTTTTATCTTTTTTCATACTGTATTTCTTTCCATCCATCAACAGTAGTTTTGCGAGTGTACTTCCAAGTGGAATGATGTTTGTTTTCAAACGCGCATCAGAGTTAATCACCAATTCCCCGGAAATAGTTGTGGTACCGTCAAATAGTACTTTAAAAGCATCTGATTTTTCATTTGTATTTGTACCGTTACCGATAACAAACACAGGTGCAGATGGATTGTAGATTTCTGCGCTTGTAGTGGATGAACCGCTTAAATTGTATTGTCCGATGACAAAAGATGCCCAATCGTTGGCTATAGTTTCAAAGCCCATGGCAGTTGCGGTACCTCCTTTTGCGATTGTATTTGTTCCAAATGCTGTAGTACAATATCCTTTTGCGATTGTATTTTGTCCTAATGCTGTTGCATAATAACCAGAGGCATCGGTGTCTCCTCCCAATGCCGTAGCACCGACTTGTGTTGCTTTGGTGTTAACACCAAATGCGGATGCATATTGGCCACTGGCAATATTGGAGGCAGTTTGTATACCTTGGTTTTCTTGAGTATTGAAATGAATAGGGCTGTTTAGTAAATCTCCATATTGTAAAGAAGTCCTAAAATCTTCGGTTGTAAAAGAAGTTTGATCCGTAAATAATAAGGTAAAAGTTCCGTTACCGTTATTGGTTGTGTTTACAATTCCAACACCAATATCACCTTGGTCACCTTTGATTCCTTGCGGTCCAGTAGCACCCATCATTCCTGTAGCTCCCATGTCTCCCGTAGCTCCTTTGTCACCTTTGATTCCCTGAA
>JBELHA010000102.1:0-4160 GCA_042091695.1 Flavicella sp.
GCAAATGATATTGCGTTCGCCTTTTGAAGCTATTACTAAAAGATTGTGGGGAAGACTTGTGTCGAGTATAGGCATTGACAGTGCAAGCCGATGGGCGGATTTGAGTAATAAACAACTGGAAGCCTTGGCAAGCCAATTGACAGACGGGCTTTATAAAGCAAGTGGAAAGAGTACCTTTAAAGACGAGTTTGTTACAGCAGGAGGTATCGATTTAAAAGAAATCAATTTTAAACGCTTTGAAAGTCGCAAACACAAAGATTTATTTTTTGCAGGCGAAGTGCTGAATATTGACGCAGTTACTGGTGGTTTTAACTTTCAAAATGCTTGGACCGGTGGCTATATTATTGGAAATGTCTTAGCGGAACACTGATCAAAGTGCTACATTAAAGAATAACTGAAAAACACGCTTGTTATCAGGAGTATTCAAAAGAAAACTATTGCGAAGACCAAGTGTCAAAGGTATTTTATTAAAAAAAACAAGGTCCATCAATAAGGATCCTCCTATAGCGTTTTGCTTTAATATGCGTGGGCTGCTAAAAGTACTCAGGTCTATAGTTGGGTCATTCGCTAGGTCAATTCCCTCAGTGATTTCAATTTTATAGGAGTTTACAATCGCCTTGTCAGCAAAGAGTCTTCCTCGGAATCTTTTGAAATAACAAATACCATAAAACCCCCAATCAGGATAGGCGATTGGAAAATCATAGTTCATGGCTATTGTAAAGTTTTCATCGCTAAAATAACGATTGTAACCTCTGGCGTATTGAAAGGTGTCCGGAAACTGATACGGGTTTTCTAACAATTCTCTATGCCAGCTTATTTGGGTGTTCAGACTGTGGTTTTTTTGAAGTCCTGGAAAGAAAAATAGACCGTTGATGCCTATTTTTTCTGCCGTTTCTTTCTCAATACTTTTTTCGTGATCAATGGTGATGTACTGTCCAAATCGAGGGTAGATGTTTTGCAATGCAGTTCTTCGTATGTTTGAAGCTGTGATACGAGTCCCAATCGTAGAGAAATTTAGATTATAGCCATTTCCAAAATTATAATTTGAGGTGTAATGTCTTGAAAATCCAGTTGAGATATTGAAGTTTTGTAAGTAGTTTCCGTTGATTTGAGACAAGGGAAGGGATAGTCTTGTTGCGATAATTTTTTCAGTAAACTGAAGGTTTACAGGGATTTTACCAAAAGTATTGATACTGCTTCTTTCTTGTGTGTTAAAACGCAGGCTAGGAACTACCAAGTATTTTCCATAGCTAACGTCAGTAGCGATACTGTTTCTGTTTTCATTGCTGTTGTGTACCATACTTACAGAGCTTGAAAGTTCACCCAATAGGTTTTCAAACTGCAGTTGGGCTCCTATGTTATTGAAGTTTGTCGGGTCTACTACCCAACCCCAACTGTGAAATTTTAACCCTCTAAAAAAACCGTTGTATGCCTTGGTAGTATAGTTGTTTTTGGGAACGTTATCCAATAAGTTTTTTTCACGATCTGTCGTTGTAATTTTTGGTAGGTGTTTACTAGAAGCGTCTGCCAATGCAAACGAGACAGGTATGATGTCAGCCAAAGATAATTCTCGCAAGCGATAGCCTTTTTTAGTAAAAACGCTGTATACAAGTTTCTCGGTATCAGGAGCAATTTGAGGCATGTAAGCTCCTACCTTTTCATCTGTGATTTTTTCGATGGATTGTTCTTTTGAAAGCGAGATTCGGTATAGGTTGTCTAAGCCCTCAAAGTCAGCCGAAAAATAGATATGTGAGGGACTCAAACTAAATTGACCGATACTTTTGTGGGTCCAAGGAGAAAGTTGTTTTTGTTGCCTCGAGACAATGTCAATTTCAAAGAAAGCAATACGCTGCTCTTTTTTTGCCAAGTAAATAATTTTTTCTCCGTCCAAAGACCATTTAGGAGTACTTATAAAGGAGTGCTCTGTATCTGAAAAATCCATAAGTATGTTTCCGGAAGCGATATCTAGTATGTGTAGGCTATAGGCAATGTTTTCATCATAATGTACCGCTACAACCTTGCTGAGATCAGGTGAGATATTTGGTGAAAAGTATCTTTTTTTGTCCGTGATTCTTGTCTTTTTTTCTGTTTGAAGGTCATAAGCTACAATATCGCTGTAATTTTTATTGTCGTGTCTCCAATCTTTGGTATAGCGGGTCCAAACAATTGTGTTTTTTGTAGCAGACAGGTATTCTTGTGATGTGATTTCAAGATTTTTAAGTTTGTGTACTTCCCTATTTTTAATACGGACAATAGCGGGAGTTTCATCCACACTGTTTTTTAAACTGAGCACACTGCCATCTGGCAAATAATGTGGGAATTGATAATGTGCTATTTTTTGGTCTGTATTTTGGATCAGCGTTTTACTCTTTGTATATAGTGTGCTTTCTGTTTGTTGTAGCCATTTTTTTTGCAAGGCAGTGTAGCTTTCCTTGTACAAAGTCCGTGTGGACCTTCCCGTTTGTTTTTTTACAGCTTTTGAGAAAGGGTATAATAGGTATTTATAGCTACCTGCATCAGCTATAATTTTTTTATTGATTTCAGGTCCATACGTATTTCTTAAATGACTACTGATGACATAGCCTAATTTGTAATGATTGGGCACCAGATCCTTAAAAGATCCGTTTTGCGCTTTGTCATAGGGGTATATCGTATCCTCCAATAGCAAGGCACGCATTTCTTTGAAAAATGATGCCGTTCTCCCTCTTCCTGATTTTGTGAGTAAGGTTTCTGAAAGTACTGCATCTCCTTCAAAATACCAGTCAGGCATGCTAAAATTCATAGCGGCACCCCATCCATTTTGTCCTGAAATAAAATACATAAAACGAGAAAACCCTCGCTTGGCATTGCTGTACTGCAATACATGTCTGTATTCGTGAATACTCAATAGGTCCAACCAATCTGTAGTCCCAAGGCTTTGTTGATTTTGTGGCGCCAAACCAAAAAATTCAGTTCGAAAAGGAGCCAAGGTCACAAAGCCGTTAGATTGACTTTGTTGGTTTTGCAGAATGAGATCAATTTTCTGAGACTGTTCTCCAAGCGTTGTTGCTGAAACACTGTGAATATGGTTGATGACATCTGCCATGCGTTTGGCTGCTACTTCCGTTCCTGTAGGAAATAGAATGCGTACTCTTTCAGAATCGAGTGTTTGCCATTGTATGTCGGCATCGTGGTTTCCTAATACTTGGGCTACCGAAATTAGCGTGTTCAATAGCAGGAAGCTGTGCAGCAGTAGTAAATAGGTTCTTTTAAATGCCATCTATTAGAGTTTATTTTAAAATCAATTGGCTTGAGCGAGTTCTCCACGGTGAGGGCGCAATGCATCTCGGTAGGTTTTCATGTCCTTTTCATCCACTACGATATAAGCAATCGCATGCATTTCAGAAATTTCTGTATGGTCAATACTGTAATAGTGTAAGTTTTCTTTTTCTGAGAATTCTTTGAGGTGTATGCAATGGTGTTTTGCGGTTCCCAATCCTGTAGGACCTTTAAAATCCCAAATAAGTTTTAATATTCTGTCCATGTTGCTATTGTTAGTGATTGCTAATGTAGATTAATAATTCCCCTTTCTGAAAGGAGATTTTTATAGTGTCTTCAAGGGCTTTGTTACGGGTTCCGATCTTTTGCCCGAAGGTTAAATCGCTTTCTTGAAGAGGGTACTCTAGTCCTGTACTTGTAATTTTTTCTGCATGTGGAAAAGGGATCAGAGAAATAGTTCTTCCTTGAACCGCTTTGATTTCTGATTTTTTTGGTAGAAAAAAATAACGCCCATAATTGTCGTAGAAAGTGATGTTCAATGTGGTACCCCATTCCAATACAGTACTCAAGTTGCCTAAATAATGATCTTGTTCTTTTCCACTTGCACCGTAGACGTCAATCGTTCTAAATCCTTTGTTGAATAAGATATCTAGCGCTTTGTGAAAATCCGTAAAATTTTGATCAGGTGTATAGTATGTCTCAATTCCCTCTGGAATTTCACCGATAGAATCAAAATCTCCACAAACCAAATCAGGTGTAAATGAGCTGTTTTTAAAATGATTGTAAGCGCCATCTGTTACACAGACAAATCCATAGTCACTAAGCTCTGGAAGGCTTTTGGGAATGTCTCCATTGAGCAGTAAGAATGCTTTTTTTTCCTCCATAAAAACAAAAATAATCAA
>JBELHA010000103.1:0-4114 GCA_042091695.1 Flavicella sp.
GATAGGTTTTTAGTCAAATAAAGTGTCGCGAGTCCAAATAATACAGTATAGATAACTCGTATGATAGCACTCATACTTGCTTTTTTTCTATCTACATTTTTGAAAAACACGAAGGTTGTATAGGACACTACTAAATCAAGTAGAATAACGATAGCAATACAGATGAGCATGTTTTTGTACAATACAATAGCATCTTTTATTTTTTCACTATGGGCTGTGAATTCCTCAAGTGGGTAAAAACTAGGTAAGGCAAAACCAAGTGCATAGCCACCAATAACGGCCATTGTAGTAAGTGAAATTCCTGTTGTAATTGCTGCGATTCTTTGATTCATACTTCTTTTTTTAGTTGTACAAACAAATGTAAGTATTCCAATATTTTTAACCCATTGATTTCCAATTGTCTTTGTGCGGATTTACAAATCGATACTTTTTTAGGATTTTTTTTTACCATTATCTACTGAAAATTTATCATATATTTGTAGGTACAAATAAATAATTATGAAAATCAATACGCCTAGTCTTATTTTGGGGGCATTACTGTTTTTTAGTGGAGCACTTACAGCACAAGAATTTCAAGGAAAAGCAATCTATGCATCTAAAACACCAGTTTCTACAGATTTTGGAAATAGCAAGATTCCAGAATATGTAAAGAAAAAAATCATGAAACGAAGGACTGAATATTCTCAGAAAACCTTTGAATTACATTTTGATAAAAAGGCGTCCATTTACAAAGAACAAGTCAAATTAGAAACTGGAGAAGGAAGAAGTGATCGAGGTCGTATGTATGCTTCTATGTTTGGGGGTGCTATGGCAGGATCGTTTTATAAGAATTCTGCCGACCGAGAAAGCAAACGCTCTGTAGAGTTTTTTGGAAAGGATTTTTTAATTGAAGAACCGCTTAAACCTTTTCCATGGAAGCTAGTCAAAGAGAGCAAACAAATTGGACAATATACCTGTTTTAAGGCGATAGCGAGTATTGAAAAACCAGTCAAAGCACCTTCTTTTTGGAGCAATGCAAAAGATACTGTGGCAAGCAACGCCATACCTGAGAAGGAAATGTTATTAGTAACGGCTTGGTACACACCCCAGATTCCCGTTAGTACAGGTCCGAGTAAATACTGGGGCTTACCGGGTTTGATACTCGGAATACAATCTCCTGAAGAACAGTTATGGTGTACCAAAATAGTACTCAATGTTAAAGAAAAGAAAGCACTGAAAGCTCCTAAAAAGGGTAAAATACTAAGCCAAGAAGCTTTTGATGCTATGGTCAAAGAAAGAACCTTGGAAATGCGCGAACAATTCAAAAGGAAACGCAGTAAAAAACGCTAGGTTTCTCATTTATAAACACACACATTTTGATTAAAAAAAACACACTATTGCTAGCACTTTTATTTATGGGGAGCATAGCGCAATACCTTCACGCCCAATCTGTCAAACTAACTGGAATAGTAAAAGACAGTATTGGTGTTGGTCTAGACATGGCCAACGTCATTGCATTCAACCAAGAGACCGCTGCGATGGAAAATTATGCCATCACAGACCCATCTGGAAAGTACCAAATGAACCTACCTGCCAATGCGATTTATGAATTGAAGGTAAGCTATCTCGGCTTTGATGGGAAGACCATAAAAATTGATTTGAGCAATGCACCCAAAAGTTTTTCTCAAGATATTGTTTTAAAGGAAAGTGCCAACCTACTCAACGAAGTAGAAATTTCCTATGAAATGCCTGTTACTGTCAAAGGAGATACCATCGTCTACAATGCAGATTCTTTTCAAAATGGGACAGAAAAAAAGTTAGAAGATGTCTTGGAAAAATTGCCAGGGGTAGAAATCAATGACGACGGTGAGATTGAAGTGGAAGGAAAGCGTGTTACCAAGGTGATGGTGGAAGGAAAGGACTTTTTTGATGGAGATTCTAAAATTGCCATTCAAAACATTCCCGCCAGTGCATTAGATAAAATAGAAGTACTCAGAAATCACAGTGAGGTGAGTCAAATGTCAGGGGTGACGAACAATCAAGACAATGTTGCGATCAATATCCGACTCAAAAAAGGGAAAGACCGTTTTTGGTTTGGAAATATAGCATTGGGTGCTGGTAAAGCCTCTCAAAAAGATTTGGACGATCGTTATGTAGTCAACCCTAAAATATTCTACTACAGCCCTAAAACCAGTGTGAATCTTTTGTTGGATTTGAACAATACTGGTAAAATTCCTTTTACAGCGAGAGATTATTGGCGTTTTACAGGTGGTTTTAAAAATTTAGCTACACCGGGAGGTACCTCTTTTAATGTCGGGAACAATGGTATTGGTTTGTCGAACTTACAAAACAACCGTGCCAATGCCATCGAAACTCAATTTGCAGCCACCAATTTTAACTTTAACCCTAATAAAAAGTTCAGTTGGAGTGGTTTTGGAATCTTTTCAGCTACAGAAACCAGCATGCTACAAAATTCCACGCGTAACTTTCTAGATGTAGGAGCTACGGAACGCGTTCAGAGCAGTACGAATCAAAAAAGTGCCCTCTCTTTATTGAAAATGAGTACGAGTTACCAACCAAATAAAACGCTACAGGTAGATTACGATGCTTTTTTGAAATTGTCACAACAAGAAGAGGGGGAAGACCGTTTTTCTGAAATAAACAATACGGCTGGCAATAGTATCAAAACAATAAAGGATGACGACCCTTATGCTTTTACTCAAAATTTAAACCTCTATAAAACGGTAGATACCAAAAACATATTAGCTTTAGAAGCGCAGTATTTACTGCAAAGAGAACGTCCAGTGTTCAATTCGGTATCGGACAGCCTAAATGTCAAGCAGTATTTGGATCCTTTGGTCTATGAAAACACAGCTTTTGCATTGGAACAAAACAAAACAACCCAAACGGGACGCTTGGATGCTAAATTGGATTGGTACCATATCATCAACGATCAAAGTCATCTAAACATAACCTTTGGAAGCCTTGTCGCACATCAGAATTTTGATTCTAGCTTGTTTCAAATTCTCGAAAACAATACACAGGTAAATTTTGATTCAGCAAATTATCGCAACGATGTTTTTTATCGTTTTACGGACTTGTTTACAGGGGTACACTACAAGTTTATGAGTGGAAAAATGACTTTTGAACCAGGGCTAAAGCTACACTATTACCAAACCAAGGACCAGCAACTAGGGGAAACTACAACATTGAATAGTGTACGAGTGTTACCAGATTTTTATGCCAATTACCAAATTAAACAGGCGGTGAGTTTGCGTTTTCGCTACAACATGACCAATCAGTTCACGGATATCAACCGTCTTTCTGAGGGCTTACTTTTCAACAATTACAATTCGGTATACCGAGGTAATCGCAATTTGGAAGCAGCCGTATACCACCGTTATTCTTTGAATTATTTTAGTTTTATTCTCTACAATTATACCAATATCAATGGTTCTTTGGTCTACACTAAAAAGGAAAACGAAATTAAAAACAGTACGCTTGTAAATGGAATTGGGCAATTGGCGAGTTCTGAAAACTCTAACCTGCCAGACGAAACATTGGCAGCAAAATTTCGTTACGGTCGTACCTTTCGAAAGTTGAAATTCAATGCCAAAGCCAGCTCTGATTTTTCCAAGTTCTATAATTTTAGACGTGGCGATTTAGAAGAAACCACCGTACATAGTTATAGTGTTTCTGGACGTTTGAGTACCAACTTTACCAAGGCGCCCAATGTATCTGTTGGTTACTTGAAGCGTATCAACGATTATGGTACGGCTACCTTTTATACGGATCGTCCTTCTATAAAATTTGATGCTTTATTCTTAAAGAGCTTTGTCTTCAATGCGGACTATAGTTATTTCAACTACTACAATAAGGACAAAACGGTTACAAACCGCTATGGCTTTTTAGAAGCGGAACTCTCTTACCAAAAGAAGGACAGCCCTTGGGAACTCATCTTATCGGCTACCAATTTGTTGGATACGCGTTCTCTCAACAGGGATACCATCTCTCAAGTACAGAACACTGTGACAACTTTAGAGTATTTTGTACAACCCCGTTTTGTGATGTTTACGGTGAATTATAGCCTTTAGTCCGGGGGGGTATGTAAAATATCTTTTTTGAATGTTTTGGT
>JBELHA010000104.1:0-3836 GCA_042091695.1 Flavicella sp.
AGCACCTCGTTTACACCGAGGGGGTCGGGGGTTCGAATCCCTCATTGCCCACTAAAAATTAGAAACCCTGTACAGATTTGTACAGGGTTTTTTATTTTTTATAAGTTTTTGATGTTTAGCTAATGTTAGTCAATGTTCTTGTTCTTTTTTTCAATGATGTACTTTTCACTTTTTTGTATAATACTTTTAATGGTTTTATCTGAATTATTCGTAAGAGTTTTCAGTGAATTGCTAAAAAAAGATGAAGTAACATTTGAATATATGTATTCTTTATCATCGATATTTTTACAATAAAAATGAATTTTACAAAGTCGTTTTATGTTTTCATCCAGATGTGAGATGTCCAAATAGACAGCAAGTGAATTCTGTATTTTATATCCTCTACTTGAAACATTAGATGAGTACAAAAAAATAATATTTCTATTATATACTTTGGAACTAAAGTAGTTTTCGCTCAACTCTTTTCCGTTTTTATATTTTTCAAATAGTAAACTGTTTATCGTTTTTTTTCTTTTTAAAAAAACCTTTGGATGGTGTATTTCCTCTATATATATATTTAAAAAGGTAAAAAGAAGTGGGAACAATAATATGTAAATATTTATTTTTTTAAATGCTAAAATTAGAATTCCAACTAGAATAAAAAATATTATAATGTGTACTGTAAAATTACCTTTGTCAAATTTCATAGTATCGTGTTAACTTTCTTTTTTTGTGATCTGAATTTTGTTTCAAACAGGATATTTAATCAGAAAACCAATAGTGTCCAAGACTTTTGTTTTGTGAAATAAAATGGTAATTGCATTTTGTACGATTTGTTTCAGAAGCTCTTTTCTCCTTTTTACATGCAGGGCAGATTTCTAATTGCTTAGTTCTATTCAATACTTTTATTGCTATTTTCTAACTATTTATTTCAATGAATCTGCTTTCATGATACAAACTTCTTCCATAACAACAAATGGTAGAAGTTTGTATTATTGAAGTTAGATTTTTTCACACTTTACAATATAGTATTTACTTTTTTATTTTTGGAGCTCCTATCTTTATGAGGTTTTCTTCCAGGGGAACTAATGCCTTTTTAATTTGGTTCAACTTTGCACTGTTTTCCTCGATTAATTGTTGAGCGAAATTCAAATATTTTAGGTGTGCTTTGGTCGGGCCATAAGTTGACTGTCCACTGGCTGCCCAAATATAATCTTGTATAGTAGGATACTCGTTTTTTTCACCCACTTCACTTCGCAGTTCACTACCATTGCAATTTTTGTTTAACACCTTTATTTTTGAGCGTATTTCGTTTAGCTTTTCAAGAAGTGTATTGTCACTTTTTTGAGCATTTTCGTAGGCTAGATACATCATGTCAACAAAGTTTAAATTTTCATTTAACTCGATTTTAAAATCGTTGAATTTTGTTGAGATAGCGCTGATATTTTTCCAATGCTCAGTTACTTCTTGAAGTGAATTGTTTTTCAAAACACCTCTCTTTTGTTCTGTTATTTTAAAGGAAACAGTTTCACTAATTTGTGTGAATCTACCTTCTATCTTTTTGAACAATTGCGCGCTATAGTTTCCAGGCGCTATTTTGTATCCGACCCCTAATTTTTTTGAATTTTCTTTGCGTATAGTTTGTGCCGAAGCGTTTTTCAAGTCCCAATGGATTCTATTGATTCCTGTTTTATTCGTTCCCTGAATTCTGCGCACTATTGTTCCTTTGTCATTATAGATAAAGAGGAATTCTTTAGGTATAATTTCATTTTTTTCTTCCTCTAAGGTAGACCATTTAGGAACAGAGATAGTTCCTTTATCTTTTTCAATAGCGCTTTCTTGAGCCTCTCTTTTTTCTTTTTTAGAAGCATAACGATTTTTTAGATAATAGGTAAATTCAATTCCTTGAGGAGGGTTTTCAGCTACAAAATAGTTGTCTCCTTGTGACCCTTTTTTTGCCCAACCGAGTACTTTACGTTGTGCAAACCATTTGCCATCTCTAGGAGTAAACAATTGTGTTTCTTTTTGAGGGTTCAAACTACGTAATGAAGAATAATCGTCCAATATAAAGATTCCCCTACCGAAAGTTCCTACAACCAAGTCGTTTTCTCTTTTTTGAATCGCTAGGTCACGTACAGCGATGGTTGGCAATCCACCTTGTAATTTTTCCCAAATATTTGTCCCATTCACACTAAAGTAAACACCTGTTTCAGTTCCTAAAAATAAGAGTTTTGGATTTTTATGGTCTTGGACAATCCTCCATGTCAAGTTTCTTTTTGGTAGGTTTTGAACACAGGCTTTCCATGTGTTTCCTTTGTCAATACTTTTAAATACATAGGGTTTGTAATCTCCGAATTTATGATTGTCAAATACAGCATACACGTTGTTTTCATTGTGTAAATCTGCTTTTATATCATTGACAAATGCAGTTTTAGGAAGTCCTTTAATTTTTTCGAAATCTACTTTCCTCCAGGTAGCACCGCCATTTTCAGTAACCTGAATAATTCCATCATCGGTACCTGCATATATAAGTCCTTCTCTTTTAGGTGATTCTGAAAGAGAGGTAATGGTGCTATAGCTCGACATTGCATAAATATCCCAAGCATTGTTCCATTTTTGTTTTTTACCATAAAAAGGAGTTTGGATACGTTCGATATTTTTTGTTAAATCTCCTGATATTGTCTCCCATGAATCTCCTCTGTCCTCTGACTTCCAGATACGCTGAGATGCGTGATAAATTCGTTTGGGATTATGTGGACTTACAAGGATTGGAGCATCCCAATTGTATCGTTCTGTTTTTTCACCTAATTCTGGCTGTGGTTTTATATACACATTTTCTCCAGTAGTTCTATCGTGACGGTTGAGATTCCCTTGTTGCCATTGGGCATATAAGATATTTGGATTTCCTGGTTCAGTTGCAGGTTGGTGTCCATCACCTCCTAAGACAACAAACCAATCTGAATTTCGAATACCGTGTATATTGTCTGTTCTCGATGGGGCTCCAAGCGTATTGTTGTCTTGTGTTCCCCCATAGACATTGTAGTAAGGTAAGGCGTCGTCTACGGCTATTTTATAGAATTGAGTGATAGGTAAATTATGAATGTATTTCCAATTTTTGGTTTTGTCAAAACTCTCGTACAAGCCTCCGTCACAACCTACGAGGATATAATTAGGGTCGTCTTTTTTAAAGGCAACTGCATGATTGTCTACGTGTTTTTCTTCTTCATTCATTTGAGTAAACGTCTTTCCTCCATCAGAAGACACCAACATGTAATTATTGGCCAAGTAGAGTTCGTCAAATTTATGGGGTGATGCGTATAATTCTTGGTAGTAATGTGGTCCTGTACCTCCTGCTACAGCGTCGCTCATTTTTGTCCATGATCCTCCTTGGTTTTCACTTCTGTAAACCCCACCTTTTCTTCTGTCCAATTCAATTGCAGCATAAATTACATCTGGTTTTTGAGGGGAGATAGCCAGTCCAATTTTACCCATATTACTAGTAGGCAAACCATTACTTAGGCGGTTCCATGTGTCTCCTCCATCTATTGATTTGTATATAGCAGTTCCTGGGCCTCCTCCCATATATCCAGCTACGGTTCTATGTCTTTGCCATGTTGCCGCGTATATTGTGTTTGGATTTCTCGGATCAACAAGCATATCAGTCGCTCCAACCCATGCATTGTCACCAAGTGTTCTCTTCCATGTGTTTCCACCATCGATTGATTTGTAAACTCCACGTTGTCCTCCTTTACTCCAAAGAGGTCCTTGTGATGCAACCCATATGATATTTGAGTTTGTAGGATGAATAATGATTTTAGATAGGTGTTCAGATTCTTTGAGTCCCATGTTTTTCCACG
>JBELHA010000105.1:0-3806 GCA_042091695.1 Flavicella sp.
GGTTACAAAATAATGGGATCGCGTTTTGCTGAAAAAGCAATTGAACTTATTGAAAATGAGGGTTGCTGGTAACTAGGGGGGCTTCTTTTAAAGATATTTTAACATCTAGTTCTGTATTTAAAATGTTGAAATAGTGTTATTTTCGTACTCCTTATATATAGAGACAACATATTTTATTTTGATATTCAAGTCTTTGTGAATTTAAATTATTATGAAAAAAAAGTGGAGTATATTGGCTACCCTAGTTGGGGTTGGCATTATTTTATTGGGTTACCAAACTAAAAAAAGTAATATTCAAAGTTTTCAACAAGACGATAAATCTGTCATGATTATCAATTTGACAAAACAACAAAATTTCCATTTTGAATATTATTTGATTTCAGGAATCGCACTAATAGGAATGGGGTTGTTGCTAACGACGGATCTTTTTGTTACAAAAAAACAAATTGAAAGTCATGCTCCCGAAATATCTCTAACGGATCAAGAAAAAAATGTAGTGGCATTGATCGAAACGGGTAAGACAAACAAAGAAATAGCTATGGCACTTTCCATCAGTTTGAGTACGACAAAAACGCATATCAACAATATCTACAAAAAAATGCAGGTCAATTCACGGAGTGAATTGTTAAAAACTCTTAAAATATAGGGGTCTAGTCCCAAAATCAACCCTTTATTTCTCATTGTTTTGTGTGCTGTTTTATTCATTTGTATCACAAATTTAAAATAACAAAGCAATGAAAAAATTAGTAGTAGTATTCAGTTTGTTAGTGACCCTTCAGCAGACTATCTCCCAAAATATCGCCAAGTGTAAAGAAATTGTGTCTTTGACAAAGGAAGGAATCAATAAAAAATCTCCTATAGATTTACTTCCCTTTTTGTCAGAAGATTTTACCATTGCGGGACAAAAGGGCAATATAGCAAAGCTTGTTGTCAAACAACTCTTCATACAATTGGGAGATACTGTGTTGTCTATTGGTTCACTGCGTCAAAACAAACAGGAAGAAACGTTAAAACTCATTTACGATTTTAACTACGAGAAAAAGGGACATCGAGAGGCTACTTTTTTATTTAATAATCAAAATCAACTCAAAAGTCTCAAACTTTTCAATATGGAAGTAAAAAGTATGTCGGCACAAAGTGACTTGACAAAGAGTTCTCAGTCGGTCATACAGGTGCCGTTTGAGATGGTAGAAAAATTAATTGTTGTAGAAGTCGAATTGGAGGGGGTCAAACGCAAGTTTATTCTCGATACAGGATCCCCCAAGGTGATATTGAATGGAAAATACTTTCCATCGGATTCCAAAGGAAGTTTTATTTCTAATGTCAAAGGAGTAAATGCTCAAAACATAAATATGTACACAAAAAAAGTGTCTGAACTTGATTTTTACGGCATATCCACTAAAGATACAGAGATGATGGTTGTGGATTTGAGCCATCTAAAAGCGGATTTAGGTTTTGAATTTTACGGATTGATTGGCTATGAAATCATTAAAGATTACGATCTTATATTTGATTATGAAAAGAAATTACTGACCTTGATCGCCCCCGATCATTACGAAATTTACAAGAAGACGCATTTGTCTAAGGCTACTTTAGAGGTTGTGCCGATGCAACAACGAGGACATATACCTATTGTAGAAACGAAGGTTGGAGATAACTTACTAAAACTAGGTATCGATTGTGGAGCTGAGGTAGATTTGTTTGACGTATCTCTGTATGACCAAATGCAGCAACAACTTTCAAACTTGGGAACGGAGGAGTTGAAAGGAGCACAAAAGAATGTAGAAATAGTTACTCAAGGGGTGTTGAACAACATTTCAATTGGCCAAAAGCAATTTACATCAACACCTACTTTGTTCAAAGATATATCACATTTGAACAGTTCATTAGACGCAAAAATAGATGGTTTGTTAGGATATCCAATACTGTCTAAACAAAGGACTCTTATTTCTTTTCGAAGAAACGAATTGGTTTTTATTAACTAAGAACTTTTTCTTTTCTAAAAAAAAGAAATATATATGCCTACAAACCTATTGTTTGTTATCTAATAAGTTACTAATATCGTACTTTAGAAATTGATTTTTCTTTTGTCAGTGTTTCTTTAATTTTTTTTAAAATCAGTGAAAAATTTAAAAATTAATTTAATTTGTAGTTAAAGGAATCCACTAATTAAAATGTTTGATAATGAGGAAGCTATTTTTTATAATTTTGTATTTCGGATGTTTCTCTTTGTTCTCTCAAGAGAAAAGTGATAGAATAAAACTAAGTCTTGGTACCTCATTCTTCAATGTCAATGAAAATTTTGACGATTTGTTTTTATTCAACAATGCGAGTCCCGTTTTTCTAGGGTTTCAAAAAGGGAACTTTAGGGTAGAAACCATTGGAACTATCTCCATATTAGAGTCAGAGATCAATGCTGAAGCTACAATTCGAGGTTCTGTGAGGCTTACCTTAGATTATATATCAAAAATTTCATCGAAGATGAATGTGTATTTTGGGCCTCAATATGGGTACAATTCCAATAGAACACATTTGTGTAATTTACACATAGGAGGTGAGTATTTCTTACATGACAATTGGTCGATTAGCAATCAGGTTGGACTCAATATTTTATTTGACAATAAAAAGTCTTTTCAGACCAACAGCAGTATTATTTTAAGATTTTATCTAGGGTTATAAAAAATAATAGCATGTTGAAATTACTCAAATACTTCTTCGCTACCTTTTTATTGTTGGGTTGTGATTTCCAATTAATGGAAGATACTCCTTATGATATTTTCATTGTTGCTGGACAGTCCAATACTAACCAAGGGTTGGGTTTGGATGAAAGAAAAGACAAAGCAGAGGAAGGTATTTTTCAGTTGGGGCGTGTAGGTATTTATGATCGTATGATTATAACCGCCCAAGAGCCTTTGCAACATCATACAGCTCGAAAAAACAAAATTGGTTTTGCACTCACTTTTTCAAAGTTATATAGGTCCTTTACAGAAAAGAAAAATCCTGTGTTGATTGTTCCCTGTGGTTATGGAGGAACTTCAATACATGCATGGAGTACTGATGGTTTTTTATATAAAGATATGATTGATAGAACAGATCTAGTTATGGAAACATATCCTCAAAGTACTGTCAAGGCTATTTTGTGGCATCAAGGAGAGTCAGATATAGGAGACAAGAATTATGCGCAAAAATTGGATACTTTGATACAAAATATTCGAAAAGATTTGAATAAGGATGTCGCCTTTATTCTCGGTGGAATGGTGCCCTATTGGGTTGCCCAAAAACCGGAGAGAATACGACAACAAGAAATCATAAAAACTACTCCCAATCGTATTGAAAATACAGCCTATGCAGATCCTGAACATCCTTTTTTGATTCAAAAATCTGACAATGCAAAGGATTCAGTTCATTACGATGCGGTAGGACAAAGAGTTTTAGGAAAAAGGTATTATCAGGCTTTTTTGAGGTTGGAATAGCTTTTGTTATGGTGTTATTTTTTATCTATGGTTGTGAAAAATTTCTGTTTTAAAAGTTATGAATCTAAAACATTAAATATTATTGAATTATATTTAATTTCAGTCATTTTTAATTGTATTTTATTTATTCTTAACGTGTTTTTTTTATGAATAGTGAGGTTTTTTTAGAATTTTGTATTGTTTATTGATTTTTTATTTTTTTTTTGCAAAAAAAATAAACCATAGATCTATGAAAAAAAATCACAGATTCGTCGGTCTTGAGAAGTTTCGATCTAGATGAGATAGACAATCCATTTCCTGAGAATAGAGATTATGTAGACTTTACCTCATCTT
>JBELHA010000106.1:0-3754 GCA_042091695.1 Flavicella sp.
TTTTGGCTCATGTACTGTTCGGATCGGTTCGACAAAACAGTTCGTGTCAAAAGCGCCAAAGGCAATAAGGACCGCTAAACACTGTTTTCTCAAACTACCCTCGAAGATTTGCGCTTGTATTACAAACATTGGAAACCAAAAAAATATTTATTTGAGGGGCAAAAAGGAACAGTTTACAGTGCAAACTCAGTAAGCAAAATTGTCAGCCGTACAGGTTGCAAAGCAAAAATTCCTATCCGAGTAACTTCACATATATTTAGAGATAGTTTTGCAACACATTTATTAGAAGCTGGGACTGATCTGCGTTATATTCAATTGTTACTCGGTCACAATTCCACAAAAACTACAGAAATATACATAAGTTGCTAAAAGTAGTTTTGATTCCTTCAAAAATCAATTAGATTTGTGAAAAACATTAGATAAAAAACAAATAAACGTAATAAAGGTGCGTTTATCCATCCATATAGGGTGCATAGCGTGTACTTTATACAGACGTTGTATGCTATTTGAATAGACAAAAGAATAGGAATTAATGACAGAAATTCATTCACTGCATAACGAATTAATCGAAAAGCATTCTTTTACAGAAAAAGAAGCTGCATTTTTTGTTTCTCATTTCACAGAACGAAAGGTTAAGAAAAGACAATTCATTATCCAACCAGACTTTATTGCTAAATATCGAATTTTTGTTGTTCAGGGAACATTCAAAGCATATGTAATTGGTAATGATGGACAAGAAAACACAATTTCTCTTGCTATGGACGGTTGGTGGATTTCAGACCCTAATAGTTATATCTATCAAATACCTGCTACTATGTTTGTAGAAGCTTTGGAAGATAGTATCATTTATCAATTGGATTTTGAAAACGAGCAGAAATTAAAAGCCCATAGCCACCAATTTGAAACCTTTTTTAGAATTATTGCCGAAAGAGGTCTTGCCTTTATGCAACGTAGATTAATTTCAAGTTTAACACTTGCTGCCGAAGAACGGTATAAACAATTTGCAGAAAAACACCCTGAATTTCTAAAACGTGTTCCTCAGTTTACCATTGCCTCCTACTTAGGCATGACCACCCAATATCTTTCTCTACTTAGAAAAAAACAAGCTAAAAAGTGAAACTAGTTTCACTTCATTTCTTAATCTAGTAGATTTTTAACCATTCCAATTCATAAGACCTTTGCATTGTTCAATTAAAATAATGAAGAAATATGAATAAAAACAAATTAATTTTCAAAATCACTACAGGTCTTTTAGCTCTAATGTATTTAGGAGGTGGTTCTCGCTATTTCATAGAGTACTCTTTTATGTCTGACTATTTTGAATTACTCAACTTCCCTCGTTGGTTACATCCACTTTTAGGTATAACAAAGTTTATGGCAGTTATATCGCTTGTAACAATCTTATTTGATATCAAAGCGAATCCAAAATGGCTAAAAGAGTGGACGTATGCAGGTATATTTTTCAATGGAACATTAGCCTATATTTCACATCAAATGATTGAGGAACCTTTTGATTTATCTGTACCTGCAATTATGGTAATAGTATTAGTAATAATATCGAGAATAACTTGGAGTAGATTATATGTAAGTGCAGACAATAAAGAATAAAAACGGAATATAACATAGTGTATAAGCAATAGCGGTTTAGGTGCAAACTTGAACCGCTATTGTTTTTAATAAATATCTTGCTGTCTGAAAGCGTAATAGTTTTAATCCGCTACTGCTCATACACTAGACCGTTGGTAAACATTTGATCTCCTACCGATTAACTATATCATTTTTTAACTAAATTATTTTGAGGAAAATAAGTAAAGTACAATCGATTAGACGGCGCTGCCCATAATTGAGCAGTATGCGCCTCTCAAACCACAGAATATATAAGTCTTAAATTTGGCAATTCGACATTCACTCAACAACTGCTCTTTATCTCGGCTGAAACTATCCACTCCTTTTTTTTAAAAGCTATAACCCCACTCGAAAACAACACACCAACTTTTTGATAGGATTCTAGCTGAAATGTCAAAATTTTGTTGCATTTTTAAAAATTATTCCATCCCCTAGGATTGGTTTATTCTAAAACATGCAGAGCACACATGCTGCATCACAAATCATAACTGTGTTTAGGCAGGCCATGCTTGTTGTTCATTCAGTTAGCTACAATTCTAAAAAACACCCAATAATGTATGAACATTTAAAAAACATAGTCCCAAAGTCATTCATAAAAAAGAACGAAAAGTTATTGCGGAATATCGTTTCATTATTTTACATGGGGAATTCATGCCATTGTAATATTTGTAATTTCAATATGTCTGCTTTTATAGATTTGAATAACAACGACAAACTATGTCCTAAATGTGGAAGTCTTGGAAGAACAAGAAGATTATGGAGCATCTTAGAAAATCAAATTCAAGGTAAAAAAATATTACATTTTTCTCCATCACAAAGCATAAGAGCAAAAATAGAATCATTGGATAGTATTGAGTACGTGACTTCTGATTATGCTGGAGAGTTTAAAGCTACGAAAAGATTAAATATTGTAGCAATAGACGAACCTGATGATAGTTATGATATCGTGATTTGTTATCATATACTTGAACATATTGAGAATGATCTAAAGGCCATGAAAGAACTCAAAAGAATATTAAAGCCAGGTGGTAAATGTTTTATTCAAACTCCATTTAAAAGTGGTGATATCTATGAAAATGAGGAAGTGAAAACAGAAGAAGAAAGATTGATACACTTTGGACAAAAAGATCATGTAAGAATCTATTCTTTAAAAGGCCTCATACATAGATTGGAAAAGGTAGGTTTTCAAACTGAACACAAAGAATATACTGAGCTCAATACTGTTAATGGATACAGTAAAAACGAAAAAGTTATCATTGCCCAAAAAAATACTATCTAATCAAATAATCCTGTTTTAAATAGTCTTGTTTAACGAGAGGGGTCAATACTTTAATAGCTGATAGTCAAATTAAAAAAACAGCAAATTTACACTACTTTCCTTCATCTTCTACAAAAAATAGAAAATTAAATCCTGAAAATAGAGTACTCACGAATTAACTTAGTCTTATCCTCTCAGTTTACTTGTCATAACTATTTACTATCTTTCAGATACAAGTCGGAACCTTTATGACCCAATAAGATACCATACTAATACACTGTGTATCATTAAACACACTAAGCAACTTCATATGAAAGCAACCCATTGGATACGTATAGACGAAAAACCATTAGAACCTAAACTTGCAGGGAGTCCACAAGCCATTACAGAGAGTATGGATATTCCCGGAGAAATTAGAATGTTTCGCGGTACTACTAGCCTTGCATTTGGGATAGATGCAATTGCAGAGGCTGTATGTGAACCCAAAGCACGTCTGCAATGGGTGGAGCGTATGTCTGCAAACACGCTTATAGAAGGCAAACCCGATGCCGGAAAATGGCTCAGCTATGAAGCTTATGATTTGGTATGGCCGGTGAGCAACCGTGACTATGTATTTGAGCAGACCTTAGAAAAAACACTCCACAACAACAAGAACAGGACCATCGTCAAAGTCGTATCTATAGAACACCCTGACTATCCTGAGAAATCGGATCGCGTTCGTGGAGCATTGCCAACCTGTGTTTTTACATTGGATGCAATTAATGAAAAAGAAACACATCTCGATGTTAGAGTTCAAGTAGATCCGGGTGGAAGTATTCCAGGGTTTGTAAAAAACCTAATTCAAAAAGGATGGGCTCTAAAAACAATGAG
>JBELHA010000107.1:0-3731 GCA_042091695.1 Flavicella sp.
ATCCTTGTTTTAATGGAACTGACTCTCTGATTCAGAAACAACATCTATAAAAAGGTAGATAAAAATAGGTCTTAATCCTTGTTTTAATGGAACTGACTCTCTGATAGCAATTTTTATAAACACCTCACAAACAACAACATAACCACTAAAAAAGACATTGTTTTTGTTTTTATTGCAAATTTTACGGTGTTTTTTAGTGATTGCAAAAGTACTCATTTTTTTAATTTCTCCGTTCTTATTTTTAATTTTTTTAATCTCGTTGCAAAGTGCTGTGCATATTGCTGGATGTGATTGCTTCGAGATCTCGAAACTCCATTTTGGTCAATCACCTCATCCATGTAGTCATTAAATGCCGAAATTAAAATACGTTTTGAATGTTCATTTAATAGCCATTTACCATTTTCAACATCAAAAAAATCGGGGAAAATTACATGTTGCATACATAAATCAACCACCACAAAATCAACCCAAACTCGGTACAACTCTATCACATCATATACCAAGACGGGCCTGTTATGAGTATCTCTGTGAAAAACACCAAGATAAGGATCTATACCCGCCATAATTAATGTACGTTCAACATGGTTGTATAACATTCCATATCCATAATTTAACAATGCATTAAACATGTCTAAAGCTGGATGTTGACTCCTTCTTTCAAATTGATACATTTCTGGCAAATGCACATTTAACGTTTCAAAATATACTCTTGAAGCACTTCCTTCATAGCCGCGAATCTGCTTGGCAATCTCCTCAATACGCGCTCCCTCTGCACTCCGAATTTTAACGAGGATGCTTTCCAATTTTCGAACTGCTTTCTCAATCAGATCCATGTTGCTAAAATCATACTTAACGAGCGAATATAACAGACTCTGTTGATTTAAAATTTTAGCTTCTAGAAGCTCTTTAATCCATAAAACCGCTGCTGCTGTTTTTGTAAATTCTACCTGATTTTTTCGAATGTTAGAAATACTTCCATATTTGGGACTCCAAATACGCCCTTGTGGTTTCCCAATTTTGTCTATTAAAATCACCTCTATCTCATTTTCTATTGCTAAAAACAACACATTCGAACTCAATTGTATGGATTTATTTATTAAAATGGAGGATACCTTCGTCACAGGTATCGAACTGTACTCTTTATCGATTCCTACAGAAAACATACCGTTTTTCACCTGAATAGAAGCTCCGTATTTATTGAGTATTAACTGCATAATCGAGTATTTATATAAAAAATGTTGATTTGTGTGATGCCATAATCTCAAAATCAATATTCTTACCTATGACCGTCGTTTTATTAAGTATGTCTTCACCCACTGGAATGATGAAAATAGAATCTTGATTCGTATACATTTCATTAATCTCTTTTAAGGTCGCCCTTAACTTCATGTAGCAATCTCTTTTTACATCTCCAAAAAACACTGAAAACTGAACACGAGCAAGACCATTTCTCTCTAAATACTTCGCCACATGCCCTCTTATTTTTGAATCTGATATGTCATAAATCACATATACATAAACGCTATGAAGCTGTTTTTTCCGGTTTTGAATCATGGTCATAATTTTTTCAATTCGATCATTTGTACTCTCAAGAAATGTCAACTGATGCTCGTAACTCTCACACAATTGAGTTGTATTTGATAAGCCTGCCCTACTTTTTATGTGAACTCTCCGAAGAAATTCTTTATGTATGTCTTTCTTTGAATTTTTCATCTTTATGGGTATATATACAATGTTCAAGTATTATTTCTAATGCATCATAAAAGGGATTCAAGGCCGCATCATGTGGTTTTTTTACAATAGTAAATCCTTTTTTACCGTGATACACGGTTATGAAAGCCACGCTACTCTCATGCGTAATTTCAAGCTTGATGCCATAATTAATCCCTTGAAGCTTCTTGAGATGAAAGTCATAGCTGGTCAAAACAGTAGGAATTTCCTCTTTCAAACGCAACAATTGAGGTGACACATAATAGTTTTTCTTTTTCTTCGGGGTCTTCGGATTTAAAGTACTTAAAATCTCTTTATAAGTGGCATCGGAGATACTTTTTGCACTCTTTGAATCTTGAATATTCTCATGAGACACTTCCTCTGGCGACCAAGCAATTGTGCTTTGTGTGTGCACATAAGCATCCGCTTGAATAGGTATGGGTTTATCATTGTAATATATCGTAGGATCATGAGATAAAAAACAAACTCGAGTGGCATCGGATGTACTAAAATCAATACTATTTTCTACTTTGTATTGCACAGCAAAACTGCGTGAAAAAGACTTGTAAAATTCACTGTACTCTTTGAGCGAGGTAATGGGTTGCTCCAGATGAAAAAAAATTTTCAAACCATCACCTCCAGGTGATATAAATGCGAGCGCAACCCTTAAATCCTCAGAAATAAGCGCTTTCAATGCAAGCACCTTTTCATGACTCCCTATGTGATCAATATCGATGATAAAAGTTTTGATATATTCAAAATTCTTTGCAGCTCTTATATTGTCAGAAAAAGTTGCTCCGATACAATAAGGCAAGGTTCGTTTCAACACAGCATACGACTTTGTATCAATGTTTTTGACCTTTCTCAATCTTTCAATAGTGTTTTTGAGGGAATCATGTTGAATTCGATTGACCAATGTTGCCATAGTACCCAACTCTAAACGTGTGATGTTGCTCTTTGTGATATCTGTTGCGTAGTACATGGGTGGGACCAAATGATTTAATTTATTCACTTAAATATTTCTTTTTTTGTTTTACTTTCTTCCAAGCTTTTGTGTTTTGTATACCGTAACAACACAACGTTCATCATGAGTGGTAAGCGCAATTAACTGTACTAGCTCACTTTTTCTTTACAGATCTACCTTTTTATTTTTGCGCATATTTTTTAAACTAAAAAACTTCATGCCTTGTTTATGTAAAGGTTTTGCGTACTCCAAAACAAAGGTGATATCTGCCGCACATACGCCTCGTTGTTGGGCTCTTAGTGCTGAGTGTGTTGTCAGTTGAAATGTGTTGTTTTTAGCACTCGTTTCCATGTGATATTTTTTGAGTTAGATATTTGCGTAATGCTACAGGTATCTATATATTGCTTCACATAGAAATCTATTTTCCAATACACTATGCCAGACAATCAATCTCCCGATTTAAGAATTAGAGAACTCGATAAATTGTTGAAAAATAAATTCCATAGACCTGAAGGATCTCATACTTCTGATTACGCGGGTATCTGGACCAAACAAGAATTGGCTGAAACGGTTTCACAAAATTTAGATCTGAATAGAATCATTTCAACAAAGACCATTGAAAATGACCTAAAAAAAATGGAGAAGTACTACAATGCTCCTATCGATAAAAAAGATATTTTCCTTCCAAAATTCAATGAGAAAACCAACGAACTGAAAAATGTAAAAAAAATAGGTTATTTCTACTTTGACCACGCAGAAGGCATTTTCAACAATAACAACCTATCTATTAGCGAACTATCTAGCTTACGAAAAGTTATCGAGCTGTTAAAGCAATTCAAAGGACTTCAAAATTTCGAAGAAATTGAACATCTTCTGAACAAACTAGAAATCAAAGTAACCAAAAGTAAAAACCCTACAATCTTTTTTGACACCGTAGATGATTATACCGGACTCCATCATGTCACCACTATTGCCAATGCCATCAACAAAGAAATTCCTATCGCTATAGCCTACAAAGCATTTAATGAGCACCAAACAAAAACATACACCTTACATC
>JBELHA010000108.1:0-3683 GCA_042091695.1 Flavicella sp.
TCAAAAACAACCATGAAAAATGAAACTTGAATTCTATCAAATAGATGCCTTTACTGACAAAATATTTGGTGGCAACCCAGCTTGTGTTGTCCCTTTAGAACATTGGTTGCCTGATCACGTGTTATTGAATATTGCAAAAGAAAATGCAGTTCCAGAAACGGCATTCTTTGTAGACAAAGGTGATAAAATTCAGTTGCGATGGTTCACCCCCGAAATTGAAATGGACTTATGTGGTCATGCTACACTCGCTACAGCGCATTGTTTAAGCTCACATTTAAACAACACAAAAGAGAGCATCGTATTTGAAACATTGAGTGGTGATGTTGTGGTATCTGTAAAAAACAAGATATACACTTTAGACTTCCCCTCACGAATGCCAGTGGTCTCGGAACTACCGGAAATCATTAAAAAGTCATTGAACATACAACCAAAAGAAGTACTAAAATCGAGAGATTATCTCTTGGTATATGATACAGAAGAAGACATCAAAAACATTCAAATTAATAGACAAGTCTTTGACCAAATAAATCTTGACCCCGGTGGTGTCATTGTTACAGCCAAAGGAGATAACTGTGATTTTGTTTCAAGATTTTTCACACCACAAGCGTCCATTTTAGAAGATCCTGTTACGGGTTCAGCACACTGCTCACTAATCCCGTTTTGGTCTGAAAGACTTCAAAAAAAAGAACTCAATGCACTGCAAGTTTCGGCTCGCCTTGGAAAATTACAATGTGTATCTAAAAACGATAGGGTGCGCATCAGCGGAACAGCGAAAACATACGCAATTGGAAAGCTATGGATCGAATAAGAACAACCATCAACAGAATACATTCATCATGGAACAGCAATAAAAAATAGTTTAAATAGAGAAACACCATTCAAAACGAATTCAACAAAAAATTAAAAGATATGACAGCAACAAACGTTTTTTCTTTAGTAAACATGCTTGCAATGCTTATGTGGATCTTCATGATCATTGCTCCAAAATGGAAAGCAACCCGTTTTCTGATTGATTTTAAAATAGTTCCGATAGCCTTAGCAGGTATATATGCCATCTATATTTTTAAAGCGATTCAAATAGGCGGAATGATGGATTTTGGCAGCCTTTCATCTGTTATGGCCCTTTTTACAGAGGAGAATGCTGTGCTATCTGGGTGGGTTCATTATCTAGTCTTTGATCTTTTAATAGGCATGTGGATGCTAGATCAAAATAAAAAATTGAATATCAACCAATTCATACTAGTTCCATGCCTTTTATTCACCTTTATGATGGGACCAATCGGTTTTCTACTATTCACCATCGTTAAAACAATCAAACAAAAGCAATCATGATGCATGCAAGACACGTATTGAGTACAGTACAAAAAAACAGTCCGATACTGTATTGGATTGTTAAAATCCATGTTGTTTTTGCGATGGTAGCTATCGTGGGTAATTGGGTTGATGACCGAACCCTAATGGGTGTAAACGTATGGATAAAACCATTGAAATTTTCAATTTCTGGAGCGATCTACATTTTAACAATTGGATTTCTCATTACCTTATATCCTTACTCTACACGAAAGAAGAACCTTATCAATATTATTGTTTCTTGGACAATGCTCATTGAAATAGGGATTATTGTATTTCAAGGATCACGGGGTGTACAATCTCATTACAATACATCAAGTGCATTTGATGGTATCCTTTTTTTGGCAATGGGTGTATTAGTAGGAATCAATGTTTTCATCATGGTAGTATTCATTATTGATACGATCCGATTGAAATTAAATACACCCAAATTACTTCAATGGACCATACTTCTGGGTTGGGTCATCATATTTTTTGGCAGTTGGATTGGTGGGCAAATGATAGGGCAAATGTCTCATAATATCGGTATTGAAGATGGAGGGCCTGGACTTCCATTGGTGAATTGGAGTACAATTGGCGGAGACTTGAGGGTTGCACATTTTTTTGGACTTCACGGATTACAAATAATTCCAATTGCTGGCTTTATACTTTCAAAAAAATGGAAAACTAACACTAGAAATCAACTGATAATTGCAACTGCTTTTAGCCTCATCTATGCATTGTGCATCGGCTATACATTCTACCAAGCGAAACAAGGCACACCTTTTCTCTAGGAGTGTGTTCAATTCAATAGCATCTTAAAGTCCTATGAGACATTACTTATTCAAATCACGGGATACTTTTGAGATACTCGATTTCATACATTAAATCACAAGTAATAATTAAATACTAATAATTTGTAACATTTCTGTATTCTCCGTATCCAAAGGAAAATAAAAAAAATGAAAAAACCACTAATCCTATTTGTATTTTTATTCATCGCAATCGGCGGTAATTGTCAAACCTTGTATTCAAAAGCATATGGAAATCCCAAAAATGAACCACTCATTTTTCTTCATGGTGGACCTGGCTACAATTCAGTGGCCTTTGAACTAACCACTGCTCAAGAGCTGAGCGAACATGGATTTTATGTAATTGTCTACGATAGACGCGGAGAAGGTCGATCTAAAGATCAAGATGCGGCATTCACATTTCATGAAACAAATGAAGATTTGGACGCCATTTATAAACAATTTAAATTGACAAAAGCTACCTTAATTGGACACAGTTTTGGAGGTATTGTGGGAGCACTTTATGCCGAAAAAAATCCCACAAAAGTAAAGTCGATTGTACTAGTGGCTGCTCCACTATCCATGCAAGAAACATTTTCAACAATACTAAAAAGTTCAAAAAAGATATATACAACCAATCAGGATCGTACCAACCTAGGCTATATCGAAATGCTCGAAAAAATGGACAAGACCTCTTTAGAATTCAGTTCTTATTGCTTTACACATGCCATGCAAAATGGGTTCTACATGCCAAAAGAACCAAGTAAAGAAGCCATTTCAATATACAATGATTTAAAAATGGATACTTCTTTTGGAAACACTGCAGCACAAATGACCTTTGAAGCACCCACCGGATTTTGGCAAAATGAAAACTATACTTCTATCGATCTCTCAAAAAACCTCTCTTCTCTTGTCAAAAAAGAAATACCTCTTTTTGGCATGTACGGAATTGAAGATGGTTTGTATGGAACAAAACAAATTTCTCAACTAAAAAAAATCATTCCTTCACAGCATTTTAAATACATTGAAAATTGTTCACACAACGTCTTTATAGATCAACAAGATCAATTCATAAAAGCATTAAAAAATTGGATAAAAAATGACATTTGAAGAAATTCATAAAACCTACTGGCCGAAGGTCTACAGACAGTGTATAGGGTTTATGAATGATCCTGATATTGCAAAAGACCTTGCTCAAGAAACCTTTATAAAAGTTTGGCAACAACTTCCAAAATTCAGAAATGAATCTGCCATAAGCACGTGGATATTTCGAATCGCCGTAAATACATGTTTGCGCCAAATTGAAAAGGACAAAAGAATGCCAAAGTCTGACTTACCAACAAATATTCCTCCAGAGGAAGTCATGAGTATTGAAGGCAAAGTACAATTTCTATATCAAAGTATTTCTGAGCTTCCTGAAATTGACCGAATCATTATTTCATTGGAACTAGAAGATTTGAAACAGAAAGAAATTGCAAAAATTGTAGGTCTTACTGAAAGTAACGTGAGAGTAAGAATTCACAGAATAAAAGATAAATTAACTAAAAAATTCCAGCACTATGA
>JBELHA010000109.1:0-3652 GCA_042091695.1 Flavicella sp.
TAGGTTGTCAAACCTTATACTTTATTCTTTTTTTATTAGGACAGTTTAAAATAGATTGTACATTGCATTAATATTTTCAAAAAGCACTTTATTTTCAACTAAATAAAGTATTATATCGCTAAAATAAATAAAATGTATAAGCAACAGTTTGTTATTTCAAAAAAGGAGTGTGCTAATCTTACCGCTTTTAAGTCCGTTGAACTTTTTTTAGATTTTAAATTATACTATCACGAAGGACTACAATTGAATAGGGTTGTAAATGGAACTTGTGAGCTTTTTATTTTAGGCGATTTATTTGATGCAAAACTGCCAAAAAATTCGAATAGTGAGATTGTGTCTTCTATGTCAGATATTCACACATTCGACGATTTCTCTAAACGTATTTCTCTTTATGCTGGAAGATTTATAGCACTATATATCAACCGAGAAAGTTCTGAGTTTTTTGTACTAAACGATGCTTGTTCTCAGAGTCAACTATTTTACGACACTTCCTTTGAAAATCTAGGAACGACAGTGGCTATTTTATCAAATTTCACAGCTGTAAAGCCTCATTCGAATTCTGCAGCAACTGATTATTACAAGTCTGATGATTTTAAAAAATTAAAATTATTTGTGAGCGATACTACGCATGTTGAAAACATGTCGCGCTTGTTACCGAATCACGCTGTGGATATGATTGCTAAGAAATGTTTTCGATTTTTCCCAATTAAAAAATTAGAAAGAAAGTCTGTGGAAGAAGTTGCAAAACTTGCCGCAGAATTATTACGAGGATATATAATGTCCATGTCCAACCGTTATCACTTATATGTTCCAATTACAGCAGGCTATGACTCTCGTTTGTTGTTTTTAGCAAGTTTAGATATCCCATGTACTTACTTTGTAACAAGATTTAAAGGAATGCCAGATGACCATGAGGATTTGGTATTTGCAAAGAAAATTGCAGCGATGTATGACAAGGAGTTAAAGATTATTGACGATCTCGTATATCCTCCCGAAGATTTTGAAAAGTCATATGCCGACAGTTTGGATTTTCCATCTTTTACAACTCCTGATTCTGTTGGAAAAAATGTGATTGTTAATGGGAATATTAGTGAAATTGCAAGAAATCATTTTCATCATCTAATTGCTATTAATGGTGGAGATTTTAACTTTTTACATCAATATGAAAAACATCCTTTTGTCACTAAGGAATTACAAAATTGGTTGGATAAGAGCAAAAATAAAATTCTCAAAAATGGATACCACTTGTTAGACTTCTTTCTTTGGGAACAATTTATGGGGATTCTACACGCAAAGAGTAAAACAGAAACAAACCAACTTGGTGTGACTGTTTTTACACCTTATAATTCTAGATTTTTACTAGAATCTATGCTGAGTACACAAAGAAAATATCGTTTTAGAGATCATAACAAATTGTATGACGCGATTATCAAATGCTATACCGACAAAGAAGCAATGTTACAACTACCCGTGAACCCTAACCCTATACAAGACAGACACTTCGTATTACACAAATTAGGGTTGTTTAAAATGTATACAAATTTAAGAACCAAACTTAGAGTTTGATTTGTTTAACAGCAAAGGGATTCAGTAATAAACAATCTTTAGATGGCGTACACTAACATCAAAAAAAAGATAAAAATAAAAAGGATTCATTTTCTATTTAATGCAACTAAGGTTGTTATTAAAATAATCTTGAGAAAACTGACAAATAACAACAATAGATGAAGGTATTTAAACCCATACATATTTCTGTTTTATATCTATTTTTATTGTGGATTGCATTGACTGGAATCAATATTAAAAAAGCCTTTCATATAGATGACACATTTCATCTAGAAGCTGCTGAGAACATTGGAAAAAACCTCTTAAAACCCATGTCAGGGTTCATCAATTGGGAAGATTCACCTACTCCGATGTACGAGCATAATCAGCCACCTCTTTTTTTCTATATCATTTATATACAGCAACTTATTTTTGGGACAAGTGAACTATCGATGCACTTACTTTTATCTGTATTTACATTTGTTTGTCTTTTATTTTTTTTAAAGCTGACAAAGCTCTTACATGTTAAATCACCATTGACAATTTTAACTCTTTTTGCATTTTGTCCAGCATTTGTTGTCAATCAGAATCTCATGACTGACATTCCAATTTTAGCTATGGCGCTGGTATCCATATATTTTCTCTTAAAAGGACAAAAGACAGATGACTTACGTTATTATTTGTTTTCAGTTGTATTCCTTAGTGTAGGTTTGTTAATCAAATATACCTTACTCCCTTTATTCTTTGTAGTTCTAATTGCTATTGTAACTTCAAAGAAGCCTAAAAAAGCTATTGTATTATGCATCCCTTTATCTATACTTTTACTTTGGTCAATTTGGAATTATTTGGAATATGGTGCTATACATATTATTTCGAGGCCAAGATCTAAATTTAATATTTATAATGTACTAGCATTTTTTAGTACGTTAGGAGCTATCTCAACGTTTACAGCTATCTATATGTATAATGTTTTTCCAAAACGATTCACTCGATTCGCAATAGTACTTTTTTGTATCTTACTTATTTTATGCGTTCCATTGGTATACTTAGACTTTATTGAAGCTTCAAAATTCAACCGTTTGTTGAACAAATTTTTTCTCTACAACGGAATTCTTCTACTAGTATTATGCTTATGTGGAGCTTTAAAGTCGTTTATAGAAAAAAAATACGATTACTTAAAAACACCTAAATTTATAATCATCACTTATATTTTAGGGTTTTCAGCTTTTATAGCTCTTTTTGCACCATTCAATGCGACCAGACATGTACTACTATTGATTCCTTTTCTCCTACTGATTGGGCACGAACAGTTTGAAAAAACAAGAGGTTTGATCAATGTTCTAGTACTTACAATCTCAATAATCGTCGGAATATTACTTGGTGTCTCCGATTGGATCTATGCAGATTTTTATCGCAAAAATGTTCCAGCAATCAAAACTTCGAACAGCAAAGTTTGGTCGTTGGGTCACTGGGGGTGGCAGTGGTATTCTAAAAATTCTGGAATGTCATTCTACGCTAAAAATAATGAGTTTAATGTTCGAAAAGGTGACCTAATTGTTATTCCAAAAGATATAAGCAAACAGAAATTGAGTATTGAAATCGAATTAGATACACTTCGTTTTATCACAGAACCACAAACATTTTTTACTTTTTTCTCTGGAAAAAAATTTGCTAGTATGTATAATTCATTTGTAAGTAAGCCTGCGTGGTCTTTATCAAAAGACCCTATCGACACCATTTTTATTTGTCAAGTAAAAAAAGAAATAGGAGTAAAAGATGTAATAAATCGAATTAAAATGGACAAAAATAGGATGAAGATTATTAGAAAGAAATCACTGGAAAACAATAAATATATTGATTCAATTTTGGTTTTAGAAGCAAAATCTGCTATTGCGCAACAAAGATTGAAAACAAATGACTGATCAGAGAATACATTGAAATAAGTACAGCATATAGCATTGACTTTTACCTGTACAATATTTTTATTTGATCTCTAAAGCGCTCTTCTTTCTCAAGTTTTTTTACTCACTACCTACTCAAAAAAATAACCCAAAAAAGATATACTTACTTTGGAGTCACGTCTTTTATGTTGTTTTGTTTCGAAGCA
>JBELHA010000110.1:0-3638 GCA_042091695.1 Flavicella sp.
CCTTGCGTTCCTTGGTTTCCAGTGTCTCCTTTCAGACCTTGTGGACCTTGTTCTCCATCCATTCCAGGAGCACCATCCATTCCAGGAGCACCGTCCATACCGTCCATACCTGGAGGTCCTTCCATTCCGTCCATACCATCCATACCGTCCATTCCTGGAGACCCAGTCATTCCTGTTGGCCCTTGTGGTCCAGTTGCTCCAGTCATTCCTGTTGGTCCTTGAATTCCTTGTGGTCCTGTTAAATCTGCACTGGTAAAGGACGAGCCATCGGTATATGCAAATGAAAATGTTCCATCTGAATTTGATGTGGTAGAACTTATTCCTTTTCCGAAGTAGGAGTCGTTTGTCAAATCGCTCGTGTATATTGGAATTGTTGGCTTGTTAGTAAGTGAACTGTAAGACCCATCAAAAGTACCTAGTTGGCTTGCTAAATTTTGAAATAAGGAGGCGTTGTAAGACATTTGTGAAGCAATGCTATAAGAGTAGTTTTGTAGGTTTGAATATTGGTAGTATTCAGGAGAACCTCCAGAAGAGTAAGATTTTAAAGTGCTAAAACTGCTTGCTTGTGAGTTGAAATAGGAGCTCAAACTATTGAAATTGTTTTGTAAATTATTAAAGTTCGAATAGGTGCTTTGGGCGTTTGTACTAAGAGTTGCAACAATTAGAGTTACAAGTAACAGTAGTGAAGTAATTTTTTTCATGATTTTTCTTTTTATGGAGAGAACTTTAATTTATTAAAAATGATAGTGGAGGAAATAGAATTTAGTTATTGGGTTCTTTTGTATAGATGAAACATCTATTTTGTGCCGTTTATTCTAGTTTTAAAATTGTTGAGAATTCACAGCAAATACTTTTTGAATAGGTCCTTTTTTAAGGCGTTTAAATCTCTATCTTTGCCCTTAATTCACGCTATTTAAATGATGGAACCGATTTCGATTACAGGAATGTCTTCAGTATCTGCATTAGGAATGCAGTCTGCATCAATTTGGGCTCAATATGTAGCTCCTGAGCACCGTCTTTATTTTGATGTAAGGAAAGGATTTGAGACTTTTTTAGGAGGGTTAACGGAAGTAGTTGACAATGAGCTACAAGATTTGCGTGATTCAGATCCCAAGTACAGGCGTTTGGATCGTACTGTTTTGATGGCAATACTAACGGCTAGGAATGCCTTTTCACAGGTGGATTGGGCGGAAGATTTTGGGGTCAATTTCGGTTCTTCAAGAGGAGCAACTGCTTTGTTTGAAAAATACCATTCTTCATTTATTACGAACTCAGAAGGATCCGTACCTACGCTAACTTCTCCCACAACAACCCTGGGAAATATTGCTTCTTGGGTAGGCGATGACTTACAGGCAAAAGGTCCTACGATCAGTCACTCTATCGCATGTTCCACAGGATTGCATGCACTTTTAAATGGTATTGCTTGGTTGCGATCAGGGATGTCAGCAAATTTTTTAGTGGGGGCTAGTGAGGCAGCAAATACTGCTTTTACAGTAGCACAAATGCGTGCCTTAAAAATACATTCCAAAGCCTCAGCAGGAGAGGTTTATCCTTGTAGGGCTTTAGATTTTTCAAAAAAATCAAACACGATGGTTTTGGGAGAAGGAGCTGCTGCTTTCTGTTTGGAAAAAGGGATTCAAACGAATGCATTGGCATTGATTGTTGGTGTTGGTTATGCCACAGAGCCTTTGCAACACAATATATCCATCTCTACCGATGCGGTCTGTTTTCAAAAGTCTATGAAAATGGCCTTAGATGATGCTGGTCTCTCTTCAGTTGATGCGGTAGTAATGCATGCTCCAGGTACGGTCAAAGGAGATCTCTCAGAATACAAATCTTTACAAAATGTCTTTGGAGAAGACTTGCCACTGTTGACGACAAATAAGTGGAAATTAGGCCATACTTTTGCAACTTCAGGACTCTTGAGTATGGAATTAGCAATTTTAATGTTGCAACATCAGTTTTTTATACCGAGCCCTTTTTTCTCTCAGGGCAAGAAGGAAGTAGCCTTAAAGTATGTGATGGTCAATGCGGTAGGTTTTGGTGGCAATGCGGTAAGTGTTATTATTTCATCCAAATAATTTTTTTATCTTGTAAGTATGTGAAGCTATTATTTTCACAATTTAAATCCGTACTTTTGGACCGTTAAAATGAAATTTAATTATGAGTGAAGTCAGACATGATTGGACAAAAGAAGAAATTCTTGAGATATATAATAAGCCATTAATGGAATTGTTGTTTGAGGCTGCTCAAATACACCGTCAACATCACGATCCAAACGATGTTCAGGTTTCTACATTATTATCGATTAAAACAGGAGGTTGTTCTGAAGACTGTGGTTATTGTCCTCAGGCGGCTCGTTATCATACAGATATTGATGGTAATGATTTGATGCCGGTACAAATGGTAAAAGCGCAGGCTTTGCGTGCTAAATCAAGTGGATCTTCACGTGTTTGTATGGGAGCTTCTTGGCGTAATGTTAAGGATGGTCCTGAATTCGAACAGGTATTAGAGATGGTTCGTACCATTAATAAATTGGATATGGAAGTGTGTTGTACCTTAGGAATGGTTACAGAAAATCAGGCCCACCGTTTGGCAGAGGCTGGTTTGTATGCTTACAATCACAATTTAGATTCTTCTGAAGAATACTATAAAGAAGTGATTTCTACACGTGGTTACCAAGATAGACTCGATACGATTGACAATGTTCGAAAAACGAATGTTACCGTTTGTTCAGGAGGAATTATTGGTATGGGGGAAAAGATAGAAGACCGTGCAGGGATGTTGGTCGCTTTGTCAACTTTAAATCCTCAGCCAGAATCTACACCGATTAACGCTTTGGTAGCCGTTGAAGGGACTCCTTTGGAGGACCAACAAACCGTTGAGATTTGGGAAATGATTCGTATGGTGGCAACCACACGTATTGTATTGCCTGAAACGCAAGTTCGTTTGTCTGCAGGAAGAACTCAAATGAGTCAGGAGGGACAGGCGATGTGTTTCTTTGCAGGTGCCAATTCGATATTTGCAGGAGATAAATTGTTGACTACACCGAATCCAGATGTCAATGAAGATATGAAGCTCTTTAAAAAATTAGGTTTGAATCCTATGAAGCCTTTTACTAAAAAGGTACAGCCTAAAACGGTAGAATCTGAAGATTCTCAATTTGAGGCAAAGGGAGAAAATCCAAAATGGACACGTCCGGAACATAAGATTGATCGTAACGAAGCCTCTAAGGCCAAAGCCAAAGAAATTCGTTCTAAAGAAAAAGCAGCATTGCGAGATAGTAAATAGACTTAATATTTATGGTGCTGATCCGATTAAAATAGCTGAGGTCATTGCTGATTTTTTAGCTAATGTTATAGGAAACCTTCAATTTATATTGAAGGTTTTTTTGTTTTTTATTAAAATAGGTATCTGCTTCCTTCCATAGGTATGTTTTTTTCTCTAATTCTAAAGAATCATTTTATTAACTGCTAAAAAACAGGTCACTATGTTAACATATTGTAAACTTATGAGCTAATGAATGTAGAATATGTACTTACTCGTATATTTGCACATACAACTAATTTATAATTTTTACTTATGAAACAAAATTACATTTTAACAGCAATTTTCACGGTAGTGATTTCTGCTTTTTC
>JBELHA010000111.1:0-3566 GCA_042091695.1 Flavicella sp.
AAGACCCTTTTTCTAATAAAAAAGACATTTCTAGTATAAAATTTGACTTTTTTAGTGAATAAACTTAGAACTTCTGATTGTCAAAAGCTTAGCAGTTCAAATTTTTATAGTTTCTAAGATAGGTGCTATATTATTAACTGTTATTATATACATGCATACAACTAAAAACCTTTACTTTAAAAAAATATTGTTTTACCCTAGCTCGAAAAGTATATTATTAAGAATTCACATCACAAACATTGTTTGAATACATAATGAAATTATACTGCGTAGTTTATTTCTAAGTTTGCACCATATTTATAAAAGAAGGAGTATAAAATTCATGCAATTACACTGCACAGTTTGTTCCTAAGTTTGCATCATATTTATAAAAAGGAAGGTATATATAAGTCATGCAATTACACTGCATACTAATACAATACTTTTGCAAAGGAAAATAACTAAAAACAAAATGTACCATGAGAAAAATTGAACACCAACTAAAACAAAGTGAAAACTACATTCCAAATTGGCCAATCAAACATTTATTTATTGGAACATTTAATCCGTCTGGAGGTGCTCGAGTAAATTATTACTATGGAAGGGAAAAAAATCAATTTTGGAACTTGATTTCAAAAGTTTTCAAAGAAGAAATTCACCCTGACAATTCAAATTTTTTAACACTTCTAAAAAAACACAAAATCGCATGTATGGATCTTATTGATTCAGTTACGATTAATGAAGAGAAAAGTATCGAAGATATCCTCGGAAGAGGCTACAGTGATAGCGCAATCATCAACAATAGTGTTGTACGTGATTACAATACGGATAAGATTGTAAGTTTGCTCAACAAAAATCCAGGAGTTAAAATTTACAGTACTTGGGGAACAGGGGCTAATTTGAAAGAATGGAAAAAAGAAGTTGCAAAAATTGATTTCCTTAAACTAGTTTCACCAAGTATGGCTGCAAGAGTACCAAAAGGCACTAAAAAGTTCGTATTTATGCTGTCTGATTGGACAGAAAAAATTACACTGGTTTAAAATTTAAACAATAAATTATTTCAATATTAATTTTTTATAATAACTCAAATATCAAATCAACAACTATGTACGAATTCGGAAAATTTAGAAAAGAAACAACAATGCAAATTAGACTCGGAATAGCTTTTTACAATCAAGGTTTCTTTAATATTAGAGTACAATACTCAGATTTATTTGGTGATGACAAAAGTGCTATAAAAATTCAGTTAGGTAAAGATTCCCAAAATTATTTGACAACATATGTTAACAGAACTGCAAATATTAATCAAACCCCAAGAATTATGGGGGGAACAAAATGTAGAGATTGGTTTCAAAGTAATTTCAATATGGGAGACTCCTTTAACGTTACAATGCTAGCTGAAGACCACATAGTGCTCCACTAGTACAAATGTAAAAAATTAAAACAGTCTTAGTCAGATCGACTAAGACTGTTTTTTTAACGGGTATTTTGTCAAATAATACCTATATGCTTCTTTTTCTTCTAACAATTTTTCATGTTGAGCATATAATAATGACAATCGTTTGATTCTATTATAACTGTATAGATCAAATACTGAATAGGTTCGAATTTCTGAATTACATATGTTTTTTTTGGCTTCTATATTATCAAAACCAATTCCACATTCGATACTATAAAAATCTGTCATAATAATCCGATCGTGTAAATTATTTGGATAGGCTCCTTTATGAAGGTTAAAAAACTGAAGCTCAAAATCAGGTGAACTAAAATCATTTTTAATATGATTATAAAGCTGTTCACATTCCTCTCTAACATCTTCTTTTTTATTAACACCTTTACTTTTCAGTTGTGAGAAAATTTTTACAGAACCTATCTCACACGGGTTGTTTTTCATTAAAGCTTCTAAAAGAGGCGATATGTTGTGCTTGACATTTTGTTTTTTATTGCCAATAGCTCCATTCCCAAATATATAATTATCGCTAATGCTAAGACTTCTTGTAGGAAAGATTGCTAAGGTTTTTAAATAACTACTCAGATCATGTTTATAGTTAGTAGCAAACAAATCTCGACGTGAATTGTCAATTTTAGTTAGGATGGTATTGATGCTTTGCTCGTAGTTTTGATGAGAAAAACACATAGCACCTTTTTGTAAAACCGTCTCAAACCAAGGTGCTTCTTTCTCACAAAAAACAAGAGTTTGTCTAACTTCAAAGTCTTTTTCATGAAAGTACTTCTCAAAGTCAACTTTACTAAAATTATCTATATGGTCAACTAATTTATGGGCCTTTACATTTTCTTGAGAGTAGGCTGTAAAATCAAAATCAAAAAATATTTCTACATCCTCATACTCGGTAAACATTTTATACACAACTTCCTGTGCTCTTGTCTTTATACCAGGATGCAATAGATATGCATCTAAAAACGGATCTAAAAAGCCTTTTTCTATAAATAGCTGCATGTCTAATTGGCTTGTATTTCTTTCATTCGTAACAAATCCAATTGAAGTTGAGCTGCTTCATCAAAAAAACCTTTCCCAAAGGAGGCAGTCAAACCACCGTGGGGTTTAATGTATATCGGTTGGACCTTTTTTTCACCGTTGGCGACATATTTTTCATCGTTAAAATAATGAATCACAATAGCTGTATCACTTACTTTTTTTTGAGAGACCAAATACTGTAATTTTCGAATCAAATATTCACTGTGTGTCTCTACAACAAGATGAATATGTGGATATGTATCTTGCACCAATACAAAGAAGTCAGCCAGTTTTGACTGTAAATTAGGATGTAAGTTGGATTCTGGTTCCTCCAAAATCAAAGTAACTTGTTTCTTTTCTCCACGTTGCTCACCAACCTCGTATATCTTGTACAATATTGGTAGTAATTGAGAATAACCATAGCCTATGTCTGAAAGGTGTACTTTTTTTCCGTGCTGTAAAACACGAATACGAAGAAAAGAACGCTCCACCACATCGACTTCTGGAACACCTTCTATCCCGAAAATACGCAAAGCAGTTCCCAAGAAGGATTCAAAACTTTTACGTTTTAATGATCTAAAACGTGTTCTCACAGAACCTATTCTTTCTTCGTCCGAATACTTTTTTAGAATATTTGTGAATTCACTAGCACTGATATCTTCCAATCGCTTGAGCTCCCCTCGCCTAATGGACACATGCTCTATCTGTTGTAAAGAAGCTTGTATTAACTCGAAAACATCAGTGTATAGGATACGCATCATATAATTCAACAAAGAAAAACCTATACCTTCGTTAATCGGACGATTGCGTTTTAATTTTAATACTTCTTTACCGAAGCCTTCCTTGACGTTGTCAGGCAGTAAGAACTGCTGAAACAATAGCCTTCCGATGCTACTTAGTTTTATCGTAAATCCAGGACCAAAAGATTCTATAAATTTATCTGAGAAAAATTTTAAATTTCCATTTATAGAGTCCATTGAAAAAGGTAGGTAAGAATATTCATCATTATCGTCATGAACAAAAAAATAAATATCCTTGTTATGTATTTCGTTTAAAGAACCTCCACCATTTGTTTCGTTCATGAATGGCTCACTAAATAGTTGCTGGTATT
>JBELHA010000112.1:0-3556 GCA_042091695.1 Flavicella sp.
TTGCCGTATACACACTTTCCAGGCGTGCGCCTTCGACCACTCGGCCACCTCTCTCTATATGATAAGCGCTATTCTGCGCCTAAGTACAAATCAATCAATCCTGCAGGAGTTTCAAACACAATGGTTTTTTGATCGCGATCTACTTGCTTTATAAAGTTATCAATCATCGGTATCAAAATCTCTGAAGATCCATTTTCAATTTCAAAAAGCGTCTGCGCAGTACTATCATTAACTCCTACAATAGTTCCCACTTCACCATAATGCACATCTACAGCCTGAAAACCGATCACTTCATGGAAATAAAATTTATTTCCCGTCAATTTTGGTAAAAGCGTTAAAGGTAAATAAACATCTGCTTTCAAAACAGCATTTGCCTCTTCCTCAGTATGCATGTCTTCAAATTGTACACGCAACTGATTTCCTTTCTGTAGTAAACTCTTTTCAATAAAAAAAGGAATCAGGTTATTGCCTAAATCGACAAACACTGATTCCATTTCTTGGTATAACTCGGGTTCATCTGTATCTAACTTGAGTACAACTTCTCCCTTAAAACTATGTTTTGTAACGATTTTGCCTAAATAAAAACAATCTTCTTTACGCATGTCTCGTTACAATTAAAATTACTCTGCAGTATTTTCTTCAGTAGTTTCCTCTGTTGTAGCTTCTTCTGTAGATGCAGCTTCTTGAGCAGCAGCCTCAGCCTCAGCAGCAGCTTTTTCTGCCAACAAAGCAGCTTCAGCTTCTTTAGCAGCGTTTACACGTGCTTCATTTACCGCTTTCTCAGCAGCCAATGCAGCAGCTTTCTCAGCAGCTTGCTCCTTAGATAAACCAGCTTCTTTAGCAGCAACTCTTGCAGCCTTCTCTTCCAACCAAGCAGTAAACTTAGCTTCTGCTTGCTCTTCTGTTAAAGCTCCTTTACGAACGCCTCCTGCCAAGTGATTTTTCAACATAGCTCCCTTGTAAGATAAAATAGCTTTCGCAGTATCTGTAGGTTGTGCTCCGTTTTGTAACCATTGTACAGCCGCATCAACGTTTAATTCGATGATTGCTGGGTTCATATTAGGATTGTAAGTCCCTAACTTTTCTAAAAATTTACCATCTCTCTTTGCTCGAGCATCCGCTGCTACGATTGAGTAAAATGGTTTTCCTTTTTTACCGTGTCTTTGTAATCTAATTTTTACTGACATAAAATGTTAATTTGTGAGGTACTCGACCTCGATTATTAATTAAGGCTGCAAATTTAGAAAAAAAAAACAATCCCTCCTAACCTATAAACCACAAGTTTATATAAAAAAACACAAACCTTTTTAAGCAAAGAAAGACTACTGCAACAATCCTTAAAAAAGGAAAAGAGAAGAATGACAACAAGTACCGTTCATCTCAATTCCAAAAACAAGCGAACATCTCAAAAAAGAATAGCCTATTTTTTTAACAAAAATGAGTAAAAAGAGCATTCAATTCGCATTAAATTTCTTCATGAGATCGTGTAAAAAAGAGGCACTAAATCCTTCATAACTCAACAAAATTTGACATAACACAGACTCCAAAAAAGTATTTCCTTGTCAAAAACCGTACATCTATAAAAATGAACCATTGACCCTTTTTGAGAATCCGTTAAACGAAATAATAAGTAGTTCGGAGAGATACTCTCTACATTTATTAGACCCTTATACACTTATACATTCAAAAAAAATACTTTTTATGAAACAGCTGTACATTTCATTTCAGGACTTTTTTTCTGTAATCGCAACCAAACTTTTTACAGAAACAACCGCAAAAAAACAAGACAATTTAACACAAAACAAACAGGGCAAGAAAACGACCAGATTTGCATTCAGATCAGGCATTGCATTTCGTGCAATTTTTTTGCTACTCATCATTCAAAATATCGAGGGTTTCTCTACTTCCTTTAAAGAAATGGAACAACCAAATACAACTCCTGTTTTGGTTGACACACATCTTATTTTAGACAACATAAACGGAGAGAGAACACCAAGATACTTGAAGTTCAATGATAACGGAACCAAGTTTTATGTTTCAGGTGGAACTACAGACAGGTTGTTTGAATACAACCTATCAGAAGGATTCAACCTAGCAACATTGAGCTATGCCGGACTTTCAGAGAGTTTCAATCTGAATAGTAGCGGAAGCACAGGAGATAGTCAACCAAGGGATCTTTCATTCAATGAAGCAGGTACAGAACTGTTCGTGATCGGAAATGCAGCAGACGAAGTAAACAAGTACCAATTATCGGTACCTTTTGACATTTCAACAGCGACTTTCGACTCACGATTCGACCTTACCTCAACCGTAGGAAACTCACCACATGGAATGGCCTTTAGTACAGACGGGACCAAAATGTTTGTGACCACCAATGCTTCAGCGTCTATTTTTGTATTTGAACTAAGTACAGCGTTCGATATCAATACAGCAACATTGGCAAGTACAGAGGATTTTTCTGCCTACACACACAATTCATTCAGGGGACTTGACTTCAATCCAGATGGGACCAAAATGATGGTGATTTCCAATTCAGGAGCCAATTCAAATGCAGATAATCAGGTCAATGAATTCAAATTGACCAATCAATACGACCTAAGCACAGCAAATTATGTAACCAGTTACGATGTTACAAACTACGAAATAGACCCACAAGGAATCACTTTTGATACTAGTGGAAACAACATGTATATTTTAGGAACCAACGGAGACGACATCAACGAGTTTCAACTTCCAAGTCCTTTTTCATTAGAACCTGCAGCAGCAGCTGCCAACACCTCAACAGGTGGAGGAAGCTACTATACAACACACTACCTACCTCCATTTCACAATGTGCAAGATGGAAATGACATCGCAGAGAAAGTAGTGATTCATTTAACCACCATGGAAACGTCTGCATTTACCGTATCACTGCAAAGAAGAACTGCTTCGGGTTGGACTTCCTACGGAAATTATTCCATTTCGAAAACAACACCAAAAACCGTTACAATTAATTGTAACAACTCAGGAGACTGTAACCATTTAACCGCGATCGGTATTGGAGGGGATGACAAATACACGGGTATGAAAGCCTCCGCGAGTCAACCTTTTTATGTAAACGTAGATCTACTAGCCGGCTCACAAGCAGGCTCATACTCGTCTAAGGGAGAAGCTGCCTTAGGAACTGAATTCTACTCAGTGCATTTTGAAGCCAATGCAATTGACCTAGGTAAATATGGAGATTTTATCTCAATAATGGCGGTGGAGTCTGGTAGTACATCTATCACACTCACCAAAAACAACAACAATTGGTCGCCTTCTTGGACAAATACTGCAACATTGAATGAAGGAGAAATATATATTTGGGCGAACGATGATCAAAACGACTCTAACATAGGAACCAAAATTAGTGCCAATAAAAACATCGTTGTCGTTACAGGAACATGGTCCGCAGGAATTGGTGCTGCGAATAATGGTGGAGGAAGAGATATTGGAGTGACTCAGCTACTTCCTACCGACAAGTTAGGAACCGACTTTTTAGTGCATGAAGGGTACAGCTCAAGCAACAAAGGTACCC
>JBELHA010000113.1:0-3491 GCA_042091695.1 Flavicella sp.
AAGTGTTAGTGTGTTGTTGTAAATCACAAATTTACTTTTTTATGTTGAATTATACTCATAAAAAAAGTTGCAAATTTTTGATGTTTTAAAATAATTATTTCTAAAAAAAAGTAATGTTGTATTCTTTCATCGGATTGAAGTGTAACTATTTATATGCAATGAACAGCGCTATTCAATCTATGGTATTGGAAATCGTGAATCCGTTTTGAAGGTCCAAAGTAGCTGTATTCGTCTGTGATATCTATGCTGCTTAAAAAAGGCTACTTTTCATCAGTTATAAAGATTGATCGTCCTTTATCTGAAAGCAGTAAATAAGACCATGACATCTTCTGATAGAATGAGTCTATTCTTAGCCGTGGTGCCTTGATTTTCCTGAAGGTAATTGTTGTCGATACCATTGTTACATTGAAGGTATTTTATGCTTTCTTTCTTGTCTATCAACTTGATTACTTCTCCTGATCGGTCGGCTTGTGTTATTGTTGAAGTATCAGACGTCTGTCCATAGGCAGTCACTCCGATGAGCATGATAAGAAGCAATGCGCGTAATTTCGAATGGTTTCTGTTTGCTGTTTTCATAATTTTAAAATCTAAAGGTTTCTAAACAACTCTTTTCTTGTATTCATTCTATTCTCGTTGACAACACCATTAATAGCTTTGCAATGCATCCATGCAGTTGTACGATTCGTATTTTATCATTTTTATAGCAGATTGCCTCTGATTCTAGCTGTATGGTGTTGTGGTTTAGCACTGTAAAGTTCACACGGATCCCATTTCTATACAGATCTATTTTCTCTGCACTTGTAATGGTTCTAGGCGTATTGAATTCGAGTTGGCATTCTTCAGATAGACTTACAATTTGTGAACGTTGTGTCAAATCTGTAGTTGCCCTTTATTTCGGTAATTCCGTTGCTTGCCTTGGTAATTTGAGAAACCCAAGTGGCACCATTGAAAACTTCGAGCAATTGCAAAATTGATTCCAAACTTGATCTCCTGTTTTTGGAGTGCCAAAATCGGTTTCTCTATGGGAATCATTGCTCACTACAGGAAGTGTATGCAACCCTTTTTGAGAAGGTATGTATAGTATTTTCTGTTTGTCTAATGGGATGAAACCCTCGTTATTGCTTACAATATTTAGTGCAACATGTAACAGTTTTAATTCTCCGTCCCATTGAATATTATCAAACGTATAATCAATGGGAGTTCCTTCACCTACATGAGAGAAATTATCCCATTGTCATCGGTGGTAATTTGATGTTCCTCTGAGTATTCAAGTCTAGATGCATTGGTTATCCGAAATCGAAATACCACTGATTCTTTGCGCAATGGGATGCGCTGTTCTGTGACATCTGTTCCTGGAATCTGAATTTATTCCGTATTGAGAATTAATGCTTGGTAATTGAAAGCAGCTGTTTGTGCAACAATATGAATGGTACACATTCAAACAAAAAGAATTCCTATTTTTTTTAGTACGTTCATTGATAGATGTTTAAAGGTTACATACGAAATAGAGTCCCGAAAGAGAGTGCCTTTGAGTGCAATGAATATTTCTCTTCCGTATTACTATCTTTAGTTCCATGTCTAAAACTGTCTACGACATTATAATTCAGATAAATAGCTGTTCTATTTGAAATTGTATAGGCTACACTCACACCTCTGTGATATCGAAATACATCTTTTGTGAATGTATGATCATGATATAAATTGTGTACCAAATTGTTGTAAGAACTCGTTCCAGAAATAAGCCAATCTGAAGAAATGTGCGAATGCCCTTGCAATTTGAATTTAGGCGTGTTCAAAAATGAAAAAATGACACCTGCCTTAAAAGCAATATAGGTGAATTTATAATGCACAGGTATTCTGCCGTTACCACTGTAAAATCCGGTATTGATTTTATAGTTGTTATGACTCATTCCTAAGTTCAATTGCAATCTGTCTCGATGGAGATTCAATCGATAACCAGCTTCAAAGAAAAGCGCTTGTGATTTTGAAAAGGTATTATCTAAGGTACTGGTACCTAAATTATTGACATAGTTCTTAAAGGCGGCGCTTTCACTTCCAACTTCTAGGTATATTTGCTGAGCAGCAACAGTATTGTTGATTAAAACAAATACAGCGAATAGAACGATATTTTTTATGATATATGACATCATTTCTGCCTTGATTTTAATAGTTTTTTTGTCGTCCTGTTCATGCCACTTTGAATGTGCAGTAGATAGGTTCCGATGCTATAATTGTGCATAGGCACATAGCACATATTTGTTGGACGTTGCTTTTTGGAAAGGATCATTTTTCCATTGATATCATAAATCTTCATGTAGATATCATGCCTCGTTTGTTTCGAAAATTTGATGCGTACATGATCTATAAACGGGTTTGGGGAAATAGACAAGGCAAGAGATTCATCTATCCTATCTTTATCAGTGTTAGGAATATGAATATCGGTGCTATTTGTTAAAAAGCCTTGTTGCACCTGTATGTTGTCAAAATTTTTAGTTCCTATCAACCCAGATTGACCAATACTTTGTTGTAGGGTGTATTTCTTTATATTTTCATTGGCTCTAGTGCTGCTTAGAGAGGTTATCGTAGCTCTTAATAGCTGCTGAGAATAGGAGTGGACCCCCATAGAAAGTGCCATAAAGAAATATAAATTCCCTACTAATTTAGACAGCTTTTGGTGTGGAAGTACATCGTTCATTTTCAGGGCTATTGTGATAGGTTTCATTCTATTTTAAAACTATCACGAAAAATAACGTGATGCTCTTGTATTTCGTTGAGTAGACATGATGTTAGGCTGAAATACATGCATTACTTGATGTACAGTAATTGTATGGTTGTTCTAAAAAGAAATGATTTGACAATTCTTTTTAAAAAGTAGATGTGTTTATTTCGTGCACTGTAGTAAAGTATTTTATAGGATGTGGTGATGCTGTTTAGTAATAAAATAACATTCAATAGTACATTTGCTGTTTTCGTTGTGATCTGATGCTTTTTTAAGTGTAGCTAGGTTCTAGGTGCTACTTCTCTCTGAAATTCATGCGAGTTGAAAGAAAATAATAAATAAAATTTTTAGAAGTTCATGTGCTGTCCAAATATCAAAAGAAAAACGAGCCTATTTAAATGACATACATCTAGTTAAATGTAATTATACAAATAGTGTAGGGTTAATTACATATGTATTTGATGCTTTAGACAAGGCATAGCTTGAAAGATTCAACTATGTAGTATACATATTCCCAAGGATATCAAAGAAATTATGACAGAGAACTGCTGCGATATATCTTCTTTTTGGGATAAAACAAAAGATGAAACTGCCTAAAACAGCCCCTTGATGTTTGAAAAAGGCGTCATTGAATGCATCCAAGATAAATCTTACACTGGTGTTTTTTAGCTTTTTACACCTCAAACGTATATGCCTATTTTTAGAAACTAAAACCATGATGAGGTATTTTGGATATTTTGACGTAGCAACGCCTTGTTTTGTGGATGCTGTA
>JBELHA010000114.1:0-3454 GCA_042091695.1 Flavicella sp.
AAGTGCACATGACAATCGCGTACAGACCTTTTCTAAAGGAATGCGACAAAAAGTAGGAATTGCACTGGCCATTGCCAAAGAGTCTAAAGTCTTATTGCTAGATGAACCAACCTCTGGTTTAGACCCTAAATCGAGCAATGAGTTTATGGAGCTTCTATTAAAAATGAAGAACAATGGTGTTGCCATTTTAATGGCCACACATGACTTGTTTAGAGCCAAAGAAGTAAGCACACACATCGGAATTATGCGTTCTGGAACCTTAGAAAACTACTCGAAATCTGCAGACTTATCTCTGAAAGAGCTCGAGGGAATCTATCTCGATATTATGAACTTTAAAAATGTTGGTTAAGATGAAAAACATCCTCTTTAAAGAACTCAAAGAACTCTCAAGAGAAGGGCGTTTTAGAATCGCGCTGATCATTGTACTCGTTCTTGTGCTGATAGCCACTAGTACGGGTATCAATCAATACAAAAGGAACAACCAGCAATACCTCGAATCTGTTGGAAAAGAACGCACTATTTGGGAAACACAAGGTGAAAAAAACCCGCATTCAGCGGCACATTATGGAACCTATGCATTTAAACCAAAGTTTGCGCTATCTCTTTTTGATTATGGTGTTACTAAATACACAGGAAATTCTGTATTTTTAGAGGCACACAATAGAAATGAAGCCTCTTTTAGTGAAGCAAGTGATCAAACCAGTTTGGCTCGATTTGGAACCCTTTCTATCCATTTTATTTGTATTTATTTATTTCCTTTACTGATCATTTTAATAGGGTACAATTCCTATACAAAAGAGACCGAAAATCAGACCCTCACCTTATTAAAAAGTCAAGGAATACACCCTATTAAATTGGCACTAGGGAAATGGCTCGCAACCTACGTTCCAATTTTCACCATATCTGCTAGTATCTTTGCAATAATAGGTGTTGTTTTAGCAAATCTTGAAGGTGTGGTTTTCTTTGATTGGAAAAATTTATTCCTCCTTTTCTTGTCATACAATCTGTACTATAGTATCATTACAACATTGACCCTTTTGATATCAATTTGGAGTACTTCTTCTGGAATATCATTGGTGAAAAATCTTGTTTTATGGATCTTTATTAGCTTTATAACGCCTAAAATAGCGACTAATTTTGCAAATGCAAACCACCCGTATCCATCCAAGTCTGAATTCAATGCAGCCATTACAGAGGACAAAAAAAATGGATTGGACGGACACAACCCTTGGAACAAAGCGGCAAAGCAATTAGAAAGAGAAACACTGGCAGCATATGGTGTTGACGACCTCAGCAAATTGCCTTTTAACTACGCCGGTTATCGCATGCAAAAAGGTGAAGAGCATGAGGCTAAAATCTATGAAAAGCATTATAAATATTTAGAAAAAACAGCGCTAGCACAGAACAATACCTATAAAAAACTATCGTTTATATCTCCGTTTGTGCCTGTTCGTTTTTTATCAATGGACCTCTCTAATACAAGTGCAGACCTGCATTGGAAATTCACATCAGCAGCTGAAAAATACCGCATCGAAAAACAGCAGTTTTTAAACTACGATATCAAAGACAACGCAAAAGTTGGAGAACGCGGTTACAAAATGACTCGTGAGAAGTTTAAAAAGCTTCCAACATTTGAATTTACACCACCTAGTCTTTTAGAAATCTTAAAAAATAACAGTTCAAATTTGTTCTTTTTAGGGCTATGGTTCTTTATATCAGCGATTGGTTTCATCATCTCTTCAAAAAAAATATAAAACATGTTTAAAAATAATTTCACCTACGAATTCAAATTATTACTGAGAAGCAATTGGCTCGTAGTCATTTTAATCAGTATGATTTTACTTGTTGGTTTTGCGGCTTTTAACGGGCATAAAAATGTCTCAAAAAGACGCAATGACATTGCAAAAATGCAACAGCAACTGCACAAAAAAGACAGTGCGATGTTAGACATCTTAACAAAAGTTGAACGAGGAGAAAAGGTAGGCATCTCTCCGAGAAGTCTGCCTACATCTCCTATGAATATTGGCTACAGACATCCTCGGCTAGCCATTATGCAACCTGCGCCTATGGCTTTCCTATCTACTGGACAAAGTGATATGTATACCCATTTCAAAAGTCCAACAGTCTATGGTAACAATTTTGCTTTAGATTATGCTGAAATGGTAAACCCAGTACAGCTATTGTTTGGGAACTTTGACCTCACCTTTGTGCTTATTTTCATCATTCCACTCTTCATTATTGCGTTCACGTATAATATGCTTTCAAAGGAAAAAGAATTAGGCACTCTGAGATTGCTAGGAGCACAGCCCATCTCTGTGAAAACTTGGCTCTTGCAAAAGATGAGCATACGCTATGGTATCTTTACGCTCATTACACTAATTACCGTAGTCTTAAGCATAGCAATCACATCGTTTCCTGCGCTGAGCAATACAGCGCACATGGCTGGATTGCTCTCTATGATTGCTGGATACAACCTTTTTTGGTTTGCACTCGCATTTTTAATCAATCTTAAAATAAACGATTCTTCAAAAAATGCATTTACCCTAGTAGGAATTTGGCTGTTCATTGTACTCATTTTCCCCGCAACCATCAACCAGATTGGAAATACAACATATCCAACACCGTCGCGTCTAAAAATGATCAATGAAATTCGCTTAATTAAAAAGGAAAATGAAGAAAAACAGAACGAAATCATGAGTGATTATTTGCGAACACATCCTGAGCTCTCTGCAGAAAATACGGCTCAAAATTTTGGTTTTTGGCACAATTATTTTGCTTCAGAAAAAGTAATGGAAGATAAAACCAAACCACTACTAGCTGCCTATGAAATACAGTTAGAAAAGCAACAAGAACTCATTGGTGTGTTTAAATACAGCTCCCCTACTATTTTGCTGCAGCAGTCACTAAATGCAATAGCAGGAACTTCAGAAAATCATTACAATGACTACAAAAAGCAAGTGTTTGAATTTTCTAGCGACTGGCGTAACTACTTGGTTCCGATGCTCTTTAAAAATGAGAAATTTAGCCTTCAAAGCTATGAAAACCTCCCTCAATTTATCTATAAAAACAGGATAGAAAGCAGTCTCGGATATCATGTTTTGGCCATTTTTATGCTTTCTGGATTGCTATTGCTATTTTCAATGAATGCATCATTAAAAAAGACCTAAACACATGAAGAAAGGCGCTGAAAAGTGAACTAGATGTAAAACAAATCGGACTTAAAATGAAAAACCTTGCAATTTTTTGCAAGGTTTTTTTAGAATTCAAAAACCCTAACCCCCTGATTTCATAACTTCTAAAAACAACACCACTTTTACAGCATTATGTTTTTCAAAAAAAAAATTCAAAAAAGTTGGTCACTATCAGAAATCATACTATATTTGCCACGCTTAAAAAGAAGCAAAAGCCGATGTAGCTCAGCTGGCTAGAGCAGCTGATTTGTAATCAGCAGGTC
>JBELHA010000115.1:0-3331 GCA_042091695.1 Flavicella sp.
TTTTCATGTATTCTTAATTTAATAGGTAATATAAATCCATCCTTTTTTCACACTTTTGGATGTAGATTGACGGTCTTTGGGTTGTCCTGTTTTAAGAACATACATATAAGATCCTTTGGGTAATTTTTCTCTAGCTCCAATATTAGAGACCCCATCAAAGCTATCTAAAAAAGGTTGTTCGCTAAACACCAACTTTCCTGATGCATTAAATATTTGTAATGAATTATTGGGATAAAACTCAGACAAACTTTTTATTTTCCAAAAATCATTTACGCCGTCATTGTTGGGGGTAAAAGCTTTCGGTATTTCAATTTTATAGTTAGAAGCTTCAAAATACCCAGAAAATATTCCTCTTCCAAAACTTGTGGCATATACCGCACGTGTCTCTTTTTTATATTGTAAATCTGTTACTTTTACATCACTCATTCCGTTGAATGTTTGCACCCAATTAGGCTCTTCTTTATCCCAGTTTTCAGTTTTCCACACTCCGAGTTCCGTTCCTATAATTACTTCATTTTGTAAGATAGGATTCTGTAAAATTGATTTTACTGGAATATCTGGGAATGTCCCTTCTTTTGACATCCAAGTTTTCCCACCATTCTCAGAAAACCAAATACTCTTTACTCCATAGTTATGGAAAGTTACCAATATTTCATCGGGAGGACCTCCAAACTCAATATCTGAGATACTTCCGACAAAATCAGGTCCTGAAATATCTTTCCAAATTGGATCTGTATCTGCATTGGTTACTCTTAGTAATTCTCCAGTTTCGGTACCTACTAACAAAAGAGAAGATTCTGAGCTGTAAGGGGAGACCTTCAATGCTGTAGGTGATGACGTTAACAAGGGGTCTTTTAATATTTCTTTAGTAGCTTCGCTGTTAGTCTTGAGATTATTCAAATTAGAGAAACGGTACAAACGATATATATCATTGTATTTTTGACTTCCATTGGAATATAAAATATCTAAATTAGAATCCAACTCTGATTGATTTATAAAATCTCCGTCTTCATTGTCACTTATTATGGTTTTCCATTGTTGAGTTTCAAAATCATACAAACTTATAGCTTGATTGTATGTGTAACTAACTATTAAGTAAGACTCTTCTATCTGATCTATGAAACAATACCCACCATCTCCTCCACTAATATCAGAAGACGCATCAGGTTCATTTGTTTCAGGGTTGTTAAAAAATTGTGTTCCGTTGTCCTGAGAGCCGGCTAAAAAATACTCATCTGATGCTGAAGGACTCACAGCTCCTTTGTAAAATTGTGTGATATTAAGTCCCGTGTTTACAGCTTTTATATTCGATGTTGCAATTGCGCTTGACAAAGAATTACAATAGTATACTCCACCATCATTTCCAAAGACAGCTTCATTAGAAGCTCCAGGTCGAAAAATCATGACATGTTGATCAGCATGTACTGTTGAGAAAGGCCCTACAATTCTTGTACTTCGTTTTGATATTTGCTGCCAAGAATCACCTGAATCTGCGGAGCGAAACAAATCGATTCCTCCAACATAAACTACGGCGTCATCTGTTGGGTCTGTTTCAATTACCAAATCATAGAAAGCTTGCCCTCGAGTAAAATCATCTGCAGGAATTCCTTGATCTATATCATTGGGTTTGGAAATCTCTTGAAAATTTTCAAATGCATTTGATGTTTTGAATATATGAGGTACACCATTTGTTCCTTCAGTTAAAACATATATTTTATTTGAATCTGATGAAGAAACAGCGATTTCAACCCTATCTGAATTTGGAAGATCAGCTCTTAAAGACCAAGTTATACCATCTGAAGAGCTGTATACAAAACCAGCTCCTTTACTTCGTATCGGAGAACCGATTGTACCCATCCATAATGTGTTATCTGCTGCTATTTCTAAATCATTGGGCATATAATAGAAAGTTTCTTCTCCAAAAGTGAAAGACATATTACTAGCTTCTATTCTGTTCCAAGAGGAGCCTTTGTCTGAACTTTTGTAGATTCCTGCTGATTGTAATCCAAGCCAATTATTAGGACCATTAGCACTATAATATAAAAAACCTCCGACAGCAACAAAAACTTCTGTACTTACACCATTGTCCCAGGCAATAATATCATTTATATAATATATCCCTGAAAGGAATAAAGAGGTATCTGAACTACTAACAACTCCCATAGCTTCGAGAGAGACATTACGCCAACTATCACCCCCATCTTCAGATTTATAAACTCCATTACCTACAACATCACCAGCAGTATACTGCTCACCTGTTCCAACATACCAAATATTGGAATCTCTTGGGTCTACAGTAATGCATGAAACATTCATATTTCCAGGAACATCTGTTACCTGATTCCATGTAGATTGGGTGTCAGTGATGTCATTGTTAAACCACAGACCTCCACTTACACCTCCAGCGTATACTTTTTTATGAAGTGGATCGTTTGGATCAAATAACAAGACGCGTGTCCTACCTGCAATATTGTTGGGACCTCTTTCAATCCATGGGTTCTTTTTATCATCTCCAGGTGACTTATTCAAAAGACGTTTGCGATGCAACTCTTTTTGTAGCTTTAGAGCTTTTGCAGGTTCTGGCATTCCAGTTGTGGGATTCATGGTTAATTCCCACATTCTTTCGTAAAACTTATTGGGAGGCAAAGCAATTTTCTTTCGATCATTCTTTGACAATTGTATCGTTTCTTTGAAAGGAGTGTTATCTAGAAAGACCCTATGCTTTTCTTTTATCAATGCATTTTTAGATACTTTATCACACGAGTATAAACTACTTGTAATGATATAAATTACTACTATATTGATGATTCTAAAATTCATAAACAAGAGTCTTTAATAAAGGTTATATTTTAGAGAATAATACCACCTATAATTTTTTTGTGAAGTAGAATTGCTGTTCCGTCTGACATACCGGCTATGTAACTGCATACCAGCATAATTCGGTCAGCTATATTTTCAGGAAATAACCGAGCATCTTCAGGGAGTAGATTGATAATGAGTTTATCAAAGTTAGTCGCCTTTCCGTCATAAAAATTGTTTACAGCATTTATAAAAACATCTAACAAATCCGCAATTACTTTATATCCTGCCACCTCTTTTTCAATAACTTCTGTGCTATTGTATATCTTAGCTCTACTAATTCGTAGGATATCATTCAATTGTGCTTCGTACTTACATTTATCTAACAAAGAAATATTGTATTCTCCTTTCAAAATAGCTTCTTCATTTGCCAAAAAAACGTTTGAGGCTTCTTCAATAAGTGTTCCTATTGTAAGTGCTCTCAAGTAGCTAATACGTTGTTTTTTAAATTGTAAAGCATGGTATTTTTTAG
>JBELHA010000116.1:0-3313 GCA_042091695.1 Flavicella sp.
GTAAAAGATGCTTCCTAAAACTTTAAGTCTTGTAAATCGTTTCACTTTCACTTAGGAGTTTTTATTAAAAGAAAAACATAGCTCTTGTATTTATTTTTTTCTGACAAAGGGAGATTGACCTGACTAAACGAAATCGTGGGTTCCGAGGCGAAATGTTGTTGCTTTTGGTTGATTTAATACCATCTCAAGGGTACCTTACTCAATAATTGTCATAGACTGTAGACAAAGGCTTTCGCAATTGTCAAAACTTAGTATGGAGACATAGAACGTGATTCAATCTTGCAATATCGAATATTTGTAATCTGCAATTATATGTTTTTTTAGAAATCTAAAATGTATTCTATAGATAATAAATTATATTGCTAGGCATCACTTTAATACATTTGGGAAAAGTCGTGTAAATTCAAAGTGAATTTACCAAAGAGATTAAAATAGCTTTCTATGAATATCAGAAAATATCAAATAGACGACCATGCTGCTTGTATGGAAATCATCAAAAGTAACACACCTCTATATTTCGCTGTAGACGAAGTACCTCTTTTTGAGGCTTGGTTGGTCGCACAAGAAAAAGGATTGTTGGCACACCCTGTTTCAGAAAAGGAATACTATTTCATCATAGAAGAAGGAAACAAAATTTTAGGTTGTGCTGGTTATTTACTCAGACAAAACTCTGAAGAAATCTACCTGTCATGGGGAATGGTACATCATGACTATCAAAAGCATGGATATGGCAAAAAATTACTTGAATACCGAATCAAATCCATAGCCCAAAAATACCCTGGTAAAAAGGTATGTTTGACGACAACTCAAGATATTGCTCCTTTTTTCGAAAACTACGGATTCAAAGTGACCCACATAAAACCCAAATTCTATTCTGAATCTTTGGATCGCTATGAAATGGAAAAATAACAGAAAGCAAATTTGCTAAAATTACTGTGGTATCGGGTTTCAAGCCCACCCTTTCTCCATTGTGAATCAAATCATATGCCTAAGGATAGAACATGATACGCTATTATACTACAAAGTTTGCTGTGAAAAATATAAAACGTTACTTTTTCTGAAAAGTTATAGGGATTTAGTTTATCAACCTTATTTTGTGGACTAAAAACATAGTTTTGAAAGACCTAAAAATCGTATTGTTTAAGATATCATAACTTCTTATATTTGATTGTGAATACAACTTGTAAAAAAATAATGAGGCTTTTATTTGTTGTGTCAGAAACTAAATTACTTGCATGCTCGTATGCTGTACTTGTATCAAAAATTACAACTATGAAAAAATACTGTTACTACCTCTTAATTTCAGTTCTACTCACCAACTGCTCCCTCTCAGCTGACAAAAAAACACAAACAAACCCTTCCCAAAAAGACATCAAAAAAATTATTGACAATGCTGCAAATGAATTCATCAAAAAACCTCTGATTCACGGAACGTCCATAGGTGTTTTTTACAGAGGGCAAGCATATTCCGGACACTATGGAGTACTTGAAGAGGAGAAGCAAAACAAACCATCGAACGCTACTATTTATGAAATAGGTTCCTTGAGTAAAGTTTTGACTGGTACTTTGGTAGCGCAAGCCGTTTTAGAAGGGAAAATAAAACTTGAAGATAAGGTAGATGCCTATTTGGATGGAAACTATAGCAATTTACAATTTGAAAACCACCCTGTTAAAATCAAACATTTACTCACCCATTCTGGTAGGTTTCCAAACATACTTCCCACAAGTCTTGCCCCCCTCTTGACCAAAGATTTTCTTAAACACGACAGCCCTGCTAAGATCAATGCCATACTCAAAACCTACACTAAAAATGACTTTCTAGAAGATCTTCACAAGATTCATATCGATACAATCCCAGGCTTTAAATATGCCTACTCAAGTGCAGCAACAGAGTTGACCGCTCATATTTTAGAGCAAGTCTACCAGGAAGAATTTGAAGTGCTTTTGATAAAATTTCTTTCAGAAAAGATAGGTATGAAATCGACAAAAATAAGATTGAACCTAAATGAAAAAAAACTCTTGGCAGCTGGTTATCATGCAAACAACCCTGAAGTTACAGTTCCCATGGGACAACTTCCTTGGGGCGCTGGTGGAAATGTAAAGACAACCGTTTCAGACATGTTGCAGTTTATACAATTTGAATTGACTAAAAATGATATTGTCGAAGAATCTCACAAGACACTTGTAGAATATAACAAAACAATAGGACTTTCTTATTTTTGGCAAGTTCACTCGGGGGATGAAAAACTGGGCAAACATTACCTTCACCACGGTGGAGTTCCTAGATCCCAATGTTTTATTTATATCATCCCAGAACACAATCTTGGCGCTTTTATGATTACCAATCAAAGTGGTAAAGCAACTGCAAAAAAATTGAGTACTACTTTAGACAAAATATTTGAAGGATTGCTAAACCCTGTAGATAATAAAAAGAGTGCAAGTACTAATTAGATGGAATTTCTTCTTTTAAGTATTATATCTTTATAATTACATAGACTGCTTACATGGGCCAAACATACAAATGATAGCATGTCTTTGATAAGGCTATCTAAAAAATGACTAAAATTGACAAATAACAAAATCACACTTAGAGAAATCGTAGCCTCGGACATTCATAAAATTTTTGAGGGCTTGTCACATCCTGAAGTAATCAAACATTACGGGGTACACTTTAGTAGCTTGGAAGCGACAGAAACCCAAATGAAATGGTTTGAAGAACCAAGTCAAAAATGGTTTGTGATTTGTTCGGCCGACACTGATGAATTTTATGGCGCTTGTGGTTTTAATGCTATTTCAACGCTGCACAAAAAAGCAGAAGTTGGACTTTGGTTGTTGCCGCATCACTGGGGAAAAGGGATTATGAAAATAGCCATGCCACTCCTGTGCCGCTATGGATTTGAATCTTTACAACTCCATCGAATTGAAGGCTTTGTGGAGTCAGAAAATGTCAACTGTAAAAAAGCACTATCCAAACTCGATTTTGAATTTGAAGGAACCCTGAGAGACTGTGAACTAAAAAACGGACGTTTTATAAGTGTAGACATCTATGCAATTCTTGCAACAGAAAAGGATAGTGATGACTAGTACTTACTCTCAAAAAATTAGAAGGTATATTGAAAACTATCACTGAAAATCAGAGGGACTAAAAGCTGTAATCACATATATGTGTCACATATAATTGTACAACCCAAATACAAAAAAAGTGGGTAGCACTTTTTATAAGTCTACCCACTTTTTCTAATCTATAGTAGTTTTACAACCAAAACATTCAAAAAAGATATTTTACATACCCCCCCGGACTAAAGGCTATAAT
>JBELHA010000117.1:0-3277 GCA_042091695.1 Flavicella sp.
CAATGGACTGAAAATCCATGTGTCCCTGGTTCGATTCCTGGAGGCACCACTTAAAAACCACAAAGATTCTCTTTGTGGTTTTTTTTATTTCCAGAGATTACTGTATTATTGTGTAAGTAACCTTAATGCACTACAAGCAACAATATGGACAAAGAACTACTTGTTTTGGATATAGAAACCACAGGCTTTAGTCCTACAAACGATTTTATCCTAGAACTAGGTATCGTCAAGCTCAACTTGACAACAGGTAAAATCACTACCTTATTTGATCGCGTATTCAAAGACCCGAATCTCACTGCAAAACATCGAAAATCTTGGATATTCGTCAATGGTTTTATGCATATTGATGAAATTCGTAATGCATTACCACTCGACAACTATCGAGAGGAAATTCAGTCTATTCTAAATCCTTTTAAAGGAAAAATCATCGCTTGGAACAGGGATTTTGATGAAAAATTCTTGATCTATGAAGGCTTTGATTTAGGAGCAGACATTGAATGCCCTATGAAAGCTAGTACGGAATTTTTTGCTATAGAAGGAAACAGAGGTCACAAATGGCCCAAAGCACAAGAAGCCTGGGATATTTTATTCCCACACAATCACAAAATTGAGGAGCATAGAGGACTAGACGATGCCATTATGGAAGCTAAAATAATTTTTGAACTATACAAACGTGGTGTGTACAGACCGTTTTAATCGAAATCCAATTCAAAATTAATTTTTAAATAGTTTCTTAACGGATAGATGTCCACCCACAAACTCACAGTTATACTGTTTGTGATGAGATACTATCGTTGCCTTAAATGGAGCAGCATGAGCTTTGTCTCCAGTTGGAAACCACTCTTTTTTGTTTTTGTCAATACAAATAAACAATCCATTTTCATCTCCCAGTGCGCAGAAACGATCGTAACTACCGTCGAAGATTTGCATGCCTTCAATTTGGAACAAACTACTACAGCCGGACTCTAAATCGTCGAGAGGAACACCAATCTCTGAAACTTCTAAAAAGTCAGTATTTGTAAATGCTCCTTCGCTTTCATTAGCCAAGTTCTTTCGCGCTATTAATTCGACTATATTTTTATCTGCATCGTAAAAGTAGATGGCTTCGGCATTCCATCCTGAGAAATCTACAATCTCTACTCCATCGTTTGACAACACTTCGTGTTTCTGTTGTTCTAAATGAAGTTTTAGCCACTCTAAAGCTAGGCTAGTTTTGTTACAAGGTATGTTGATTGCATAATGATAGGGTGTACACACATCTAAAACCTGTACAAAGCGTAACAAAGAAGTTCCCAACAGGTAACTTACCATACGTTCACTTTGTTCCAAAGGCCTCAACCCAAGAACCCCAGTATAAAATGAAATTTGACCTGTAAGATTTTGAGTGTATAATTGGATAGATTTTAAATGCATAGAAATATCTTATCTATCAAAAATAAAAAAAGAATCTCTGCTAACTTTTAAAAAACACAAAAAAACAAGTGCTCCCTTAAAGAGTTGTACTTAAAAAGATATTTAGAAGATAGCCAAAAAAAATCCTTACAAAAATATTGTAAGGATTCAAATAGCGGTCTGGACGAGACTCGAACTCGCGACCCCCTGCGTGACAGGCAGGTATTCTAACCAACTGAACTACCAGACCGTTGCTATTAGCGAGTGCAAATATACACTTTATATTCAATGTACAAGCAGTATCCACTCAAATAAATTTATTTTTTTTTAGTGTAGTTGCCCTTACAGTAAGTATAAAAAATTAATTACTTAAATAAAAAACTGTTATACAGTGTTTTACAATAACGCGCTATCTTATTTTAGCAAAAAAAACACACATCAAGAAACATATTTATTAAATGCAACAATGTTGCATTTAATAAATGGTTTTATATATTTGCTGCAATTATAAATAAATAAAATAGTTTCAAAAAGGAAAAAAACTTACAACAAGGCTATCTGCATTGTATAAAATTAACGTAATTTGTAACAGCTAAAATTGTGTCTACATCGACATTGACAAATGTACTTTTTGAATGCTGCCAATTGGATTACCTTTGAAACACTATCAAGCAATTATGAAATCAATACTAAATCGGACACTGTTATTTTTGACTATCATCTTAACTGTATCCTCATTTGAGCACCCCATAAAATTAACCGCTTCTCTAATTGAATATGACAACGAGAACAAACAAATAAAAGTGGAATGCAAACTTTTTATCGATGACTTTGAAAAAAGTATCAACCCCACATTGACAAAAAACATAGACCTTTCATTACTTAGCGAACAAGACAAAGTAGGTATTAACGCTTATTTTGACAAACGCTTTACCATCAAACTAAACGATACAATAGTTCCCTTAAAGTTTGAATCTCATGAACTTCACTTAGACTATAACGTAGTGACCATACGCTTTTCAAAATCTGACTTATCTATCAATGAGGGAGACTCTATGAAAGTAAAAAACATCCTGTTTTTTGAGGAATTCAGTTATATGCAATCCAACAGAGTTACGATCATGGCACAACCTTATTTCCAAGAATACAATATGGAGACTAATATTGACATCAAAACATTTACCTACAATTTTTAATATCTGATTCATGAACAATTTTTTATCTTATTTCAATTTCGGCTGGGACCATATCGTAGACATCAACGCCATAGACCACCTACTATTTGTAATGACGCTTTGTGCTGCATTCAAACTAAAGCAATGGAAACAGGTATTAGTGATTATCACAGCTTTTACAATAGGACACAGTGTGACACTGGTCATCAGCGCCCTTGAATTAATTCCAGAAGTAGGAAGTGTGATTGAGAAACTTATTCTTTTTACAATAATGATAACAGCCATTAGCAATATCGTTTTATATAAAAAAGAAGGTCGTTTCTCCAATAAAAGCGTCAAATACATTCTTGCGATGGTATTCGGCTTGATCCACGGACTCGCTTTTGCCTCTAATTTTAAAGGTATGATGTTTAACAGCAGTATTGTCAAACCTTTATTTGCCTTTAATGTAGGTATTGAAGTAGGACAATTAGTCGTTGTTACAATGTTTATGGGAGTTTTATTCTTGTATTCAAAAGTTTTAAAAGGAGACCATATGAAATGGAATGTATTTATTTCAGGAGCTGGATTTGGAATCGCTGCCAAACTATTTTTAGACGCAATTTAAAAGAAGTCTGAACACAAAATAAAAAACCTCACAAATTACTTTGTGAGGTTTTTTTTGCGGTCTGGACGAGACTCGAACTCGCGACCCCCTGCGTGACAGGCAG
>JBELHA010000118.1:0-3172 GCA_042091695.1 Flavicella sp.
CCATCAATCAGAATAAATAACTGTCACTACTATTCCCTCAAGATTTGCCTATATTTATATAACTCTACATCCCAATATCATGAAAACAATGCAGCTCATACAGATTTCCAAAGAAGAGTTAGAAGCACTGATACGGCAGAGTGTTCGTGAGGAAATTAAAACCCTAAAAAAAGAACTCACACCCAATGAACCCAAAGAATACCTAACAAGAAAGCAAGTAGCACAACAATTCAAAGTAGATGTTTCCACCATACACAATTGGTGTAAAAAAGAAATATTAACACCTTACAGCATTGGAGCAGGAGTCTATTTTAAAAGTGACGAAATAGAAGCAGCACTCATAAAGTTAAATACCTCTAAAAAGTAACAAGCGTTAAATTTCAACCCATTTCAATCCAATTCAACCATACTCAAAAATAGGACATTGAGTAAATTAGTTGAAAAAGATAGAAAGAAATGGAAAAGCTACATAAACTGGTCCAAACCTACAGGAAGAAACTCTATGAGATAGAGAGGCAAAACATACAAGAGATACCCAAACTCAAACAGAGTATCAAACTCACCAAAAAATACCTCAACCTACTAAGGATAGAAGTACGAAACAATACATTCACATCCCAACAACAAGAAATAAAATTCTTCAAAGAAACCAAGCCCAACATACAAGGCTTGTTAAAATACTTTCTAGAACAACTGTCATACCACGTAGACAAGCCCAAGAATCCCTCCAAGCAAAAATCCTTTCTCAAAAATAAAATCAAACAATTAGAAAAGAAGAAAAGTACAGATTTAGCTTTCTATAGGTACTACAAACAAGGCTGTGATAGTTTAGACGATAAGTTCTTCATCAGAGGCAACGAACAGTTAGCAATGTTTGGAAACGAAAACTATATCGAAACAGATCCACAATTCACAACCTCCTTCGACCTAAAAGTAGCCAGTATAATTGCTTACGAACTCATCACAGCATTTTACACCAAAGAGCTAAAACAAATATCGGTAGTTTTGGGAAGTAATGTACCCAACAACAGTGGTGCTGACAAAAGTGCAATAAATTTAGATTGGACAGGTACAAAAACAGAGCTAATAGAACTTATTTATGCCCTCAAAGCAGCCAGTGTAATTTCGTTCGGAAATAGCTCTGTCCTCGATATAGCCAAGGTTTTTAGCATGTCCTTCAATATAGATTTAAGCAATATGTACAAAACCTATGCAGATATAAAGAAAAGGAAAAAAGCACCCACAAAATTCATCAACACCCTGCAACAAAAATTAGCGTTTAAAATTACTTACGACGCTAACAACTAAAAAATCACTACCTATACAACTAAAATAATTTCCAATAAATACAGTAGCTAGAAGCCAATAAAATCAAAATACTTCCAAAAGTTTTTAGTTAGTTCTCAAAACTAACTAAAAAAATATCCATTCGTTTCAGAACTTTGAGCCCTCGAAAGTCAAATCGAACTCAAATTTCTAAAACCAATCACATGCCAGCAAACATCGTAACCACAGAAGACCTTTTCGAATTCAAAGAAGAATTACTCGAAGAACTAACAAAATTATTCAACAGCCGCACCAACATTAAAAACAAGAAATGGCTCAAATCAAGTGAAGTCAGGGCACAACTCAGCATCTCACCAGGCACATTACAACAGCTAAGAATCAGCGGACAATTACCGTACTCCAAAATCGGAGGGATCCTCTTTTACCAGTCAAAAGACATCCAAGCATTGATAGACCAAAACTGTATAGATTCCGAAGTATGAAATCCATCAATTTCATCCAACATCTTAGAGGTTTTTACCAACGAATAGAAGATGATAAGCGGTTAAATACAACCCACATCAGTCTCTATATCACCCTATTCTTTTTTTGGAATAACAAGCGCTTTCCCAAAGAGTTTTATGTCAATAGAGAAGAGATCATGTCCTTTTCAAAAATAGGTTCAAAAACCACCTATCACAAGTGCATCAAAGAGCTTCATGCGTGGAAATATATCACATATATTCCCACCAAAAATCCGTTTAGAAGTTCCAAAGTTAAGATGACCAATATCGGGACAAGTACTGTACCTACTGTGTCCCAAAAGTGGGACAAGCACTGTACCGATAGTGTCCCAAAAGTGGGACAAGCACTGGTACCTTATATAAACATTAATAAACATAATACAAACATCTCTAAACTAAAAAAAGCCGAAAGCCAAGAAGAAGTAGATTATTTTTTTAGGGAAAAAAAATGGCCAATAATTGAAGCACAAAGGTTCTACAACCACTACCAAAGCATAGGGTGGAAAATAGGCGGAAAGACCCCCATCGAAGACTGGCAAGCTTCCGCAAGAAATTGGATGCTAAAAGCAGCCGAAATCAAAAAAAGGAACCAAAAAGAAACACAAAAAACTTCCGACAACCTTCAAGTCAACAAAGACAAAAACTACAACCAACCACTATGAAAAAAGAAGAAATATACACCATCAAAGATACAGGGATTACCTATCCTTTGGGCATTGTCAAAGACAAAACCATTCACTATGATTTTGACAAAATGCGCATTTTTTTAGAGAGTAAAGGAAAAAGCTTGTACGGACAAAACTTCAAACTATTTCATACAGACACCGAAATTATCTATAAGCTTTGTACTTTCATCGTTCAAGACAAAGAAAAATGCAAAAAGATGAACATCGACATCCACAAAGGCATCCTATTGAGTGGACCCGTAGGAAGTGGTAAAACCACCCTAATGACCCTCATAAGATCACTTGTTCCAAAAGCCAGACCCTATCAAATCATCCCATGTCGCAATGCAGTAGTCAGTTACAACCACATAGGCACCAAAACCATCACAGACTATGGAGACACAGGCTACCATTGCTTCGACGATTTAGGAGTTGAACCCATAGGAAAACACTTTGGAAGAGAATGCAATGTCATGGGAGAAATACTACTCTCACGTTACGATCTATTCATCAAGACCAAAACCAAAACCCATGGCACCACCAACCTCAACGCAAAAGAAATAGAAGACCGCTACGGATCCAGAGTCCGTTCTCGCATGCGACAACTCTTCAATCTAATAGCCTTTGAAAAAGGTGTTGTGGACAAGCGGATATAGTTTTCCCTCTCAAATAAATTTAAGAGAGAAAACTATATGATTAGAAATATTGATATTGTTA
>JBELHA010000119.1:0-3155 GCA_042091695.1 Flavicella sp.
TATTTTCCAAAACGTGTGAAATTGTCGTCAATGTATTTTGCTGGGCTATTTTTTTTTCAGTCCCACAAGAAAGACTTGTACTTGCAAAGGCTTTTTCAAAAGGTTCTTCCATATTGAAAGTCCTTAACACCGTATAATCGTCATTAAAAATTTTAGTATACATTTTTAATGTTTGCTTTGATTCCTTGTTGTAACTTATAATATCGGACTGTCCGTCTCCATCAAATTCTCCACCAAAAATGATATCTGTTTCGTAATCAAAAACAGTACTAAGCGCATCGGAAGTGATTCTTTTTGTGGGTATATTTCTATTTGCCGACTTGTACTTAAATTTTATGGGACTGTAAAAATCGCCCTCTTTATTGTATTCCTGTATGGCATCTAAATTGAAATAAAACAGGGTGGTATAGTCATGCTTTAATTGATACTTTCTATACAATTTCCCTGTGGAAAATATTTTTACTTTATCTAAAAGATATTTATTTCTAAAATAGTGACCTCCAACATAACTAGCGTTCTTTCGGTATCTTTCTTTGTAAAAAAATTGTATCGTATTTAATGTAGGATTTGGGTGATTGGAACCGTAGTTTACTTTATGGATTCGCAATACAGCGTCAGATTCTAGATATTCGTAAGTGATATAATTTCCATGCACATCTTCTTTTCGTTGCAAAGCCCATTCTAAGGTGCCTTTCGCACTTTCTTTGCCATACCAAGCTGTACTTCCATCTGGATAATGCACCGTAAAATAGGAAGGTCCGGCAGCTTCAATCCCATCTCTATGCGCGACAATCTTTAGGTTGGAATAATTTTCGGTTTGGTAGACCGAAGCATCCGCTCCATAGGTCCCACTTTTTAAGATCAAACGCTGTCCATCCAATGCATAGCGGTCGTATTTATCAAAATCAATAGGATCAATAATACCGTCATGGTAACCTGTACTGGAAATACGAATCAGGGTAGACAAGCCACTAATGCTCCATCCCCAACCTGCCAAACCATTACCTGATTGACTATTGTAGGCCAGGCCTAAATTAGGCTGTATGTTTTTGATACCCGGTGGCGTGGAAAAAGGAACCGCATAGGTTGCGGCTCCAGATGGTGACACTGAAAACACTGCATAAGTATTTCCTGTTGTATCTGCATTGTCATCCGACACAGCTGCCAATTTATTGTTTTTGGGGACTATATCGTCGGTAATTTCAATGGTTATTGACTTTCCTTTCTGCACAGACTTTGGTATTTCTTTATAGGTAAAATCGACATTTAAAGTAGTTTTATGCTGACCCTTTGCAATTGCGCTGTCAGGGTTTTGAGCAAAGCATACAGAACCAAATAATAATACAATCGCAATACCCTTTTTATACATGGTCTTAGATTTTTATAAATTCATGTTTCAAAACAGCTCCATCCTTCAATACGATTTCAAGAATATATACTCCTGTTGAAAATTGACTGACATCAATAATGGCCCTATTTCCAAAGGACTCAAATTCAAGTTTCTTTGCAACCCTAGTTACAGTGGCAATCAAACGTATCGCTACTATTTTATTTGCTTCTGAAAAATCACTGACGATTTTAACACGTTGCGAAGCTGGATTCGGATATATTTCAAGTGATGTACGCTGTCCTAATGCTGCTGTGTCGCTGTCCTTACTTTGAAATACATCACTAGAAGTGTTTGCTTTGTAGCTGATATTGGTTTGATTTCCAGCAGCATCGTATTCAAACACAATTTTAGCAGCCGATTTAAATGCTGTTAAAATTTCACGAGATGGAGCTGTGGGATTTTTCGCCTCTTTTAGTTGTTGCGCATTGCTAAAAGGGCTGGCCAAGAATAAAAAAATAATACCAAGTAGTTTCATATGATTTTTGATTAGCGTTTTATGGAATTGTTATGACTTCCTTGGATCTGAAATCTTTTTCGAGTACAGCCAACCTATTCTCTTGTTCTTGTAACTTTTTTTGTTGTTCCAAGGTATACAAGGTCAATTCTTCAATCTTATGCAAGAGCTTGGCATTGATGGCTCCCAATTGAATTCCGTTTTCTAACACTTCCGCAGTAGTTGGGATGCCTTGCAAATGTCCTTTTGCTGCAATGTGTTGTGCCACCTCTTGTAAACTTGGCAAATCATAGTCTTTTTCAAACACAAAATCGGACCATTCCTCTATATCTACTTTGACCTCTTGGCAGTGTATCTTTCCTGCTACGGCTAGTTTGGCATCGGGTGCTGTGGTACCAATCCCAACAGCACCACCAGACTTGATGACCATCCACTCTTGAGTTTTACTGTCTTTGGGGGTATGACCTCGAAACACAAAACCACCGTCTGTAGTGCCATTTATTCGCTCGTTATCGTGCATCTGAAATACAATCCCTTCTTTACCGGTTCCGAAATAATCACTTTTTCCCAATAACTGAAACCCCTCTCCTATCCGAAGGTCCAGATTGGCACTGATTTCAATAGTTTCTGTCGGATACACGCCTGCGAGTTTAGTGCCTCCTTCATCTGTCAGTTCCATAGCTATTTTATAAGCTTGTCCTTTAGCGAGTTTTTCTGAAGGCACCGTTTCTTTGGGAATATAAAATGTCAAGGTGTTGCTTATGTCATTGCCTTTGCTCGCTGTACTCAACCAATTGGACACGGTACTGACCCAAACATTTCCTTGATACAAATTGATAGCACAGTACACTTTTCCATTTTCAGGAATGGAATAACCATAGCCGACACTTATGGTTTGGCCCAAATGTAATTTGGTCAATGGTGCCGTGATAAAACTAATTTCAGGTACAATGTTAGTCGGATTGTCAGAAACTATATTAATTTCATTGGCTGGATAAGCGCCTGCCAACCAGTTTCCTGAATTGTCACTCAACACCATAGAAAGCTTGTAATTCTGGTTGTCGGGTAAAAATGAGGTTAAGGTCGTTCCAGCGGGAATACTTAATGTAAAACTCCGGTCAATGTCAGTTCCTATAGTTGTATTTTGATAGGTATCGGCAATAGTTTGTACCCATTCGGCTCCGTTGTACAAACTGATTGAAGCATAGACGTTTCCAACTGCAGGTGTACTATAGCGAAAATCAATTGTAACGCTAGTACCGACAGTAACTTCCATCAGTTCGGAAGAAGTAATACTTAGAGATTGGGCAT
>JBELHA010000120.1:0-3137 GCA_042091695.1 Flavicella sp.
TTTTCATTTCTCTTTCTAGAGTATGAAATCATCCATTTGATAGCCATAGACACTTTTCTGTCTGGTCTAATAGGCATTGGAATTTGAAAGTTTGCTCCACCTACACGACGGCTACGAACTTCTACTTGAGGCATTACGTTTGACAATGCATCTTTCCAGATTTCTAAGGCAGATTTTTCTTCTTCTCCCTTTTTTTCCTCTACAATGTCTAATGCATCATAAAATACTTTGAACGCTACTGATTTCTTACCATCCCACATCAACATGTTTACAAAACGTGTTGCTAATTGGTCGTTAAACTTAGGATCCGGTAAAAGAACTCTTTTTTTGGCTCTTCTTTTTCTCATGTTTTCTTTACTTTTTTGTCGTTGACGCAACAAAGGCTATCAACAGACATTAAAAATTTACTTCTTAGGACGTTTGGCTCCGTATTTAGATCTACGTTGAGTTCTTCCCTCAACACCAGCTGTATCTAAAGCTCCACGAACGATGTGGTACTTTACCCCTGGTAAATCTTTTACTCTTCCTCCCCTTACTAATACTATCGAGTGCTCTTGTAAATTGTGTCCTTCTCCAGGAATGTAAGCATTTACCTCATTACCATTTGTCAAACGAACTCTGGCTACTTTACGCATAGCTGAGTTTGGTTTCTTTGGTGTAGTAGTGTAAACACGTGTACATACTCCTCTTCTTTGAGGACACGAATTTAAGGCAGCCGATTTACTCTTCTTAGTGTTTTGGGTTCTTCCTTTGCGTACTAATTGTTGAATAGTTGGCATACTAATTTGTTATAAATTACGTTTATTTTATAATTCTCTAATTTTTTTAGAGGGTGCAAATATACAAAACTTATCTAAACATTCAAATGCCAGGGAGTTAAATTGCAAATTAATAATACTTTTATTTTGAGTTCCTTATTTTTAAAGTAGTTTTGAATGTATTTACAAAAACCTTTTTTAGAAAGACTGAGCGTGAACTATTCCTATTCCATAAATTTTTACACTGCTTTCTTGATAACTATACTATACCTTTTTGCGACCCCCATATCAGGACAAAGCAAAAAGCTAACACTCCACTCAAAAGACAGCTTAGTGCAATCCATTTTCTTTAAAAAGAATAAAGAACAAACATTCCTAGACACACTTGAACTACACAATGATATAAAAACATTTAAAAGATCCTTACAGGAAATGGGCTACTTCTATCCAGAGATAAACCTTGTCAAGGAAAACGACTCAAACTACAATATCAAACTAACCAAAAACAAACAACACACACACATAGTGTTGTTATTTAGTGAGTTGACAAAACCAAGCACCCACAAAGAAATAAAAAAAACCATACCTATATATATACTTAAAAAAACACTGCAAGAAATAGCATCAAATCTTGAATCAGAAGGCGCTACTTTTACGCAAGTTAAATTAGCAAACATAAGAACTATTGACCAAAAACTTACCGCCGATGTGATCATTGACAAAACCCATAAAAGAAGTATAGACAAAGTAATTATTCGACCCTACAAAAATTTTCCTTCAAGATTCATCAGGCATTATTTTAAAATTGCAAAAGGTAAAACTAGCTACACACTAAAAAAGACAGAAAATATTAGCCAACAAAGTGGTCTTTTGAATTTCGCTACAGAAATAAAAAAACCTGAAACCTTATTTACCAAAGACAGTACGCATTTATACTTGTACATAAAACAAAAAAAAAGCAACAAGTTTGACGGGGTATTGGGATTTGGGAACAACAAAGAAAAAAAAGGCATACAATTCAATGGTCATATAGATATTGAACTTCAAAACTCTTTCAATAAGGGAGAAGAAATCGCTTTCAAATGGAGTAGAAATAATACTGATCTGGAAAGGCTACATACAAAAATCGTATCTCCTTATGTATTCAACTCAAGAATTACAAGTAGTATTCAATTCGAATTAAAAAAACAAGACTCGACATTTGCAAACACAAAAACACAATTCCATCTCGAAACAAGCCTTCGCAGGAACCAAAAAATCGGAATTTTAATCAACCAAACAAAATCAACTGCCTTGCGAGAAGTAACAAACAACTCCATAGTATCATTTGAAACCAGAAGTTACGGCATAACGTTTAGCGATCGTTTTCATGTAAAGAAAAACAAACTGAGTACTGAACTACAAGTTGAATACGGAGACAAACAAACTAGCTCAGGGAACATTCCACAGACAAGAGGGACAGTTGTTTTGAACCTAACAATACCCACAAAAAGCATACGTAGTTATTTCATTAAAAATGTAACAAAGGTTTTGAACTCAAAAAAGCAAAACACAAATGAACTATACATAACAGGAGGTTCCAATTCACTGAGAGGCTTTAATGAAAATAGTATCGTTAGTTCAAGTTTTAACTATACAAATAACGAGATGCGATTCAAAACAAACGAAACTTCATTCTTGTATACTTTTTTAGATGTAGGAATATTTACTAACACACTAGAGGAAAGCATCAATACACTCTACGGAGTAGGAGCCGGGTATTCATACAAAACAAGAAATGGACAACTAAACCTATCTTATGGATTAGGGAGTGATTCGAAAGAAAAAATTGATTTCAGTAAAGGGATTTTTCACATCAAAACATCCGTTGATTTTTAGCTAAAAAAACCATATTAAAATTTATGCTGAAAAACATGAAATAAACTGCCTAAATGTTAAAAAATTAAGAATTTTAACATTTAAAACGAGTTAAATAGGCAGTAAGCATTAAATATAAGCCATATCTATTAACATATATTCACAATACAATCATTTCCTATAACTTTTTCTTAACATTACTTGCAATTTGTATTAAAAAATGGGAATTTTACAACACTAATTAAAATAACAATCATATGAAACTAAAGTTAAGAAGAATAACGACCCTACTATTGGTGCTCGTCGTTCAACTAGTGTTTGCACAAAAAAAGACAGTATCGGGTAACGTATCCGACAACTCTGGTCCGCTACCAGGAGTGGTTGTCCTTATCAAAGGAACTACTCAAGGTACCGAAACAGATTTTGACGGTAACTACTCTATTGAGGCAAGCAAAGGTCAAACAATCCAATTCAGCTATATTGGAATGAAAAACAGCGAACAAGTAATTGCAGACGCGGCAA
>JBELHA010000121.1:0-3039 GCA_042091695.1 Flavicella sp.
CCCTTGAAACTTTTTGTTTTCTTTCTGCAAGTTTTTAGCAGCTCCCCTTGGTACTGTGTATGCATGTTGGTCTACATTTAAAACAGACATCAAACGATCTGTCGTCCATCCTCCACCATTGTATCGAACATCAATTACAATACCCTTTTTACCATATCCGCTAGCCTTCAACTCACGTTCAAAACTTTCAAAACTTGGTGCATTCATTCCTCTAATATGAATATAACCTAGCTGTCCATTTGAATATTTTTTTACCAATTCTCTTCTAGAGTCAACCCACGCTTCATATTGTAAGGTTCTTAAAGAACTCGAGGTCCTAACAACAACATCTTCTGCGTTCCCTTTTGTCAATAATACCTCTTCACCTTTGGAATTTTTTAACAAGCTGTAAAAATTAGTGTTTTTACGTATCGGTTGATGATTGACCGCAGTGATAATATCGCCAACTTTTAAGTTTACTTTTGATTTGTTTGCCACAGAATTTTTGAGCACGTATGCAACTTGAACTCCGTTTGAAATATTTTTCACCTCAAGCCCTAACAATCCAATATTGTCATTGTTTGTACGTTCAGAAGTTTCTGCTCCATAGCCCATATGACTCGCATTCAACTGGCCTAACAACAAATTAAACACAAAACTGTAATCTTGCTCTGTACTGGCTTTCAATGCCAATGGTTTGTATTTTTCAATCAAAGACTTCCAATTATAGCCATGAAAATTAGGATCATAGAATCCCATTGTCAACACACGAGTACCTTCTTGGTAAATCTGTTGCTTCATGGCTACAAAATCTTCTTTATATTTTGCTAGATGCGGTAGCGAAGTAATTTTATCTCCATCAGGGTTCAATTCATTTAAACTACCTGAAGAAGTAAAATAAAATGTACCATCAATAGCAATAACCTTTTCTACTTTTGAAGTTTCTTTAATGGCTTCAGGACTACTACCGTCTAATTTAGCTTTAAAGAAATGTCGATTATTTGTCGATGGATCTTCTGCTGAATAATATATATATTTGCTATCGGGACCAAACATACCTCCATACTCATCGTCTGGTAATTTGGTGATTCTAGTAAGTCTATCAAAAATTCTTTGTTTATCGATGCTTACGTTTACCTCTTTATTTTCTGCATCCTCATCAACTTCTTTTTCTTCATAGTAGTCTCCATTTTCTCTGTCTATTTTGGATCGTTCCCAATCCTCCTTTTGTAGCCACACCATCCAGACATCATAATCTGTTCCTCCTCTATTACCACTTCTATTGGAAGTAAATGATAATTTTTTACCATCTGGACTCCAAACTGGAGCTCTGTCACTTCTTGGGTGCATAGAAACGTTAAACTTATCATCAGGATTCTCTACAGATTGAATAAAAATTTCACTATCGAAATTCAAGTCTTCCTGAGAATAGGCAATATACTTGCTATCTGGACTCCAACTTATATCTTCTGCCTTTGCCCAACCCGATTCGTATGCTTTGCTATTGGAGAGCACACCATCTTTTATATTAGCCAACATTAAGTTGGCGCTACCGACTCTGTAAACTAGTTTTTTATGATCTGGTGAGACCAAAACATCATACACATCTTCATTGCTGTTAGTGAGTTTCTCAATTGAAATCTTTAAACTCCTATCCAATCCAACAAGGGTGTCTTTAGAAACAGCTTTGTATATTTCATTATGACCATCTCTATCTGAAACAAACAACAACTCTGTATCACTAATCCATTGAGGGTTCCTATCTCTAAAAGCGTGGTTACTTACATTATTAGCGTTTTTTCTATCCTTATTATTTTTCTTGACAAAAATTTCTCCATTAATTTCAAGCGCAATTAATTTTCCACAAGGTGCAACATCAAAATTCGAGATATCTGATGTTGTAGTAACTTCTTTTTCAGTTTCGAATTTGTAATCAGATGCTATTAATAAATTGATTTTCTTAGACCTCCCTTTATGGATTCTATACAAGTCAAAAAGGGTTGTATAAACTATAGAGCCTTGGTTAGATACAGAAAAAGAAACTACACCATTTTTATTTAGATTCGTTATTCTTTTTGGTTTCCCTTGTAGCGAACCATTGGTATTTATTGCTTGTTTGTAAATATTATAACGACCACTTTTAGCTCCTATATAATATAAATTACCCGCTGCATCCCACACAGGTGAATGCTCATTTATTTGCGAGGAAGTCACTTGAAAATAGTTCCCTGTTTTAATGTTATACACCCACACATCGCGCTGAGCTGAACCTGAATAATCCTCTCTAGAAATTCTACAAGCACCTTTGACAAATGCCACCAAATTCCCATCAGGAGAAACAGTTGCCATAGTACCTAAAGCTGTTATGAATCTTTGCGGAGTACCACCACTAGCGTTGACATGATAGGTTTGCTCATCCCATTCTGGTCCTTTTAAAACCCTGGTTGTTGCAAATACAATCTCGTTGGAAGCTGTCCAATCGTAAGGAATATCTCTTGTAGGATAATAGGTTAACTGCTTCGGTTTTCCTCCATTTTTACTCATTGTAAAAACATTACTCGCTCCTTTTCTATTCGAAGAAAAGGCAAGCTGCTCTCCAGCAGTATTCCAAACGGGGTTACTCTCATACCCCTCATGAATCGTTAAGCGTTTTGATTGTTGTGTATTGAAATTGTATATCCAAATATCTCCTTGATAAGAGAAAGCCATTTCTTGGGCATTTGGACTGATTCGAGGCATACGAATGAGAGAATTTTGTGCTGAAAGTAAACCTGTAATCAGCATAAAAAATACGACACACAATCTTTTAATCATAAGTTTTAATTTTATATATATTAATTGGGACAGCTAAATTAAAAAAATATAGTAGTACTATAAAGAAAGAACAAGGAATATTAATTATCGCTTATGTACCATACATTCTTGAAAATAAAAAGATTCAATTCTCAACTCAATTTAAATTTTATAGAAAAAACTTTAACCCAAAAAAATCAATTTAAAATACTGCTAAAAATCACTTAAAATATATTTCACAAATCCTCAAATTTTTTAATAAAATTC
>JBELHA010000122.1:0-3030 GCA_042091695.1 Flavicella sp.
AAACAACCAAACTCGATACTCTTTGTATATGATGCATTTGTAGATCACATCTAATTTGTGTTTTACATACATATACATTTGAATCCTTTTGTGTTTTCGCTTTGTTGCTTTTGGATTGGCAAACTGACTGTTAAAATCACGCAAATAGTAGGATGCCATTTTTGTAGGGTTGTATTGTAAACTGTCTACGGAATTAAAAACCTCATAACAAGATGCTAAAAAACAGTTTGCGGGATGGTTTAGCTTATCTAAGGTGTTCACAGCATCTTTTGCATTGGTTTTTTTTGACAATAAAAAAACATCATAGGCATTTCTCAAAGGCATCGCCTTGTAATAAAACCCACTGTCGTTTATTTGTTTCGAAAGAATGGTCAAGTTTATTTGGTTTGCATCACTCAAAACGCTGGCTTCTGCGATGATTTCGCTATCTTTCGCTACCACATTAAAATTAAATTCATCTCTATATTTTTGTGCGTCTAAAAGTTCTCTATGGATCTCTATAGCGGCAATATTATTCTCTTTTTGAAGTCTTCGATAATGTTTCTCATAGGGGAAATGATATGCATACTTGTGGACCTCAGAATACCCATATCCTCTTAAAATTGTAATCGCATTTGGATAATCTTCTTTTGAGAACAAAAAATCGATATCTCCCAACATTCTTTCTGCTATGTCCTCATAGATTCCAGCTAATAAATTTCCCGTTCCCTTTAAAAATATTGGCCTGATGTTGTTTTTTAATAATAGCGCATTTAAATCTTTTGCTTGGGTAATAATTTGCTCGTTCCGTTCTCTATTTAAATGGGTAATGTGCTCCATAAAATTTACCAACTCTTGAGGTAAATAGTGTAAAAACTCGACACGCTTTAAATTACAGTACAAAGCAGGAAATACATAATGAGTAGTGCTTATTTCAACCACAGTTTCCCAATTAATTGTATGCGATTGTAACTGCTTTTCTATTTCTTGTTTATTCTTCTCTTCTAAAGAAATGGTCAAGCATTTTGCAATAAAATAAAGTGTTTCTTTATGATTCAATGCGTAGTAAATTAGCGTACGTTTATTAGGTAATATTCTGTGGATTCATCATCACCTGCAAATGACAACTCATTTTCATGTGAACGGTGACTTCTCTTCTGCTTTTTCTTCAACTTTATTTTAGTAAAGAAATAAGTTGTGAGGGTTAAAAAAAGTTTTGATCGTTCTTTTTAACTCAGTTTTCTTAGTTTGCAAGTAGGTCATTCAATACTTTGTCAAAGCGGTTTCCCATCTTTTCTTACATCGTTGATTTCTTGTTTCTAGCAGGACCTCTTTTCAATTTTTTTCCTACTTTTTTACTGATTCACAAACGAATGATGTCTGACTTAAGATTTGATACTAAACTGCTTCAATTTGGATATATTTTTACGAAAAACCACAAGCCAACCTCCAATGTTATTTGAACGTACAGCACGATAATCTTCTTTCGTTTTTTGTATGATATTTTTAATGCTTCGATTGCTCGTTCCACCTACTCGCATTTTGGTAATCACCTGTGGTAAATACCCGAATTTCAAGTCATCATCTTTTAATATTCGAAGCATAAAATCATAATCCGCGGCAATTTTATAGTTCACATTAAATAGTCCATGCTTTTGATATACCTCCTTTTTTAAAAATAAAGTGGGATGCGCTGGCATCCATCCCTTTTTAAGTAAGCTAGCATTAAATAGGTTACTTTTCCAATACCTGCTCACAGAAGCAATATTATTTCTATCCACATACTGTAAGTCTCCATATATGCCATCTAAATTCTCCTTTTTAAATTGATTGACAAGCATTGAAAGAGTCTGATTTTCAGCCAATATGTCATCCGAATGTACAAAACCTATGACTTCACCGGTGGCCAATTGAACCCCTTTATTTAGGGCGTCATAAATTCCACTATCTGGTTCTGATTGTATTTTAAAATCAATTTGTGGAAATTGTATTTGATGTTGTTTTACCAGTTCTAAAGTTTCATCCGTTGAATTGCCATCTATAATCACATATTCAATATTTTGAAAACTTTGGTGTAAAACAGATAGCATGGATGATTTTAGGGTTGCTCCGCTATTATAGGTTGCTGTAATGATGGAAATTTTCATGCTTCTAGTACTCTTTTTCGTATTTTTTTAGCGGGGTTGCCTTGATATATTGTGTACGGTTCTAAATCGACATTTGCAATGGAGCCAACACTTAAAATAGCATGGGTCTTGCACTTTACTCCTGAGCATACAACAGCTTTTGCACCGATCCATACGCCTTCTTCCAATATGATTTCATGTACCATTAAATCAAAAGTAGTTTTTTTATAATTATGATTTCCACACAAGAGCATTGCTCCTTGTGAGATGCAAACATGATCCTCGATCGTTACTTTGGCTAAGTTATCTATCCACACATGTTCTCCTAGCCAACAATGGTCTCCAATTTCAAGATACCAAGGATATTTTACATTCACACCAGGTTTAATAACAACACCCTTCCCAATTTTGGCACCAAACATTGTAAGCACCAATTTTCTGAGAAATGAAAATGGGATTAAAGTGTTTTTCAACACCAATTCATTTGCAAAATACCACAACAAACGTTTGACTGAACTTCCAGGGTCATACCAGGAATTGTTGTAAGCTGCTAAGTCGACTTTTTCCGACATTGTTAAATAACCTTTTCAAAATATGATATTGTTTTCATCAACCCTTCATTGAGCTCTATTTTAGGCTTCCAACCGTCTAACTTTTCAAAGGCCAATGAAATATCAGGTTGGCGCTGTTTAGGATCATCTTGAGGCATTGGTTTATAGACTAATTTTGATTGAGATCCAGTTAAGTTCAAGACTGCCTTTGCCAGCTCTAGCATGGTAAATTCATTTGGATTTCCTATGTTCACTGGTCCCAAAAAATCATTTGGAGAATTCATCATCCTAATGGTTCCCTCCACCAAATCATCCACATATTGAAAAGAGCGCGTTTGCAATCCATCCCCAAAAATAGTGATGTCTTCTCCTTT
>JBELHA010000123.1:0-2964 GCA_042091695.1 Flavicella sp.
ATAGTTGATTTTTAAAGAGGATTCTTTTTAGTAGGAACAAGAGTGAAGATATTGTGTATTTGAAGAAGAAATGTATTGTCCTGAAAACTTTGTATGGTGATGTATTTAGTTACTGTATTCATTTGTTTGCAAACAAGAAACTCATACTTTTGATTTCATAAAAAACAAATAAACGTAATAAAGGTGCGTTTATCCATCCATATGGGGTGGATAAAGTAAATAGAGTTCACTTTATACAGACGTTAGGTGCAAGCAAAAAAACAAAAATGTGAAATTAAATTTTATAATATTATTCCTTTTTTTATCTCAAATAATTTATTGTCAAGCTGATAATTCAGTTGCTGTAAAAGACACTGTAACTCTTGACCCTCATTATTTTATTTTGGGAACATTAAGTGATTATATGGGACGTTTTCAATATGTTGATAGAGAAAAACAGATTGACAGATACTATCCATATGAAAAACCTTTGGCTGATTATTTAACAGGTTATATCAAAAACCAACTAAATATAGAAGTTCAAACTGTTTTTGAACCATCATTCAATAGCGAAATGTTTTCTGAAGAATTATCAAAAAAATTAAATAGTTTTTATGACGAAAATGACCAATTGTTAGATGATAAATTTGACACTCTAAATCAAAAATATTCTTTTATTACTGGTCTCTATTATCGATATGGAGTAAGTAATAATTCTAAAATTTGCAAAATTCAATTAGCAAATTCTCCAAAACATAGAAATTGTTATTTGATGCTTAAACAAATTGGTTGTGAGAACATTTTTTATCAATATTTAAGAAATATTCCAAGACAGTATATTTTATACTTTGAACCAACAGATGAACTTCAAGAATACTTTGATTTAGTTAAACAGGAAAAAGTTTACTTAAGAGAATCTTTTATTAAGTCAGTTATGAAAATGATGGGAGATTCAATGTCTCCTAAAGAACTAAAAGAACAATTTAAGAACTCGATTGATGAGGATTTTGAAAAAGTAAAAGCCGTGTTTGAAAGATAAAAGCCAGCACCTAACAATGTATATAAGCCATTAAAACGGCTCATATACTAAACGTTGGAAACAATAGAAAATGAATAACTTGTCTTTAATAAAATCTATTTAATAAATTAAGATTATTTTCTTGTTTTACTATTGCAGTATATGTTTTTACATATGCTCAAATAATGGAATTATATCATGGAGAATTAATTTTTGACAACAACGAAAAAATAGTTAAAAAATTTGGTTCTTTTATTATATATGGTTTTAATCATTATTTATATTATTTGGATCATAATAAAAACAACAATTACTTAGGTAGGGTTATTCAAGACATTATAGTTATAAAACTCGTTTATATAATCTGTTTTATTTATTGGTGTCTTTTTCTTGATGTGAGTTACTATGTAGAAAACATCAAGAACCTAACTTTAAAGGGATATTTCATCTTTTTGATTACTTTTTTAGGTTTTGAATTATTGGTAGAGTTATTTTTAAAAATAAAAGCTTTATGGAATCCAAGAATATTTAAAGTCATCGATAACGACTAGAAAACCTCCAGCAATACAGCATCCTCTTTGCTTCACCCAAAAGAGGGCTAAAAAATTTCTTAGATAATATAGCGATTTTGAAAGTGAGCTTGCTAAAGCTCAAAAGAGCATAAACCAAGAGATAAATACGATGAAATATTTTTTAAAATGAAGCTATACCCAACAAAAGTATTGAAATTTAGGCTTGTAAACTCGCAAGCAGAAACGTTGACTCGACTGAACCGAAGAACTAAAAAATCTGAAAAACTCGTATCTTCAGATACCGACAGATCATTTATTGGTAAACTAAACGGAAATGAATTTAAAATCATCTCCGCTACCCTAGGAAAGGGTGCATTTTGCGTAATGCATGGATCAATTGAGTCTGAAAGTGGGAACGTAAGAGTTGAAATCCATAAAGTTTTCAAAATTTTATTGAGTATCTTTTTACTGTTTCCTATTGTAGGATTTATAACAATAAGTAAAATTGAGGAATTTTCACCCGTATTTATTTTAGTGACAATTGGACAAATACTAATGATAAGGTATGTATTTATCGGACTCGCTTTTAATTTTTTATCGAAAGAGAGTTTGAATAGATTAAGAGATGTCGTTGACTTTGAATGGATATAAATATGGGTGCTACAATTTTTAAAAACCTCTGGAAACAACATCACCTTTACTACTTTTTAAAAGATGACTAAAAATTTCCTTATAGCATATAGCGATTTTAAAGTGAGCTTGCTATAGCTCAAAGGAATCTTAAAGAGTATGAATGAGCTACTCTCACAAGAGCATCGCATTGAAAATCAAAAAAAGCAAATCTTCCCACTAATTTTATAGTTACAAACTAATACCCCCAATTATCGCATCACAGCGCAGTAAAATCAATATGATAATGGTCGTCGTGCATACTGTCAACAAAAGGGTCTAGTTTTCTTGCAAAATAAATATTTCTTCTCTTGACCTCTTGTCCAGAAGGCGTCTTAAAAAAAGCTGCTTTCAAATTGATTTTAAGGATCACGATTCGGATACGTAAGCCATTTTTTCGAGTGGCATTGTCAAGTGCTAGGATGTGTTTTGCCATGGTTTCAAAATCTATTGAGACCTCTTTATCAAAAGACAAACTCGCCTTAGCGTCAAACTCTAAAAAATAATGCCACAAGCCGAGATGATCGTATAATGTATAGGGTTTGCCATCACGCATAAGAGGTGTCATAAAATCGATACTCATTCCGTTTCTATGAGACTTATGAAGATACATAGGACCTCCTTCTGTATTGGAACATTCCATGATTCTAAAGTCAATATCTGGACAGGTAGTTTCACATTCGGCATAGGAATCCACTACAGATTGGTGCAATTTAGAATGCAGAAATCCATTGTCCATAAAGAAATAACTGATCCAACTAAAAAAACGATAATTCTTATTGAAAA
>JBELHA010000124.1:0-2927 GCA_042091695.1 Flavicella sp.
GTAAAAATAACATTTTAAGTATAGATATCTATAAAAGGAAGTGTTCTTTTAAAAGACTTAAATGATTGATTTTCTTTCTAAGAGTTAATTAATAATAATATATTTGGCATCAAAAAGCGATACAACGCAAAGCTAAACCAATTTTTTAATGGAAAAACTTGCAGCTAAATACAGTTATGGAATTGTATTACTAGTATTTTTAATAGGACTATGGTTAAATATATCCTATCAGGGTTTGATTGATGCAAATGATGGTCAGGGGCATGACGGTGTACATTATTACAAGCTCACTGAACAGATGCTCAATAAAGCTGAGCTCATTGGTGAATCTCCTTATTCATATAGGCTTGGAACTCCTTTTCTAGCTTCATTATTACCCTATGATATCTTTACAAATTATCTGATTATCAACCATACAGCTACACTCATTGGCTGTTTGTTATTGTTGTACTGGCTTTCCTTACATTTCCACAAGAAAACGACCTCCTTACTAGTAACTTTAGCATTGATGGCTAATTGGAACTTTTATTTAAGATATATACAATACAACCCTAATACTTGTGACCCAATAGCGTTTATATTTGTCATTCTAATAATGATAACTCTGAGGCGCTTTGTTTTAAGTAACAAAAAGAAATACGCTATTATCGGTTGTATTCTCATTTTTATGGGTGTTTTTTTTAGAGAATTCATTTTAATCTTTAGTTTTATTTTTCTCTTTACCAACCAACCTTTTGATTTAAGAAAACCATTCTTTGTCAATTGGAACTTGCTCTTTAAGAACAAATATTGGTTTTTACTTGCCTTTTCTTTGGGAGTAATCGGTAATTTAATAACGCATAAAATTGTGACGACTTTGCCTTCTTATTACAGTCCTTTAAAGGCTTTAGTCTCCTGTATGGAGAGAAAAACTATTTTCTCGCTTTTAAGTGGTTTTTTTAATATCGTGGGGCCGTTTGTGCTCTTTCCATTCCTATTTTGGAATCAAACAAAGGCTTTTTTTGCTAAAAACCATTATTTACTAGGTATCGTAATTTTAGCAATTGGAGTTATTTGGTTTACAGGTGGTGATACAGAACGTTTTGTAATATGGTTCTTTCCCATCATCATTTTACCAATCGGATTGGTCGTCGAAGACAACCTCAATTTCAAAAACCACCTTTCCTTGTGGATTCCTATTACGATAGTCATGGTTTTTACATTGCGTTTGTTTTGGCAAATTCCGTCTGCAACAATAGAAACTCCAGATTCAGAAATACCGGTTTTTAATACCTTTCAAAGTAATTTTGTGAATATGTTGTCTTTCCATGGAACGAAAAAGTTTCGATTCATAATCATCGCTCAGCAATTATTGGTTTTGACCTATGTCTTTTTGTGGATGCGCTTGAAAATAACAAAAACAAATAAAGAAAAAACAGTCGCCAAACCCAATTAAAATCTTGGTGTAAATTTAGCTTGTTGTTTCTTTGGTGTTTACTGTGCAATCATTTGCAGTCCATACCTCCATATATTTAGTGGCGATGGTTTTGTAGTCATGATATTCTTTGACAAATTCACTAGCATTGATGGATATTTCTGAAATCCTATTTGGATGTAGTATTAGCTGTTCCAACTCATAAACAATACTGGAAACATCAGGCAGTGCATTGATGCAAACTTTATTCTTTGGCAACTGATAATGCTCTAAAAATTCGGTTTCTGCACCCGTGAACACTACTTTTCCTTTTGACATCGCCTCTAGAGCATTGTATCCTTGATCGTAGGAAAACACTTGATCTAAAAGAATATGACAATTGTTGTACATCTCAATATATTCTTCGTATGGCACTGAATGCACTGTGTAAATGGTAACTCTATCACTGTATTTTGTTTTGATTATTTCAAGTGCTTTTTCGAATAGATAATTTCCTTTTGCATGGTAATTATCCCTGTTGATTCCGTGAAAAATAGAGATATTTTTTGAAACATCTAAGGCTTTGTAGGGAAACAATGTCACATTGATAGGATTTGGTATCAGACCTAGGTACTTTGGATGGTTTTGCAACGGCAAGTGATAATCCATATCCGAAGCGATGACCCCTCGAATATTTTTATATAGGAAATTATGAAATTTTTTATGTGCCTTATTCAGATGAAGCAAGAGAAACTTATAGGTCTCCTTCTCAAACTTCAAACCCTCAAAAAACGGAGTGAAATACGAGTATCTGAGCTGTTGATTGTAAGCGTATGAAACAGTTGTATAATCAGTACCACAGCAAAGCAAGAATAGTTTTCCATGCTCAGATTTTAGTTTTTGTATCAAAAGTTTCTCAAACCAAAAACTAGATTTAACTGCGCGTTCATTGATCAGTTGTACCACGTCGAACCCCCCCATAGCATTGACGCCTCTATAAAAACGAAATCCACGTTCTAAAGCAAGAAGATCCATACGAAAAAGTCTATACATCACTCTTTTTACAAACCTGAGGAACCCGGTTTCAAAGAAACGTGGGCTTATATCTAAATCGACAGGGAAATTTTTAAAGCCATCCTTGGTTCCAATAAGCACGACCTTATGTCCCAACTTCTCCAATCCTTCTTTTAGAGAGTTGTGCAATCTACTATATTCACCAATCAACAATATGCGCATTTCTTTTTTTAAAGCAATGTACAAACAAAAACCATATTTTGAAGTACTAAAAAAAACACTTTGTAGAATATTTAAAAAATGGAAGTAATATTTCTAAGAAAGATTTCGTTATTTTACAAAAAGTCAGATTGACTACTCACATTTTTCAATTACAAAACAGGTACAAACATGCCCTATTTTTCAGCTCCGAAAAGAAAAAATATTTTATTTCTAGCAAGTTGGTATCCCAACAGAGTGATTCCTGGAAATGGGATTTTCATTCAAAAACATGCTGAAGCGGTTGCCTTGACAAACAATG
>JBELHA010000125.1:0-2923 GCA_042091695.1 Flavicella sp.
CGTCTCGTGTATCTGGATACAGAGTTATCATTTTTCGATATGCTGTGGGTCAAATTTTCCGGACCGATTCGCCTTTTGATGGACAATAAGTATGCATTTAAACAATTTTGGCAAGCACAACGCGATACCAATATTGATTGGAAAAAAGCTTTCGAAAGATCGAAACAAATATGTGGTTATTGCTTGCAAGAACAAGATGTGTCAGGTATGTTAACTTTAGTCTTGGACCGATTGTATACGGTAAGAAATCAGTTGATGCACGGAGGAGCTACTTATAAGAGTCGCGTCAATAGATCTCAAGTCAAAGACGCCTGCCAAATTTTGTCTTTTTTAGTGCCCCAAATTATTGAAATTATGCTGCGAAATTTAAAAGAGGATTGGGGAGATATTCGTTATCCTGTCATCTCAGAGTAGCATGTTCTACTTCAATAGTACATTAATTTAATATTGAAATTAAGTATAAATACGCAATTTTAAAATACTGTAAACTAAGTATTTACAGCTGTCTTTGTAAACACAGGTTTATGTTTTATATTTTGTCTTCTTAAACGTTTAAGTTATATTAGTAAAAACATTTATTATGAAAAAAACTACCCCTAAAAAAAGCTTTGGAACCCTCCTTCCAAACAAAAAAACTATTTCCAAACCTATTCTTACAGATAGCAACATACAGGAAGCTGTAGAATTATGGATTTCTAACCGATTATTTGCAAAAAAGACCTACAATCATATCTCAACTTGGGATGTTTCCAAGGTGACAAATATGAGAGGCTTGTTTTCAAGAACTAATTTTAATGATGATATCAGTGCATGGGATGTTTCCAATGTAACAGATATGAGTCATATGTTTTCGGGAGCTGCATATTTCAATCAAAATATTTCCAATTGGGATGTATCATCAGTAACCAAAATGAGTTCGATGTTTTCAAGAGCTGTCGCTTTCAATGGAGATTTGAGTGTTTGGAATGTTTCTTCGGTAACAACAATGCGTTACATGTTTTACAAGGCTTTGTCATTTGACGGTCGTTTGAATGAGTGGAATGTGTCAAATGTAGTCCGAATGGAATCCATGTTTTCGAGAGCAAAGAGTTTTAGCGGAATCCTGAGCAATTGGGATGTTTCCAAAGTAAAAAATATGCGCTATATGTTTCACGGTGCAGTTGCCTTTAATGGTAAATTGTGCAAGTGGGATGTGTCTAGTGTTTGCAACATGCGCTATATGTTTAGCGAGGCCACCTCTTTTAATTGTGACATCAGTGACTGGAATGTTGCTGCATTTTGTGATATGACCGCCATGTTTTTTGGTGTGACCATGTACGACCGTATTCCGACCAATTGTGCGGCTTAATATATAATAATTGTTAATTTAATTGTGATGATATAGCCATCTCTATTGAGTAGTGATGGCTATATTTTTAATTTCAATAAGATAGCTTTCATTATTTGAAAGTTATAAATTAAATACCTAAATTTACAAAGCATCAAGAACGCTTTTAAGCGTACCAACCGACACAACTCGTTGCACGGTGGTTTGGCATGTGGGATTTCTCCAAAAAACACGAGTACTTCGCATACTTTCTTGTTGCAATTTAAGTGAAATTTTAAATTGTAATACGATGAAAACAAAACAAACATTTTCGACAACAACCAAACGCTTTCACCCAAAGCTATTGGGCAATCTATGCCTGTACTTTTCTAGGTTTCAACATTATTTTTTCTAAGTACAAATGAACCTTTTGGAAATAAAAACTACTAACATTTTAAAAATAGAAAAAAGATGGAATACGTATATGTACATAGAGAAGGCGATGCAAAAACAATCGCCGATTACAAGCAGGCTTTCGAGCAGTATAGTCTCAAAGAATTGGTGAAAGCTTACAACAAAGAGGCAAAATCAGGAATTGTTGGGGTGCGTCGTCAAGCACTTTATCTTGTCGCCTTAAAGGCAGAATTTAAAGAGAGACTCAAAGAGAGTCCTGTCTACCTAATGGAGCACGTCCTTGGGATGGTTGGTCCCATCGATGTTGTCGATGGCAACCTGAAAATCCGAAATTGGTAAGGCAAAATGCTTTATGTCAAACAATAAAAACCTTCATAGAACATCTGTCTTTGGAGGTTTTTTTGATATAGATAGATTGATGACTTTTTTATTCAAGGGTTATGCTGCTTTGAGCTGCTGCGCTCTCTGCTCAATATCCTGCACAAGGGTTGATTGTTTCTTCTGCCGGCGCTACTATTGATCCAAATAATCCTAGGTACAATAAAGACATCTCGATTGATCTGTCAAAAAAAGAGAAAACACGTTTCTGATTTAATTTTTCAGAGACTTTTAAGCAACCTTTCTTTCAAAGGCAATAAAGTGGGTTGTTTCGGCACCGTAAAGTGGTATGATATTGACCTCACACTTGTAGGTGGAGTTGTCTTTTCGGTGGTTGGTAATGATATCTTGAAAAGGTTTGCCCTGTGCAATTTTGGATTTGATCCTCGCTTTTGTTTCTAGAGAAGTTTCCTTTCCTTGCAAAAAACGCGGGGTTTTATTTACAGCAAATGTTTTTGTGTAGCCAGTCATGCTTGTAAAACCTTCATTGACCCAAATGATTTTTTGGTTTTGGTCAGTGATAATTAGCGCTTCATAGTCATGTTCAGAAAAGGCATTTTCGAGATTGTGTTGCCATTCGAACTGTTTGGCAAAAGCCATTACTTTTTCCAGTTCCGTTTCCTTTTTTGCTGTAACCATTCTTCTGTGGTAACTGTCCATAAAAAAATCCCAACTCATCAATGGCATATTGTTGGATTGAAGCATGCTGTTGCTGTCTGTAAGTGGGTCCATTTTTTTAGGTATTTATGATTGCTAATTACTACGACTGTGTAGGTTAGCATTTTGAGCCTTTCCAATACCGCGAGTGAATCGCCACAGAAATAT
>JBELHA010000126.1:0-2918 GCA_042091695.1 Flavicella sp.
CTGAGCTGAGTTCAATGGAAGGGTTCGAAAGCAGATTGCTAAGTCCTTTTGTGTTTGACTTGCGTTCTATGTTCAAAAAGCCATGTAATTGAGGATTTCTTAAATCGGCACCTATGAGCATAACCTTTTTTCCGGAAGCAACATAGCTTGCAGCAATGTTAAAAGCGGTCATGGTTTTTCCTTCTCCTTTGATGCTAGAAGTACTTAAAATAACGGAACAGCCATTGTCTTCAGGGATCTTAAAACTTATATTTGACCTAATAACACGTGAGGATTCTGCAAAAACACCTCGAGAGTTATCGATTGTTTTAATGTCTTCAACAAAGGGAACTTCACCCAGTATGTCCAGGTTGGGAATTAACTTTTCAAGCTCCTCTCTGGTGTGAATTTTTGTGTCAATTAATTTTAAAACATAAAGCACTCCAAAAGGGACTAATAAAGCAAGTAAAATAGCACCAAGTGCTATAATTTGTTTTTTAGGTGCTAGGGGAATAATATTTGTATTGGCATAGTTTATAACCCGTGTGTTTGGCAAGGTAGACTCATAGCTGATGGAGGCTTCCTCGCGACGCTCCAATAAAAAGAGGTATAGCTTTTCAGCAATCTGAAATTTTCGCTCAAAGCCAAGTAATGTAGCTTCAAGCCCTGGGATTTTTGAAACTTCTTTACTCGTTCTACTTTTAAACTCGTTAAACTTAGCTAAAGAGGTATCTATGCTTGAAATATAGTTATTAATGCTTGTAAAAATATTCATCTTTAAATCACTCAACTGTTCACTGAGTTGAACAATCAACGGATTTTTTAGTGTAGCACCAACCAACATATTTTTACGCTTTAGCACTAATTCGTTGTAGGACAGGACCAATTCATTTACATTGCCGCTTGTGAGCCCAATATTTGAGGGTAATAGGCTGTGTTCTTCTTGATCTTCTAAATTCTCTTTAAGAGATGCTGCCAATGCTTTTTGGGTTGTTAAAGCAAAACGTTCTTGATCGATAGTTGAAATGCTGGATAGGGCAGTTGAGGTTTGTGCTTCAGCTGAGAAAATCAAATTATCTGATTTAAATCCAGTGGTTTGAAAACTTAAAGAATCGATTTCATTTTTTATAGTCTGTAACCTATTGTTTATAAAATCAATAGAAAGTGTAAATATTTCCTGTTTGTCTTTGATTTGTTGTTTTTCAACAACATCAATTAGGGTATTTAAAACAGCTTCGTTTCTTTTTATGTTTGACCCCTTAATTGTAAGGTCTATGTTGTCTCCCGTTTTGCTGCTAGCAGAAACTTCAATTTGATTGGACAAGGTGTTAATGGCGCTTGCCTTGGAACTTCTAATAATCAAAAATTTAACTGCTTCAGATACTTTTTCTGAATTCACTGTTAAAACGAAATCATCAGTTTCTATTGGCTCCGATAGTTCAAATGATAGTTGTTTGCCTTGAAATCCTAAAGTGCCACTATCGGGGCTTAAATCCAAACGTATTTCATTGAAAACCGCATCAGTTTTAAATGTTATACCAAAAGGAATATCATCCTCAAATACTGTAGATTCCTTTACGCGTCCAACAGAACGGATAGAGGTTTGTAAATTAAGAATTTCAATAACCGAACTGATGTTTTGTTTTGCGTTTATCTGAGCGATATAATTGTCAATTTTAACTTTATCTAGGTTAAACATCGCTCCTGCCCCTTCCGTCAAAAAGGATGACGGATCTGATGAAGCGTCTTTGACTTGAAGCGTTGCGGAAGTTTGATATACCGTATCTGCATATCTTAGATAAATATAGGCTCCAGTGGTAAATAAAATAAGGGATAACAAAAACCAAGGCCAAAAGAATAAATAATAGCGTATTTCTTTAACAATATCTTCAGTATCGTTTTCCTCAATATAAGTTTGGTTTTGAATAGAGCTCATACTATCTCGTGATTACTAATGTTAAACTAAGTATTAGTGACAAGACCGAAGTTAAGGTCCCTACATTTCCAACAAGCCCAGAAGATTTGACTCTTGCTGTGTTTTGACGCACATAAATGATATCATTCTGTTTTAGATAATAATATGGCGAATCCATAAAATCTGATGAAGTTAAATCCAGAGAATAACTTATTTGTTTTCCATTATTGTTTCTTATTAGGGTGATGTTAGTTCTGTCGCCATTAATGGTTAAGTCACCTGCCAAGCCAAGAGCCTGGGGAATGGTAACCCCTTCTTCTAAGAAAGTGAAAGTACCTGGATTATTGACCTCACCTAAGATAGAAACCCTAAAGTTTAAGACTCGAATATTTACAGTAGGATTTTTAACATAGGGGTTCAAATCATCAACAAGTTTAGTAGCTAGCGCATGGGTGGTTTTAGCTGTTGTATTGATGACCCCAAGAATAGGCAAACGGATGTCCCCATTTTCGCCAACAAGATAGCCATCAATTAGCCGATTATTGATGTTGTTTTGTGCCTGATTGTTTAAAGGATTGGGTTGAAAAACCAAAGTACTTTCAGGGTTTAGACCCTTGATTTGAATGTCCAAAATATCTCCGGGTTGAATTGTCAAAAAATTAAACGTATTATCAATGGCTGTGCTGTCAATGTCTTGGAAATAGTGTACATCTTTTTTGGTAGCACAAGAAACAATGAGTAATGAAAATACTAAAAAAGTAATTCTTCTTTTAGACATCCGTTAAATTTTTGCAAAAATACTTATAAACCCTAAGAAACTATTCATAAGATAATCTTATTCAATTTATAGTAAATAAGAAAGCTGAAATTATGTAGACCAAACTGAAAAGTTAAACTTCAAATTAGATAAAAATAAAAGACTACAGTCCGTAGTCAACTGTAAAAATAAATGCCTTAAATTATTGAAAATCATTGATTTATGCTTCTTTATTTGCCCTAAATAACGTATATTTAAATCATAATA
>JBELHA010000127.1:0-2914 GCA_042091695.1 Flavicella sp.
GGTGAAATTTGGCATCTATTTGATACCCGTTATGGAATGAAAATCACAAAATTAGATGTGTCCTACGCAAGTAGGGTAGATTTAAGTAAGTACACTACAATTATTGCCAATGGAGGCGCCTTAGACAAAGCCTTGGAAACAAAGTTAAAAGCGTGGGTGCAGAACGGTGGGACTCTTATAGGGAATAGAGGAGCAACGCGTTGGATGTCTTCAAAAAAGTTCATGAGCTTGTCTTTCAATGAAAAAACACCAATAACAGCTCCTGTTTCTTTCGAGAATAAAAGCTTGCAATCAGGTGCACAAGTAATTGGAGGTGCTATTTTCAATGCGAAATTAGACCGTTCACACCCCATTAACTTTGGCTATAAGAATGACTATTTGCCGATGTTTCGAAACACCACTATTTTTGTGAAACCGAACAAGAGAAGTTATAACAACCCAATTCAATACACGAACAATCCTTTACTCGCGGGGTATATCTCTGAAGAGAACTTAGCACAATTAAAAAACACAGTGCCTTTTCAGGTGCAACGAAACGGAAGAGGACGTGCCATCATTTTTACAGACAATACCAACTTTAGAGCTTTTTGGTACGGTACCAATAAATTATTGATGAATGCAGTGTTTTTTAGTAATATGATGTAAAGTGCTATTGCAGCTGTTTTTAAATCCACAAGCTGTCAGATAGGTTTTTGCTAAAAATAGCAGAGCGGCTTTGAACAGCCCCTTTGCTATTTTTTTTTGTAACATTTGAACACAAGCTTCGTCAAATAAGTATTAACAAAAAAGAGAATGAGTTTATTAAGAGTTTTACTAGCGATATTTTTTCCACCTTTAGCTGTTTTAGGAAAAGGCTGCGGTTCTTTTGTGATTGTTTTTTTACTCACCCTTTGTGGTTGGGTTCCCGGTGTGATTGCTGCATTGGTGATTTTAAACAATCCGGAGAATTAAAAAAGTGATGATTGGTACTGATGGTATTAGCGAATTTGCGCTCCGTTTTTGATAGAGACAGCACTTTTTAGTAATACCACATGTCCGGCCTCATTGTACAATCCCAACACCAAACATTCGCTCATGAAATTAGCTATTTGTCGGGGTTTAAAATTCACAATCGCACTCACTTGACGCTGCAATAGCTCTTCTTTGGTATACAGATCTGTGATTTGAGCACTTGATTTTTTGGTGCCCAAAGTCCCAAAATCTATTAGCAATTGATAGGCAGGTTTTCGTGCTTTTGGAAAATCATTCACAGCAATGATGGTGCCTATTCGGAGATCTACCTTGACAAAATCGTCAAAATTGATATCTTGTTTCATTATTTTTTAATGAATTTTTTGGTCGTCATTCCTTTTTCATTTTGCAATTGAAATGAATAAACTCCTGGTGTTAAGTTAGCGATGTCTAGTCGCTTTTCTAAAAGGAGTCCACTGCTTATTTTTTTTCCTAAGGTATCAAAAATTACATAGGAGCAATTGGTGATGTCTCCAGTGAAAAGAATGCTGTTATTTGTTGGGTTTGGATAGAGAGTAAAAGTCGGTCCGTTCGCACTTTTTTGTACGGATAATACTTTTTGCAGTGCTTTGTGCGCGTTTACTCTTCCTGCACCATGGTATTTATCCCATCCTTCAGTATCTTCAGTGCTCAGTCCTACTTGGTCTTCTGAAGTATCCCTTAGAATGCTTCGAATTTGAGCCACTGTTAAGGTGGGGCGCTGATCTAGCATCAGTGCACAAATCCCAGCTACTAAAGGAGCTGCTTGAGAAGTACCACCCCAATAGGAACCGTAATTTGTGGTGCTTGTATGACTTAAACCATAGATGAAATTCCCAGGAGCAATGACATCAATATGATTGCCGTAATTAGAGCCACTAGTTGCACTCCAGAAAAAAGGATTTGTGCGTTGGTCATTGGGGTTTGATGACCCAACGGCAATCGTTGCATCATAAGCAGCAGGGTAATAAGGGACTTCATTGTTAAAATTCATCATAGATACGGTAATTACCACATTTTCATCATGAGCGCGATCTACTGCATCCTTCATTGCTGATGAAAAGCCACTGCCTCCAACAGACATATTAATGACTTTAGCACCATTATTTACTGCATAATCTATTGCAGCAATCCACCATGAATAAAACCCAGAATTATTGTCATTTAAAATTTTTAAAGGCATTAACTTACTTTTCCAATCAACACCAGCGTATCCATCATTATTATTTCCATTTGCAAGTGTAATTCCTGCAACATTGGTGCCGTGTCCATGATCATCAGTGGGGTTATTGTCTCCATTGACAAAATCCCATCCATTGATGTCATCAGTATATCCATTACTGTCGCTATCACTGCTATTTGCTGTCTCAGAGGAGTTGGTCCAAATTCTTCCAGCAAATTCTGGATGAGCTAAAGAGACGCCGCTGTCTAAAATAGCTACGGTGATGTTTGCATTTCCTGTGGTAATGTCCCAAGCAAGTTCCATATCAACGTCTGCGCCTGCCGTTGCGCTGGATAAAGAAAAGGAGCCATCATTTTTTAATCCCCATTGACGGTTGTAGTAGGTGTCATTCGGTGATGTGGTTGGAATTGTAGCTTCTTTTTGTCTTTTTCCTGCTCCATGTCCTATAAAATCGGGTTCAACATAAGCAAAGAGTCCTGTTTTTTTCAATGCTGTAATTGCAGCAGGAACGTCAATGGAATTTTTAAACTGATATAACATAATCTCATTGCTTGCCGCTTGGCCTTTAGAGACAGTTTTAGATTTTGTGAGTGTGGTGGTTTTTAGATGTCCTAAAGCGGTTAACACAGCTTGTAGTCCTGTGCTTTTTTGTTGACTTTCAGAGAGTTTGTATTTTACAATGAGCCTGTTTTCAGCATATTCTTGCGAAATGGCCAAAGTGGTGCATAGCAATAGTCCGAT
>JBELHA010000128.1:0-2838 GCA_042091695.1 Flavicella sp.
CCGGAAAATCAACTATTGCCAAATTGTTATCTAAAAAAACCGGTATTCCATTTTTCGATGGAGACGCTTTTCATCCCCAAAAAAATATTGATAAAATGAGTCATGGCATTCCTTTAAATGATGAAGATAGGGAGCCTTGGTTAAAGACAATGAATCTAAAGTTAAAACAATGTAACAAAGCGAAAGGTGCGATACTCGCGTGTTCGGCATTAAAAGAAAGTTATCGAGAAATCCTCTCAGCAGAAATTGATGTTCAGTGGATATTTTTGAAGGGAGATATGAAGATGATTAGAAAAAGACTATTGCAAAGAAGCGCGCATTTTATGAGTGCTTCCTTACTACAATCTCAATTTGACTGTCTTGAAGAACCAGCATATGCAACGAAACTGAACATTGCAAATACGCCAGAAGCGATTGTGCAAGAAATTTTAACAAGACAGGAGCATGGGTAAAAAAGTGTTAGGAATCATTGGACTTGGTGTTATGGGAAAAAATTTAGCCCTAAACGCACTCGATAAGCGCATTTCTTTGGCAGTGTATAATCGATCGACAGAAAATGAAAAAAGGGTGGTTGCCGATTTTATGAAGGAGAATTCCTCAAAAGATGTCCTGGGATTTTCGGAGTTGAACGATTTTGTAAACGCTTTAACGACTCCAAGAAAAATATTAATAATGGTGATGTCAGGAGAAGTGGTAGATCAAGTCATTAATCAATTGCGACCTCTTTTATCAGAAAATGATGTGATTATAGATGGTGGAAATTCTCATTTTAAAGATAGTCAGAGGCGTCTCACATCTCTGAAATCGTATGGAATTCATTTTTATGGACTCGGAGTTTCTGGAGGAGAAGAGGGCGCCCGAAATGGACCTTCGTTGATGCTAGGTGGAACTAAAGAAATGCAAGAGGAAATAACAACACTATTAGGTAGAATGGCCGCCAAAGATATTCATGGCAAACCCTGTTGTAGTTATCTTGGGCCTGAAGGAGCAGGCCATTTTGTAAAAATGGTGCACAATGGCATTGAATATGCAGACATGCAATTGTTAGCAGAGCTCTATGGTTTGTTATTAGAGACCCATAGTTATGAAGAAATTGCAGCTGTTTTTGATGACTGGAATCAAGGTCCTCTCAGCAGTTATTTGTTAGAAATAACCGCAAGTATTTTAAAAACTAAAATAGATGAGGAATACGTATTGGATACGATACTGGATACAGCAGGGAACAAAGGCACAGGGTCTTGGTCTAGCTCAATATCGTTAGAGTTGGGCATCCCAAGTACCATCAAAACTGCGGCTGTCTTTGCACGGTATACATCTTCATTCAAAGCGAAACGTGTGCGTTTGTCAAACCAAGTGCATGTAACAGCAGCGCAACAAGAAAAAGTAGATATGACTGCTTTAAAAGAAGCATATGACTTTGCACGTACCTTAAATTTACAACAAGGCCTGCAACTTATTCAAGCTGCATCTACCGAATATGATTGGAACTTAAAACTGTCAGAGATTTGTAGAGTCTGGACCAATGGATGCATTATAAAATCTGCGAAGATTGAAGCCTATGTGGAAAAATTCAAAACAGTAACTTGTTTGCTCGATGATACTGATATCGTGAGTACTTTAAGCAAAAAAGAACCTGCCATTCAAAAGGTTTTACGTCATGCTTTACAGCATAGAAAACAGGTGCCCTGCTTTTATGAATCCTATAATTACTGGATTGCCATGACCACAGAACGCGCTACAGCCAATCTTATTCAAGCACAACGTGACTTTTTTGGAGCCCATACCTTTCAGAGGATAGATCGTTTGGAGTCAGAATCATTTCATTTTAATTGGTCATCACTATGCTAGATTATCATTTACTCATTGCCGTAATCTCTGGTATTGCTGTCTTATTGGTATTGATATTAAGATGTAAAATCCAAGCATTTATCTCTTTATTAATTGCCAGTATTGTGGTGGGAGTGCTATCGGGAATGCCGCCAAAAGAACTCATTACTACCATACAGCAAGGCATGGGAGATACACTTGGTTTTGTTGCTTTAGTGGTTGGTTTAGGTGCTATATTTGGAGCCATTTTAGAACATTCTGGAGGTGCAGAGGCTCTCGCAACTTATTTGCTGGATAAATTTGGACAAAAAAGAGCTTCATGGGCTTTAATGCTCACAGGCTTTTTTGTTGCCATACCGGTGTTTTTTGATGTTGCATTCATTATTTTGATTCCTCTAATTTATTCCCTTCAAAGAAAGACAAAAAAATCACTATTGTTGTACGCAATTCCATTGCTAGCAGGTTTGGCAATTACGCATTCATTTATCCCCCCTACACCAGGACCTGTTGCCGTTGCAGATATCTTAAAAGCCGATCTTGGGTGGGTGATTTTATTTGGATTTGTAACAGGTGTACCTACCGCAATTATTAGTGGTCCTCTTTTTGCAAAATACATCGCTAAAAGAATTCATGTGGATGCGCCCGAATTGGAAAGCGATTTTGTTCAATCAAAACAATATCCTGCCGTTGGTTTAATCGCAGCAATTATAGGGATTCCTATTGTCTTAATTGTAGCAAACACAGTTCTAAATAGTCCCTTTATTTCAGAAGATGTTATCTCAACAACAACGAAACAATGGATGGAGATGATAGGAAATCCATTTGTCGCCTTAATCATAGCAAATCTTATTGCTTGGCATCTCTTAGGAATTCGTAGAGGGGTGCAAAAAAAAGAATTACTAAAGATTTCTAGTAAAGCAATGGCTCCTGCAGGTATTATTATATTGCTAACAGGAGCAGGAGGTGTTTTTAAACAGACCTTAATCAATACAGGGACAGGTGACATGTTAG
>JBELHA010000129.1:0-2861 GCA_042091695.1 Flavicella sp.
TAGGTTTATTTAAGGTAAAACTAATAGACTATTGTGCAGTCTATTTGCACAGCAAGAATGCTATATGAAACTATTTGAATTAGACTATTGTCAATACAATTATAAATATTACTTTCATAAAAAAAAATGTTATGCAGCAAATAAACCTCATTTTCTCAATGGGTTTTGACAGCAATGTCTATACCCAAAATCAAACTTTTTTCAATCGTAAATTTGTAGGTGAAAAGCAGTTGCTTCTTCTTCTAGAACGGGAGTTAGGCCTCTCTGGTGTTTTTGTTTCTGAGGATGAAAGAAGAGATCACTACCACAAGTATATAGAACTTGTTTCGCTGGAGCGAAAAACTTTTATCAGTGATTCATTTGAACTTGATTCTAAAGGAGTTTCCAAAGAATTGTTGGCATGGCGCGATTATTTAAAATTGTCTAATTGGAATTTCGAGACAGGGATTTCAGAGCGTTTGGATTTGCTTTCTCACCTAGAGAAAGCAGCTGTCTTGCACAAAGGGGAGGTTGATCGTTGGTTGGATGTGATCACCGCTTTAGAAAAAGCGAGTGCTATAGGGATTGCGACTTTGCGTCTCGAGGATAAACGTTCTTTATTGCCTCCTTATTTGCATTGTGTTTTTAATGAATTAGGACGATTGGGAGTTACCGTCAAGGAGAATTTAGCTCATGAGGCAATTACTTCGAATTCCAATTTGCATCAATTAAAACGTGCGCTTATCGCTCCATCAGGGCAGGTTGTATTTGATAGCAATGATACGCGTTTTCATATTTTACGTTATAAAGATAGCGTAGAGGCTTCGGATTTTATGGCCCAGCACTTGTCTTTTGGACAACAAAAACCTGTTCTATTAAATTCAATAGTTTCTAATTTAGATACTAGTTTTGCGACCTTCGACATTCCTTTGTCAGGTAGTGATATTTCCAATGCAAATCCTCAATTGATACAGTTGTTCAAACTTGCAGGTTCGCTATTGTTTACAACGATTAACCCATATAATTTACAAGCATTATTGGCATTACCTCGTTTGCCTTTTTCAAAGAAGCTCGCTGTAAAATTGCGTAAAGTATTGACTCAGTACGCAGGAATTGGAAATGAAAAATGGGAGGAAACAATACAAACCTATCTAAAATCGTATTCAAAAGATTCCAAAAAGTTTAAAAAGCAACAAGACACACTTTCTCTTTACTTGACACGTAACCGTGTTTCAGAAATCACGAGTAAAGATTTGAAAGACTTTTATACAGCTATTGGAAGTTGGGCTGGACAACAATTGCATTTGCAGAATGAAGTTTTGAATCAATTACAATTTGGACATTTACAAAACCTTTGTAGTAAATTAGTACAATTTTTAAAAGCTTGTCCTGATGAAAAGTTCAGCGCTACGAAGTTCGAGATTTTGGTGGGACATTTCTACGAACCGATGCGTTTGCAAGCCACAGAAAAACAACAATACAGTCCCGATGTTTTTGACAGTGGCTCTCAATTGTATGCAGCTTCTGATCACACTGTTTGGTTTGATTTTTACAATACGAAATTACAGGCTAAACAGGGGAGTTTCTTGTATGCTTCCGAACTAAAGGCTTTGGAAAAAACAGAGACCTTTCAACATTGGAGTTCCGCTGCACAAATTGATTTCCAACTTTCTCAATTGTACAAAGGTTTTTTAAAGACAAACTCTCATTTGTGCCTTATTATTTGTGACACCCACAATGGAGCACCCACTACTGAGCATCCATTGTACACACAGCTTTCTGCAATGGTAAGTAATCTAAAAGATTTTGAGTTCGCTTATGATACGGACAAACAACGTTTGCAAGAATTTGGATGGAAAGCTCCAAAGTTAGCCGAGATTTCTCAAATGAAATTGCCTACAACTAGTGATTCAATTGCATTTACAAAAACTGATTTGCTAGCAAAAAGAGCAGTGGAAAGCTACAGTAGTTTAGAGAATTTGGTATACAATCCATTGGATTGGGTATTGCAATACCAAGCTAAAATAAGCGATACTGGTTTGGGAGATATTCCAGAATTGATGCTTTTAAAAGGAAATCTTTCACATGCAGTAGTACAAAGCTTACTCGAATTGGACAAAGAGAGAAGTATTGATTTAAAGACAGCTTCACTTTCAGCACTTGTCGCTTCAAAATTGGAGGAATTGGCACCTCAAATGGCCTTGCCTTTTTTATTGGAAGAAAACAAGATTGCCTTTCAAACTTTTAGCACGCAATTACAGATGTCCTTTGAAGCGTTGGTTGGAATTATTCACAACAATTCACTTGAATTTATGGAGGCAGAATCTATTACTGAAGGTCATTTGAACGGAACTTTCATCAAAGGAGCTATTGATTTGTTGTTTTCTAAAAATGGTACTCCTGTTGTTATAGATTTGAAATGGACCTATAGCGATAAGAAGTATATGACATTGCTAGAAGAAGAGAAAGCCTTGCAATTGGCTATTTATTCTAAATTATTAGACAATACTACTTCCATCACAGGTTATTTCTTACTCTCTCACGGGAGATTGTTTACTCAGAACGATGCTTTGAGTGGAGCAGGTGTTGTTCGTATTGCCAAAGAAGGCACACCTTCTGAAGTTAACAACCGTGTTGTCAATCGTATTGGGAATTCCTATGCTTATCGATGGGAGGAATTGCAATCTGGGTATATAGAGCTTTCAGAAAAAAGTTTATTAGAAGATATTCCCTATGCAAACGCTACCCAAGACGAGGACTTGGTGCCCTTGAACGAAATAGATAAAAAGAAGAAAGAAAATCCTTACAGTGACTACAACTTGTTAAAAGGAAACATACGTTAAAAATAGGAAAGCCCATACTATGAAAAATATTACTCTTAT
>JBELHA010000130.1:0-2814 GCA_042091695.1 Flavicella sp.
TAGTGCACACAACAGGACTTGAACCTGCACGTCCTTTCGGACACGAGCCCCTCAAGCCCGCGCGTCTACCAATTCCGCCATGTGTGCTGTTACTTTTCAGTATTTGGTATAGGCTGCAAATATAAGAATGTATGCCGTACAAAAAAATCTTTATATAAAAATTTATAGCTGTTTCGAGTAACTTATTTACCTTTATAAAATACCTTCAAAAAAAAACATGCTACTTAAAAAAGTAGCATGTTTTGTGACCGGGCTGGGGCTCGAACCCAGGACCCTCTCCTTAAAAGGGAGATGCTCTACCAACTGAGCTACCAGGTCATTGACAATCTGTGATTGCGAGTGCAAATATAAGTGCTTATTTTAATTTGACAATGATTTTTTTGCGATTTTTTAACCGTTATTTGTATTTTAGTTGACATTCAATACACGGACACATGAAACTCGTATTTATAGGCTATATGGCAAGTGGGAAATCTGCCATTGCCAAAGAAGTAAGCAAACGTAACAAACTTAAATTGGTAGATCTTGACACCTATATAGAAAAACAAACTGGGATGTCTATTCCTGAACTTTTTGCACAAAAGGGAGAGGTGTTTTTTCGTAAAAAGGAAAAGGAATGCTTAGAAGAGCTTTTGACGAGTGACCGTTCGTTTTTGTTGTCAGTAGGAGGGGGGACACCCTGTTTTGCAGGTAACATGGAATTGATTCAAGCACATGCCACTTCGGTTTATTTAAAAGCATCCATACAAACCATTTGTGAGCGATTGGTTTATGGCAAAGCGACTCGTCCTCTAGTGGCGGACATCGCAGATGCAGACATGCCTGAGTTTGTTGGGAAACATTTGTTTGAACGTGCTTTTTTCTATGAAAAAGCATCCCATATAGTCTCAGTAGACAAGCGCTCTATTGACACTATTGCTACTGAAGTTGTTGGACTTTTATAGCAGTAGGCGTTTTGTTATTTTAAGTAAGCAACAGAATTTTGCGGGTCAAATACCACTACGATATGTTCTTGCAACGAGGTCGACAATGAAATACCTTTAAAATCAGCTTTTACTGGATATTTTTTGTGATTTCTATTGACCAATACTGCGGTTTTAAAACGTTTCAAAGGAACATCTAAAAAGTGTTTTACACCGTAAATCAAGGTAGATCCTGAGTTTAAGACATCGTCGATCAATACCAAAGAACTATTTTCATAGTCTGAAACCGGTATCGATGTTGTAATTGCCTCTCGTGGCTGTTTTTTATTGATAAATACTTCGCACAAAGTAATTTTTAGTGGTGATATTGCCTCCAACACCTGTTGAATACGCTTCGCAAATACAAAACCATTGCCTGTAATACCTGCCAGTACGACTTCTGATTCGTCACTGTTACTCTCGTAAATCTGGTAAGCGATTCGCTTTGTTTTGTGTTCTATTTCTGCGTTACTAAGAATGCTCGTATCTGTCATTTTACTTGCTTTATGGTTCTTCAAATATAACAAAAGATTGCTATTGCTAGCCGATAAATTTAAAAAGGGAAACTATTCTAAAAATTTGAACAACAATCAGACATTTTCGTCATCGTCATCGTCATCGTCATCGTCATCGTCATCGTCTTCGTCAAAGTCTTAGTCAAAGTCTTCCTCATCCTCCTAGTCAAGGTCTTCGTCAAAGTCATCGTCTATATTGATATAGTCGTCAATATCTCGTCGGTCTTTTTTAGAAGGGCGTCCTGTACCTTTCTTTCGGTAATAGTCTTTGGAGAGTTTGAGAAGTTCTTGATGGTCAAAAGCTTCTTTGGGTGTGGTATCTTTTCGATAGAGGTCAACCAGCTTGGCACCGACCCTGTTTTTCGGAATGTCTAAAACTTCTAATTCGTAGTTTATTTGGTTTTTACGTACGATAAGTTTATCTCCGACAAAAGTGTCTTTTGAAGGCTTTACATTGCTGTTATTTAACTTGATATGCCCCTTCTTACACGCTTCTGTAGCTATGGAACGTGTCTTGAAATAACGCACACACCACAGGTATTTATCAATTCTCATACAAAAAGTTAAAATGTTAGGTTTCTCTTTTCACAAATATAGGAAAATTGTACATTGCAGCTTTTAAAAACTGAACACCTTTTCTTGATAATGATGAAAAAAAGCTTTTATTTTTTTACGTTTACAATGTTAGCGTTTATTGCTTGTGATGATGATCAAACCAATAGATTTGTACCAGATCCTTATGACCATGAATCTCAGATAGCAAAAGATCAAGATTCTTTGTGGGTATATTTTGAAGAACATTATTACAATGCAACAACAGATGCCATTGAATTAATTGATGCTGAAACAACGGAAGTGACTCCTTTGTCTGACGATCAAAATTTAGATTCTATTGTAGGGATTCAAGCCAATGAAACTACAACAGACTATACTATGTATTTTTACAAAACTGTTGAAGGTACAGATCCTGATGCCATTGGATATGCCAGTACCGTAGATTCGGTATATGTAAATTATACAGGCTCTTTGTTGGGTGGATATGTATTTGATTCAAGGCCTGAATATCCAATATGGTTTTCACTATCTAGCGTAGTGCAAGGATGGGCGCATGGAATTACGAAGTTTAAAGGAGGTGATAAAACGATAATGGCAGACGGCGATTTTTATTATGAAAATGCGGGGTCTGGATTTATCTTTTTACCTTCAGGGTTGGGCTACAAAAATATTACTCAGTCTGGAATTCCTGAAAATTCACCTTTGGTATTTCATATAAAAGTAAATCAGGTACAGTTACGTGACCACGATTTGGATTTGGTTCCTTCTAAGTACGAAATAGA
>JBELHA010000131.1:0-2772 GCA_042091695.1 Flavicella sp.
CTAAGTGAAAGTGAAACGATTTACAAGACTTAAAGTTTTAGGAAGCATCTTTTACTAGAGGTAAAAGATGCACCGTATGTCTCATATATGTTCCTACAAATTATTAGCCATTTAAAAATGAATTGTAATTATTGAATAGCATAGCTTTACAGAAGCTGTATTCTTGTTTTAGGAGTACTATTGGTTTTGTACAAATACAAATAATCTAGTTATGCGTTTAAAAAGTACTTATTTACGTACTTTGTTGTATTTTGGTAGTATGGAAACTATAAATTACACCGAATTTAGAGCTAATTTGAAGTATTGGTTGGACAAAGTATTCAATGATGTGTGTGAACTTGTCATCAAGCGTAAAAATGGAAAGGACTTGGTACTAATCTCTTTAAATGAATACAATGCATTGAAAGAGACAAGTTATTTGCTCAGTGGAAAAAATAGAGATGTGTTGATGGAATCAATCAAAGCTCTTGAAAGTGGTGAGGTTTTTGAAAGTGAATTGTCCAAATCATGAAGATAATCTGGTCTTTAATTTCATGGAAAGACTATCTATATTGGCAAAAAGTCAACACAATCGTGTCAAACGAATCAATGACTTGATAAAAAGTTGTCAACGCACTCCATTTGAAGGAATCGGCAAACCCGAAGCTCTCAAAGGAGACTTACAAGGCTATTGGTTCCGACGAATTTCTTCAGAAAACCGTTTGGTGCATGCATTCAAAAATGGCAATTTGTTCATAGCCGCATGTCGTTATCATTACGGAAATTGAAGTGTTTACTCATCTTTTGAAAACCTTTACCAATAACTATTGCATCATATTTATTTAGTATTTAAGCAATAGCGACAGTCTTTACTTGTAGTCTGAGACAATTATTGAGTAAGGTACCCTTAAGATGGTATTCGAATCAACCAAAAGCAACAACATTTCGCTTCTGAATCCTACGATTTCGGGTCAACACACTCATCGTACCATTGAACAAGAGGCAGTAGGTGGGAAACAACCAAAAGATAAGATCGTTTCCAATGCAAGTCACCAAGGTCAAGGACCAACAAATCATGGAAATATTCCAACCGCTTGTTTTTTCAGTTGCTGGATCTTTGATGGCTTTTAATATGGTAGGAATACCGATAATGGCATCTGCCAAGATGGTAAATAAAGTAGTAAGAAGCGCATCCGAAGAGCTGAGGTATACAATAACACACCCCAATCCTAAGACAAGGTATACCCAGTCATTGGAGCGAATCACGTAGTTTTTAGAAAGTAGTGTAAAAACAAAAATAAACCCACAACCTGTGGCCGAGAAAAAGTGTCCGACAAGGCTCCAGTTCCAACCCATTTCTTGCCATTGGGATACCAAGGCAATCCCAACCAATAGAGACCACCCCAACCAAGTAATCGCACTAGGGGTAATTTCTTTTTTGAGTAATTTACGGATGTAAGCAATCTGTGCAGAGACCAAAAAAAGACCTGCCAAGGCATTGAGGACCATAAAAAAATACGTGTTGTTCATGACGGTGAAATAAGAGGTAGCTGTGCTACTTTTTTTGTGATTTGTGATTCATTTCGGCCGGCAAAAGTATTTTATTTTAGCAATGTATAGGTTATTCAAATGTTAAGAAATAGTTGTTTGAAGTTGTTGTAACCTGTTGTTTTTTAAGGTGTTGTGTGTTTTTAGAGTGCAAGATGTTTAATGTCTTTTCTAGGTTCTAGAAATCCTTTTAGTGGGTTTTTGTTTTTATTGCTTTTCTGACATGAATTTGAGATTTTGTTTGCGAATAAAGGAATGAGCTATAATACGAAGAAGTGGTTTTTTGGAATCGTAAATTTGACTGAAAATTTCATTTTTTTCTGAAATAATCAATTCGATAGTACGCGAATGCATCGCGTTCAATTAAGACCCGTCAGCGCGGATTTGCAATCCGTGTTTATAAAGCGATGCTTCCACTTTTTACAAGCCGATATTATTCGTTAAGAGGTTTCTTTACTTGTAATGAAAAATTTATAAGTTCATGAATCGTTGTGATTTTAGTATATTTACAAAACAAATGGTTTGATTATGGACATGTATCAAAAGAAACTTGAATTAGTGAAACATATTCTAAATGTAGACAAAGAGTCTGTTTTAGTTAAGATCAAAGAAATCCTTTTAAATGATGAAGAAATTGTCGTTCATACTGTAAAAGGAGAGCCATTAACCAAATCGCAATATATCAGGAAAATTGAGGAAGCAAAAAAAAGAATAGACAATGGTCAATTTACATCCCATGATGATTTGCTAAAAGACGTTGAGAATTGGTAAATGAAAAAAAGATTTCTAAAAGTAGTGTGGGATGTTTATGCGAAGAAAGATCTAAAGAATATCTATCACTTCAACAAGGAAGTTTTTTCAATTGATTTCGCAACAAAAGTTAGAGCTGAAATACTTCAAAGTGTTTCAGATACTATCTATGCAGAGCAATGGTCTTACGATAACATAATTGGAAAGCCTTACAGAAGAATTGTTGTAGGCTATTATAAAATTGTATACTTACAAAAAAAGGATACGTTAATATACATTCTAAGAGTTTTTGACAATAGAAAAGACCCAATGAAATTAATGGATGGTTTGAAACAAAAATAACATTCCAGTTACATAAAAATGTACCCGATAGCTCCGATTTACAACCCCTGCCAATAACCCGATATCCACATTAGAACAGTATCTAACAATAACCAACCAAAGTACTCCCTTTCCAAAAATCAACACAGCCATTTTATGCTATGTTTTCCACTA
>JBELHA010000132.1:0-2646 GCA_042091695.1 Flavicella sp.
GATTATAGGGGGTTCAAACAAAACCAAAAAAAACCGTAACTTGGGTTATAAAATCGGTTATAAAAAATAAAACCTAATTTTTATAACCGATTATAAGCTCTAAAGCCTGTAAAATCTCAGAATCCTTTCCTAGAATTTTGAAGAAAATTGTATAGTAGTTGATTTGATTTTCGTCTATAAAAAAAGATATAAACTTTAAAGACGACAGCTATGAATGCAAAAACCACCTTTTCCATTCTCATTTGTATCAATTCCTCACGGACAAAAAACAATTACGCAAACCTGTATGCTAGAGAAACCGCAAATCAAAAAAGGTGTAACATAAGTTTACACAAAAAGATAGACTTAGATAAGTGGGAAGCACTAAGAAATTGCATAAACGGTAATTCACATAAAACCAGAAAAGTAAATATTCCAAATAAACATATTAATAATCCAAGCTATAAAAATTAGTAGCCCAAACGACTCAATTTTGAAATTATCGATACTATTCAACACCTTTTATGATTGTAAAATCAGAAATATACATGTAAGTGAGAGCAGTATTTTTATACATTATTGGCAGTTTTTTTTCATTTAACAGTATACCTCACAATTACCTCATTATCTAAAATGACATTCGTTGACCAAATAAATTCAGCATTGTCAAATACGTTTAGATAATTTGTATAGGCAGGTTTATTATCCATTCCTAACTCCGAAGATGTATAAATGGTTGCGGAAGACCAACTTGAGTCGTCAAAACTTTCTGATGTCCAATCACTAGGTATCTCCCAATGCAATCCATAAAAATCACTAGCATCTGTTACATCAGCGGTAGAACAATTTGCTGTGCTGCGAGTTGTTCCATTTTCTGTAGGGCAAGTTAAATCTTTAATTGGAGCAGTATAAAAAGTTTGTGCTTTCCATTCATCACTCGTTCTTACGACAACTGTTTCACTAGCATCCATAAAAACAGCAATCATTCCGCCATCACCTGGATGATAAGCCGTTGCTTGTTTTTCTGAGCCCAATCCTAAGTTTTCTTCCCAATCCACTAGTTTCATAGCTATGGTGTATGGTGTAGACACTTTGAATTTTAAAATATGTGAATTAAATTCGGTAAAAGGAATAGCATCCTTGCCAACGGGTATTCCATTGACGTATAATTCGAAATAATTATCAGCAAAAATATAGGCTGTAATAATTTCGCCAGTTGCATCTATTTCAATGATATCATTCGCATTAAATGCAGTAAGAGCTTCTGTTGCACTTGCATATTGTGTGCCGTATGGATTGTTAAGGTCTGCAGCAAAAGGGAAAGAATTTTCCGTATAGTTCACATCAGCAGGAACTGTCCAAACCGTATTATCGCTAGCAGTTATGCTACCTAGTCCAGCAACTCTTTGTCCTTGTGGTAACAGATTGGCTGTAGTTGTACTTGCAAATCCTTGTGTAACAGAAGCGGTTCCTGTGTAATCGGATGTTTCAAAAGGTAATGCGGTTTCATCATCTTCACTTTTTTTATCACAACTAGTAGTGAAGAACAACAACACCACTGTAATTATCTCAATTGTTCTCATATTAATTTTTTCATTTTAAGATGTGAATTATCTTTGGTAAGTTTCTGTTATTGAGTTGCCATTTGGATTGATAAACTCATACGTATATATTCCGTTATTATCCCAACCGTAGTTGATCCTATAGTTTTCACTATTCAGAGAATAGGTTAAAGAGTAAGAGTTTGTTCCGGTTGCTTGAAAATTTGTAATTGCTGCACCGTTAAGAGGTTCTAATGCAGGGCGAACACCTTTTGTCATAGCTTGAGGTATCACCTGATTTTCAGGAGCAGAAGTGGTTGGATCTAAAGTAACTTCCCCTCGCATGCCAGCTATAAAATAAGGGAATTGAGTTATGGTGTGATATTGATAACTCCCATCGTCATTAAACCTGCCAAGATATTCATCTAATTCTTCGGTAGTTTCGCCATAAACAGGAAATCCATCTACTGCATAAGCAACAGGTTTGCCTGCCCCTATTGTTGCTTGTAAATGAATAGGAGGAAGGTGGTAATGATAATCGTCAGCTCTTCCACAATGTCCACCCCATTGGTCTAGCTCACCTATGGCATTTGCATCTTCACTACGATTATTTAGCGGATTAAAAATAGGGATGCCATTAGCTGCTATAGCAATTGCTCCTTTTAATAAGTTTGTTTGTGTACTTAAAGGGTTTTCAGCTAAGACTGGTCGAATAGGAATAGCCCAACTATTCGTTCCAGAATAATCTTGATTTATAGGTATTTGTTGTTGCCAATTGGTAATACCAACCATCATATTGTGGCTAGGAATCCCGTTAGATGAAACATAAAAGTATGTGTCATCTGAGGAAGTTCCAACTTCAGAAAAACTACCAAAAATAGATTGCATAAAAGAAATACCATTTGCTGGCAGAATAGGAAGTGGCTCTTCATCTATGTCTGAATTGTCATTAACTATGTCTGAATTGTCATTCTTGTTACAAGCAGAGAACAATAGTAGCAGAACTCCAATAAAACCATAAGCTAAATGCTGTTTTTTTCTATGTTTTAAGAAAAATATAAAAGAGATCAGTAATAGTAGAATACCCAAACCAACAAAAACAGAGTTCGTCTTATTACTGGTTTTT
>JBELHA010000133.1:0-2608 GCA_042091695.1 Flavicella sp.
ATGTTTAAACAAGTGTTCTTTCTTTTTGAATATCAGAGAGATATAAAAACACTATTAGTAAAGATTTTACTATCCATTTAATACTGAACACTACTAAAAATTGCAAAGGCGAGTATGTTTCATGAATTATTAGTCATATGATAGCTTAGTACTCTCTAAAAAAAAGCACTACAAGAGGTCAAAAAATATGCTATTCTCAGTAATTAAATCCTTAAAAGGATAAATTAAAATACATTTATTAGATAATTAGTTTTTAAAGTATAGTTGTGATATCAAAACACACCAAACTAACTACACTAAAAAAGTTCATTGTAGCAAAATTATGAAGGAATACAAGTACACACTACCAAAACCTAAGCTTGAGCTGATCAAATAGATAATAGTACGTAAACAAGGTTTTATTGACCCAATCATCATGAGTCAAAGCCCCACCATGGCCGGCTCCTGGAACCACATAGAGATTGTGTTCAGAATTGGAATTGCTTTTTTCCTGAAGCGAGGCTAAGAATTTATAAGAATGAAAAGGCAATACCCTGTCATCTTTGTCACCAGTTACAAGTAGTGTGTTGGGATAGTGGACTCCTTCTTTCAAATTGTGTAGCGGTGAGAAAGATTTCAAATTATCATACTCATCTTTATCAGTAACAGATCCAAATTCTAGGAGATTGGTAGCGACTCCTCCTACCGTATACTTTTCCCAACGCAACATATCAAAGATACCTGCTTCAGCTATGGCGGTTTTGAACAATTCAGGACGTTGCGTAATTGCAGCTCCAACGAGCATCCCTCCGTGCGAACCTCCCTTGATCCCTAGTTTTTCGGGACTTGTATACTTATTCTCTATCAAATATTCTGCAGCAGCAATAAAATCCGAAATCGCATTTTGTTTGTTTAGTCGTTTTCCAGCTTTCTCCCATGCAAGTCCTTTTCCTCCACCTCCACGAATATTTGGCACCGCATAAATACCTCCGTGTAGCAACCACAATGCAATCTCTTTACTATAGCTAGGCTCGACAGTAATACCGTAGCCTCCGTAGCCGTACAAAAGTGTTGGGTTTTTACCGTTCAATTTGGTCTTTTTTAAGCAAGTAACATACATTGGAACAGCAACCCCATCTTTTGATGTATAAGTCACATAACGCGTCTCTAAATCATTCGCATCAAATGGTGTCCAAGTTGTTCGGCTTGGTTTGACCGAAAGATCATCCAAAGAAATTTGAAACCATAAGTCTGGGTGGAAATACGAAGCAATCGAAAACTCAGTATGCGTTGCATTGGTGTCATTTTCATAAAAACCTCTGACCACTTTACCTTCTGGATACGTAATTTTTTTGAGTAGTTGTCCCTGAAAGTCGAATATCAAAACAGAATACTCTCCTTTTTTTCTATACACACAAGCCAATTTATCTTTCCCCAATCGGTTTACCTCTCTCAAATCGATATCGTATTCAGGGATCAATTCCGTGATTTGATTCATTCCAGTGATATCGACGGCAAAGACCTTACCATTGGGTGCATTCCAATTTGTCTTTAAAACCAATGTGTTGTCCAATAGAGTTGCTATTGAAAATTCAGCATCTACATCATTGGGATACAACATAAAATTCTTAAGAAAAAAGGAATCACCTTGCTTCATTTGCACAAAAGACATTGCTTTATAAATCACATTTCGCACTGTATAAAAGTGAGAAAACAAAAGCTTATCCTCCCCTAGCTTCGAAAAAATAAAACGATTGACTCCTGAGCGGTCCGGATTTGTATACATGCTTTTATCATGTGATTGTTGCTTTCCCATATGGTGGTAATACACAGTTTGCCCCTTTGCTGTCTCTGTCAATCTCCCCCCATTTATCGGGGTACTATAGCGATCATAGTACAGTCCATTTCCATCCCAAACTAAAGAACTTGAATTTCTTAAATACTGTAATTGATCTTCTAGCTTTTCACCTGTTAACAGGTTGTAAAAGTGCACCTCTCTCCAATCAGTACCATCACGAGAGATTACAATTGCCACCAAATCAAGAGGAGTATTCACAATATGATCGTGAATAAGAATATGCTCTTCTTTGAATTTTTGAAGTGATTTAATTTTCACCAAAGATTTGTAATTTTTAGAACCTCTTACACGATACAGCAAGTCTGGAGTTCTTTTGTAACTCACAATTTTGGTATCAAACTCGTATTTGGATTGAAACCTTCCATCTTTCTCTACATAATTGTCACGCTCCTCCACTTTTCCTTTGTTGTAGATTGTCGCCAACTGTGTTCGCAAAGTCCACATACGACTAAATGAGCGTTGCTTTTTAGAAGTCTTCTTTTGTTGTTGTTCTAACCAAGGTGCAAGATGAGGATCTGTAGCACCTTCCATCCACTGATAGGGGTCTGAAACTTTATCCGAAAAATAAACATCAGAGACTGTATCACGAAAAACATTAGTTTTACCTGATTGTGCAAATAGAGTGGTGCAACATAAAAAATACACACCTAGAAATCGAAGCGTCATAGCAATAGCATTTAGATGGCGCAAACGTAACTATACAAATACACAACAGCAAGCTTATACCCTCCCTTTTTTCGCAGCATACAACAATAACACAAGAGAAGAAAG
>JBELHA010000134.1:0-1381 GCA_042091695.1 Flavicella sp.
TTAAGCTGTCTTTTTCAACCATTTCCTAACTGCTCCTTCAGATACATTGTAGTGCTTTGCAATCTCCACATTGCTTTTCCCTTGACTTTTAAGAGTACGAACTTCATCGTACAACAAGTCCTTATCTTCTTTTTGAAAGTCTTTTAAATGTTCTGATTCACTCCCAACTCCCTCAATGGTAAATTTCAGAAAATTATCCTTTTTCTCAATACTACAGAGGGCTACATTGTTAGTATCGTAAACAATTTCAGTATTCCTAGCTTTTATCTGTTTTAGATACCTTATGCTACTATCCAAGGTACTTTCTCCAACCGCAAAACTACTATCTGCAAAATTCATCAGCATCTTACTTCCACTCAAATCGTTTTTAGTAATCGGCTTGGACAAGTCTCTTTTAGGTGTATGCCCCAGTATTAGAATTGACAAATCATACTTGGATTTTAAAAGCTTTAAATGTGCCATCAATGGGTGTGCATTTTTAGAGTTTTCCATCTCATCTTTCAGGTACGTTAGATTATCAATAATCAAAACTCTAGCGGCAGTTTCAACAACACAACTTTCGATGCATTTATTTAGATACTCAGAATAGCTTGTACTCTTACCATAGACAAAATCACTATTGATTTCAATACGTTTGAAATTATCATCAAACTGGTAGTGATTACAAGAAAGTTTTGAAACAGCATCTATTTGTGAATAACGCAATTCAAATTGTTTGGCATTCAACTCAAAGTCAAAATACAGTACTTTCTGTTTTGATGCTTCCAACTTCATTCCATCGACAGGAACACCCTTGCTTATACTATCAGCAATTTGAACAGCTAGAATTGACTTTCCTAAATTCGTATCTGCAAATAAGAAACAGATTTCTTTCTCGTGCCAAAACTCGCTAAACAGCATATTAGGAACTGGAACATTCTTTACTTCCTCAATCCAATCATTGGCAGTTTTTACAACAAATAAGCCCTCTTTTTTAGTTTTTGTACCCTCCATTATAAAAACAAGTTTAATTGATTAGACACTGGCTTATACTGTTCATTTGTACTGTAGTAACCTACTCCATTGATATTAGAATCTTTACACCTACCATATTCTACAAGATAAATTTTTCCTTCTTTTACCCACGTATTTACTAAGGCGGTGAAATTAGTTCTTCGAATGGATGTTTCTGCCTCAACCATTCGCATAGTTTTTGGTTCTCCTGAAAAGGCTAAGTAAATAAGACTTTTCTCGGTAATCTGTTTTTCTAATGTTTCCTTTGTAGACTGTTGCATATAAAAATATTTAAAATTTGTAATGCAAAGATTCTGAGAAATTGAGCACAGAAATACTACACCTAAATAAACGTAGTAAGTAGTGTAGTACAAAAAAACACTTAACC
>JBELHA010000134.1:1391-2598 GCA_042091695.1 Flavicella sp.
TCTTCCGATCTACACTTAACCCTGTTTAAATATGCAACTTATAAAACAATAAGAGATTTAATTATTAAAATTTGTTTTTAATGATTTTATCGATAATTGAAGAACCTTTTGGATTTGGCTTTGATGAATTACCTTTTAATACAGTAGAATCAAACTTTTTTCCATCCTTTTGAATAAAAGATTCAACAGTTATCTTCCACTTTTTATCACTATCATTTTTTAAGACAACCTTCTTATCACACAATGATTTTATCATATAAATTAAATTAGCTTGAGTACTTATCCATACTAAAGGGCTTTTAATTTCTTCAGCACAAAAAACTGCAGAAAAGTCTGATAGCTTGGTGGAACCATCTAACAAATCATATTCGGTAAAGGAAGCTAATAATGATTTCAGTTTAGCGTTGTCTCTAGTTTTATTAAAACATTTAAATCCTTTAGTAATTACTTTCTTTGATTTAGATTTGAATAAAGTATCTGATTTAAGACTTTCAATAAAATCGAGACACTTTTTAAAATAATACTTTAATTGGTTTGGGTTAAGGCTAGAAATTAAAAGTGTGTTTTCATTAACATCTATAGCAGTTGTAAACTCATAAAAATAGGTATTATCTATTGTGTCCCATAACTTAGGTCTTAACCGATAATATTCACTACACTCATACTTAAGATAGTCTAGATTTAAATTTGGTTCAGAAAGAAAGATGTCCAAATCAAAATAATCATTTGCCAACTCAAACCTTTCCTTTTTAAAACTAATAAAAGACAATAATTCTTTATTGCTATAATCATTTAGTTCTATTATTGGCCAAAACCTATCGCGTAATTCTCTTTTTACATTGCCATCTAAATCAAACCTATCAGCCAAACAACTTGCGTTACATTTGTTTTCACTAAATATTAAATCATATAAATTACCATTTAGTTGTTCTTCTGTAAAATTCATAGACATTTTTTAAAGGTGTAATTACAATGTCTGCCAAATGTCTGCCAAAAAACCCAAATAAAAAAGCTATTTTTAAACCGCTCTTTGAAAGTCAAATGATACAAGCGTTCTAATTAAAAAGGTTTTAAAATCCGAAAAACCCCAGTAAAACAGTAACCTAAGCGCATAAAAAAAGCCCTGCATTACTGCAAGGCTATTCTAGTTTCAAAGTGGACCCACTTGGGCTCGAACCAAGGACCACCTGATTATGAGTCAGGTGCT
>JBELHA010000135.1:0-2564 GCA_042091695.1 Flavicella sp.
TCATTGATGGAAGCGTTCAGCTCAATATTGAACTCAAAGGAAAAAATACTTCAGAAGGGGTCCTTAATATCATGCTAAGAGCTGTTGAGTCGGGACGCTGGAAAATGAATCAGTTGTTTGTTTCAAGTTTTGATTGGGATGAGTTGCATGAATTTAGAAAACTTACAAATGAGTTTGGTATTGCCGTTTTAACAGAAAAGAATCCTCTTGAAGCAATCCCGATTGCGCGCAAGCTCAATGCCTTTGCTATTAATCCCAAACATGGTCATTTGACGCAGGAAACAATCAACTATATTCAAGATGAAGGGTTTGAAATTCACACATGGACTGTAAATGAAAAGGACCGAATCGATGAACTCATTTATTGGAGCGTTGATGCGATTATTACGGATTTTCCAGATAAAATCTTGGGGGCAAAAAAATATCCTCAAAAACAATAAATTGTTCTTGAGGATAATCGTACACCCCTTTGATCTATTTTCGAAACAATCACTTACTTTTTTGAGAAAGTTTGGTATTTAGCTTTGGAGTTAATGAGTGATTTTTTCGAATAATTATAAACATGTAGACCACAAACTATTGAGAGTATATCTCAAATGTTTATTTTAAATTAAGCTTTTTGGACTTTGTAATCCATTAGAAATTTAATGTGAAATGGTACACAAAAAATAAAATAAGAAATATCTACCCTGCTTTCAATTAATGATTCATGGAACCCAAAGTTGTATACGTGATAGGTTGAATAAATCAAAATTGCGATAAATAAGCTTAAGCCGCTGTAGAAAACTTTATCCTTGATGCTTTTTACGAAAAATGATAACATCATTGAAATTAATATAAAAAGGAGAGTGTAGAGCTTTGGAATTAGAAAGGTGGACTGGATAATAAAAGGGTTTATTACAAAAAATTCGTCTTTGTATCCCCATAGAATTGGGATAAATGAAGCAGCAAACGCTGCAATGGAAATCGAGGTAAAAAGAACAAAAAGTCTGAAAGATATTTCTTTTCTCAAAAGAGTCGATAAAAAGAATATTATATAGGGTAAAATATAAACGCTTCTTGTGGAAAGTAGAAGTCCTGTTAAAACAGCAACACAAATGAACTTTCTAATGTTTTGAGTATCGAGCTTTGAAAACTCAAGGAGGACTATCAGTGTCAATAAAGTGTATGTAAAAATATTACTGCGAGTGGTAATTTCCCAAAGGAGAAAAAAAGATGTAAACAAATAGAAAAGAAGAAATTCTGCATTTGCTAATTGTTTTACTTTTTTAATAAAAAGTAATGTTATCAAAAAATAACCCAAAGTGCTTAGAATACTCAGTTCTCCAATGATATAAAAGGGTGCTGCAATTAAGAAATAAACAGGCATTGGGCCAGGATAATTACCCAAATGTGATTTTGCATAATACGGATAATTTCCATTGAATAATTCTGTTAGAAAAGAGGAAATAACACTCCATCGGTCAACATTAAGGGACTCCAACGGTATCATAAAATGAGAAACGGATATCAGACACACAAGCGCAAATAAAAAGAAAAAGGAAATGTTTTTTTTTGAATGATCAGAAATAGAAATTTTACTTGTGAGTTTAAAAACTGTGAGTTGTAGAAATACGAGAAAAATCGACACATAAAGACCATAATCCGTGAGTCTCGAAAGGTATTTAAAGGAAAACATAAGGTTCACTATAAGCAGTATTGCCAAAGAGGTGTAAATTTTGAAGTTTGTTGTCATCGAAATAATCTTGATTGAATATTAAACCTTTTTGCGAGAAAATACTTAATGGATGTTCTGATCACACCAAATCCATATGTACAACTCCTTAAGAAATTAATGGAAGAGGCGTCTTTAAAGTAATTTGTGGGGCAGGTTATCTCAGCAATTTCATATCCTTTATAGCAGATTTGAGCCAATATCTGGTTATCAAATACAAAATCATCAGAATTTACTTCAAAATTGATTTCCTTGAGAACTTGAGACGAAAATGCTCGGTAGCCAGTGTGATACTCGGAAAGCTTTTGACCTATCAATAGATTTTGAAATAAGGTAAGGAACCGATTTGCTGTATATTTATAAAATGGCATGCCCCCTTTGTGTGCTCCGTTTCCTAAGATACGTGATCCCAAAACAACGGGGTATACATCATTTGCTATCAAATAGCACATTGAATGTATCAACTTGGGCGTATATTGGTAATCTGGATGTAACATCACAATGATATCAGCATTCAATTCAAAGGCCTTTTGATAACAGGTTTTTTGATTGCCTCCGTAGCCCGTATTTTGTTCGTGTTTAACAATATGATTTATGCCTAATTTTCTTGCCTCTAAAACCGTCATATCAGTACTGTTATCGTCAACTAAAATTACATCATCAACGATGTCAAAAGGAATTTCATTGTAGGTTTTCACGAGTGTTTTTTCAGCGTTAAACGCTGGTAATACGACAATTATTCGATTATTGTTTATCACACAGAACTCTTTTTCTTTGGATAAATTTACCAATAACAATCGAAGAATAAAAAAGGGATAAATCTAAAAATAAGATTTATCCCGTGTGGTAC
>JBELHA010000136.1:0-2514 GCA_042091695.1 Flavicella sp.
GACATCTTCTGATGAGTTTGAGATTTATAAATTTAATAAAAACTCTCTCTTAAAAAATCATCCCGAATTGTTCACTTTTTGCTGACGTCTAACACTCTACTATTTTCGCTTCGAATATTGCATCTAATTGTTGTAGCTCTAAATGTACTCCTGTTACATCCAATAAATTATTTACTGTTTTCTCAGTGTTTTGTGCAAAAGTTACCGCACTTATAAAAATAATTAAAATACTTTTCTTCATTCTTAAATCAACTTAATTATTTGGTAATAGAGTTACTTCCTTTAACGTATGCTATTTCAGGTCTATTCTTATTAATTAAAATATCTACTGTATCACCTTTTTTAATATTTCTATCTACTAAGTGCTGGAACCTTTTATATCTACTGCCATTATATCTATAAATAAAACTAGAATAATTACTATTGTTATGACCAGCAATAGAGTTTCTTGTAATAATTGCCTTTGAATTAGAATATTTTAAAGTATCCTCTATTACAGGTGCTGTAAAATAGATATTTACATTATCTATATCATCTTTATCATAAGCCATAGTATATTTCTCTCCTAGTTTTAAACCACGGAATATATGAATATAAGATCCTATAATTTCGTTTCCTAAGCTATCAATAAATTTAATTCTACAATATTCTTTATTATAAAATATTTTTACAATCTCTCCTTTTGTATAGATTCTACGATGTTTAGGTATCGGTTTAACACAGGAAGAAAAAACAAATATAATTACAGTACTAATAAAAAAAACTCTTAACGACTTAATCAAAATTTTATAATTCATCTTCTGTTGCATCAACTATTGGTTTTTTAGTAATTTCTACTTGTACTGCATTTGCTGCTGAATCTGTTAGAGGTTTAGCCATTTTATCAGCTCCTTGAATATCTAATTTTAAGTCTTTTGCCGAAGTTTTTGAACTTAAACTAGAACTGGATGATTCAAAAACTTCATCAAGTTTCCCTGAAACTTTATTTACAACTTTTCCAGTAGCATCTGATACATTATCAGATATCTTTTTTGAGACACCTCCTAATACATCACCAGCAACCTTACCCACAATAAGTTCTACACCAGCTTTTAAAGGAGATTTTCCAGCTCCAACAATATTAACAACACCATCTGATTTTATATCTATAGCTGCTTTAGCCACATCAGACACAACTGCTCCCACAGCTAAACTAGCACCATTTGTTAACCCAGCTACTCCATATTCTAATGCCGCGATTCCAACATCAGCATAATCAATATTACTAACTGCTTCAGAAAAAGAAGAGCCTGTTGCATAAGCACCAGCAACTTGAGAACCAGCTTCAACTATAGCTCCTGCAAAAGCTCCAATAATTCCTAAAATAGGACCATCTCCATTTTTATCTATATAAATTACAGGATTATTTGCCGCATAAGCATATGGTGATTGAAAACTATAATCTTCTGACAAACGATCCAAAATAACAAACCTACCTAAAGCAGGATCATAATGTCTAGCTCCATATTCATACATATCATAATCAAGAGCTTCTTCAAGTTCTTTACCGTTGTATTTAAATTTCTGCGCCACGCTATTCCCATTAGGACTGGTAACATTATTGTACCCCTTGTGTTTAAGCCCAAAAGGATAATAGTTGTTTTCTTCTACTATTTCTATATCACCTTCATTATTCGTGTAGCTCAAACCTACATTGCCCAAATACACTGTTAGGTCGTATTGGATATTTTGTTCTTTTTTGTAAACACCATAACGGCTGACTCCGTAGATTAAGAGCTCGGTTTGGTCATTGTATGGGTTTAGCCCTAAAGTACTTGTATGTCGGTAATGTATTCTCATAGTTTCGAACGTAAATATAGGGGTTTATTTCTTTCTGTTATGACTAAAAAGAAGCGTATTTGTCCTACATATTTTTCCATTGTAAACTTCTCCCCCTCACAAGTTCTTACTTCTTAGCTTTTAGATTCCTTGCTCCAGGAGAAAACATAGCATAAAATGGCTGTGTGGGTTTTTAGAAAGAAAGTACTTTGGGTGTATTTGATTTTTGCGACCCTACTTGTGGATATCGGGTTGTTGGCACGGATTGCAAATCCGCGCTATCGTGATTTTTGGAATGAAAGTACTTTGGGTATATTTGATTTTTGCGACCCTACTTGTGGATATCGGGTTGTTGGCACGAATTGCAAATCCGCGATATCGTGATTTTTGGAATGAAAGTACTTTGGGTGTATTTGATTTTTGGCGACCCTAATTGTGGATATCGGGTTGTAGGTACGGATTGCAAATCCGCGCTATCGTGATTTTTGGAATGAAAGTACTTTGGGTGTATTTGATTTTTGCGACCCTACTTGTGGATATCGGGTTGTTGGCACGGATTGCAAATCCGCGCCATCGGGTTACAGAATAGAACACGGATTGTAAATCCACGCTATCGGGATATCAGAATAGAACACGGATTACAAATCCGCGCTATCGGGGATATCGGGTTATAGGCACGGATTACAAATCCGCGCC